>CAZDGR010000071.1:0-13872 GCA_964504845.1 uncultured Rhizobium sp. | reverse complement strand
CGGGATCGCTCCCGCCATGGCCGGGATCCAGGATCACGGTCCGGCGTCCGTCGGAACGGCGCGGCATCTGGCCGTCCTGGGCCGGCTGGGGAGGCTTGGGCGGTATCGCTGCCGTCGCCGACGAGGTTCCGATCACGGCCAGGAAGGCCTCGCGGGTGATCGGCGCCAGGTCGAGCACCAGCCGCCAGCCCTGACCGCCGCCGGCCGGCAGGACCTGCGCCTGCACGATCTGCATCGGCTGGCGGAGGTCGATGACCAGGCGCGAGGTCCCCGGCTTGAACTGACCGTGGCGGAATCCCGCCACCGGCCCGTCGGCCGGGGTTGGCAGCGCTTCGGCCCAACGGAAGGCCACCTGCGGCAGGTCGATGACGGCCCGGTAGGGGTCAGCCAGCAGGAAGGTGTGCGGCTCGACCTTCTGGCTGAGTTCGAGGGTGATGCGCGTCCGCTCGGGGCCGCTGACCAGGTTCAGGCGGCTGACGACGGTCTGGGCGACAGCCGAACCGGCCAGGAGCCAGGCCAGGATCAGCGCCGACGCCCAAAGCCACCACCGATTCGGATACATATTGTGACCAATGCCGCCCTAAACCCCCATATACATGGGGACTCAGGGTGGCGAGAAGTCCTTTGACTGCCGCCGCCCGTGACAACGCGACCACAAGGTCGTTGTCGGGTGTGGAAAACCGGATTATGTATCGGCGAGCCGGAGGCAAGTGGCCGACCGCCGACGCCCACGCGTCGCCGAGACCCTCGCCTGACCGGCCGTAACCAAAGTCGTAGAGGCCCCCCAAGGGCCAACCCAGTTATCGCTTGATGCAGCGCCCTACCCACCTTCCGAGTCTCCGAGCCCCGCGCGCTTCGCTGCGGGTGGAGGCAGATGGTCGCGAGGGAATCCCCGGGCGGCTGCGTCGCAACCACACTCACATCCTTATCCGCGGTTTTGGCCGACGCCCGGCACACGAGCGTCTCGGCCCCGGCCGCGCGGAGATCGCGCCTGATGGCCAAACGTATGCTCATCGACGCGACGCACCCGGAAGAGACCCGGGTCGTCGTGCTAGCCGGCAATCGCCTGGAAGACTTCGACTTCGAGACGTCGACTAAGAAGCAGCTCAAGGGAAACATCTATCTTGCGAAGGTAACGAGGGTCGAGCCGTCGCTTCAGGCCGCCTTCGTCGACTACGGCGGCAATCGCCACGGCTTCCTCGCCTTCAGCGAGATTCATCCCGACTACTATCAGATCCCCGTCGCCGATCGCGAACGGCTCCTCGCCGAGATGGCGAAGATCGAGCGCGGCGAGGTCAGCGGCAACGAAGGCGGCGGTCGTCGCCGCGATCGCGATCGCGACGAACGGCGGGGACGCCGCAACCGTCGCGGCGAGCGCCGCGATCGTCATGCCGGCGAGGCTGTCCCTGGCGATGAGGATGCCGGCACCCCGGCCCCCGATGCCACGCCGGAGGAATTGCCGGCGACGGAAGCCGCCTCCGAAGCCCCCGCGGCGGCGGCCGAAGCGGAACCGGCGGCTGCCCCCGTCGGCGACGACGCCTCGATCACGCCCGAGCGGACGGCGATCGCCGAGTCCGCCGGCGCCACGCCGGCCGTTCTCTACGATGCCGAGACCGCCGAGACGCCGGCCGAGCCTCGTGAACCGGCGGGCGGCGAAGAAGAAGCCCGTGCCGAGGCCGAGCGGTCCGACGCGGAGCGCGCGCCTTCGACGCCGGAAAGCGTCGGCGAGAGCCAGGTCGAGGTGATCGGCGGCGACGACAACGAGGAGCTCGCCCGTCGCCGCCAGCGGCTGCTGCGCAACTACAAGATCCAGGAAGTGATCAAGCGCCGGCAGATCCTGCTGGTGCAGGTGGTCAAGGAAGAGCGCGGCACAAAGGGTGCTGCGCTCACCACGTATCTCTCGCTCGCCGGCCGCTACTGCGTGCTGATGCCGAACACGGCGCGCGGCGGCGGCGTCAGCCGCAAGATCACCAACGCCACCGACCGCAAGCGCCTCAAGTCGATGATCGACGAGCTGGAGCTGCCGGAGGGCATGGGCCTTATCGTGCGCACCGCCGGGAGCGAGCGCACCAAGACCGAGATCAAGCGCGACTGCGATTACCTGGTCCGTCTCTGGGACTCGATCCGCGAGACGACGCTGACCTCGACCGCGCCCTGCGTGATCCACGCCGAGGCCGACCTGATCAAGCGTTCGATCCGCGACCTCTATTCGCGCGACATCGACGAGGTGCTGGTCGACGGCGAGGAGCAGTACAAGGCCGCCAAAGACTTCATGAAGATGCTGATGCCGTCGCATGCCAAGCGCGTCCAGCGCTACAAGGCGGATGACGGCCTGCCGCTCTTCCAGAAGGCCCAGGTCGAGTCTCAGCTCGACGCCATGCACTCGCCGATGGTGCCGCTGCGCTCCGGCGGCTCCATCGTCATCAACCAGACCGAAGCGCTGGTCGCCATCGACGTGAACTCGGGCCGCGCCACGCGCGAGCGGCACATCGAGGACACGGCGCTCAAGACCAACCTGGAGGCGGCCGACGAGGTCGCCCGCCAGCTGCGGCTTCGCGATCTCGCCGGCCTCATCGTGATCGATTTCATCGACATGGAGGACAACCGGCACAACCACCAGGTCGAGCGGCGCCTCAAGGACGCGATGCGCCACGACCGCGCCCGCATCCAGATCGGCCGCATCTCGGCTTTCGGCCTGCTGGAGCTGTCGCGCCAGCGGCTGCGCCCGAGCCTCGTCGAGGCCTCGACCACGCTGTGCCCGCATTGCGGCGGCACCGGCCACATCCGTTCGACCGAGTCGACCTCGCTGCACGTGCTCCGCGCGATCGAGGAGGAAGGTGCGAAGCATCGCGCCGCCGAGATCATGGTCTACGTGCCGGCCGGCGTCGCGCTCTACATCCTGAACCACAAGCGTGCCGCGCTCGCCGACGTCGAGGCGCGGCACGGCATGAAGGTGTTCCTCGGCCAGGACGACACGCTCGTCCCGCCGAACCACCGCATCGAGCGGCTGAAGATCCGTGACGCGCAGAGCCAGGTCGAGGCGCGGCCGCAGGCGCAGCAGGCGTTGCCGCCGCCGGTTCCGGCCGACGAGGACGACGAGGACGGCGAGACCGCCGATCAGGAGCAGGCCGCGTCCTCCGAGCAGCGTCAGCATCAGCCGCCCCACCAGCAGGGCGAAGGCGAAGAGGAGCGCGGCGGCCGTCGCCGCCGCCGCCGCCGTCGCCGCCGGGGCGGCGGAGATCGCCCCGGGCATCCCGGCGAGGGTGGCCTTGCGCCACAGGGCGAGCAGGCGTCGCCGGCGACCGGATTCTCTCCGGCGGCCGAAGTGCACGAGGATGCCGACCGTTCTGAAGACCAGGGCGACCGCGAGCAGGGCGCGCTGCCGGGCGTGAACCACCCCGAGGGCGGCGAGGAAGGCGAAGGCGGCCGTCGCCGTCGTCGGGGCCGTCGGGGCGGGCGCCGTCGCGGCCGCCGCGAGGACGGCGAGCATCCGATCGAGGGCGAGCAGCCGATCGCGGCGGTGCCGCCGCCGGCGGCACCCGTCTCGCAGCCCGTGCCGCCGGCACCCGCGCCAGCCTTCCAGCCGCCAGTCTTCCAGCCGCCGGCCTATCAGTCCGCCTATCAGCCGACCTCGGTCGCCGACCAGGTTCTCTCCGCGTTCGAGCAGATGGAGAAGCAGGAGTCGTCGCCACGAGCGGCCGGCGACGCGCCGAGCGCCCCCGCAATCCCGATCGATCCCAATCCGCCGGTTCAGGTGATCGGCGGCGACGCCGAGGTGACGACCAAGCGCGGCGGCTGGTGGCGCCGGAAGTAGCGATCCGGATCGCGACGAAAGGGCGAAGGCCTCCCGATCGGGAGGCCTTCGTCGTTTCGGGGCCTGTTCCTTGCGGATATTCCAGCGGTAGCGCTGCAGCGAGGTGAGATTCCTGATCGCCATTGCCAGCCTCCCGCTTCGTTGCGGGAAGCCTGAGACCCCGCCGACCTTTCGATCGGGCGGCGGGGGAGGCGAAGATCAGTAGCGGACCGACGGGGCGTAGCCCGGAGGCGGCGGCGGAGGCTGCGGCGGCAGCACCAGCCCGCCGACGGTGCCCTGTCCAGGCGACTGGACCGGGACGATGGTCGGCACCAGCGTGTGGATCGGCACCGGTTTCGGCGCCGGAGCCGGGCCAGTGGCGTCGGCGTGCTGCGGATTGCGCGTCGGCGCGGCGAGCCGAACCGGCGCCTGCATCTCGCGCGGCGTGCTCGCCATGGTGCCGTTGACCGGAATCTCGTTGGTGACGACCGCCGTCCGCTCGGGCCGCGGCTGCGGAGCCGGCTGGGCCTTCTGCGCCGACTCGCGGTTGAGCGTCGCGGTGCTCTCGCCGCCGCGCGAACGCGGCTCGGTCGGCTGGGAAGCGCTGACGTCGGTCGGGCGCCAGGTTGCCGACGCGGTCGAGCCGTGACGCGTCGGCATGCCGATCGGGGCGTCGGCCTGCTGGGGCCGCATCGACGGAGCCGCCGGCGTATCGAGGCGGGCAGGGCGTCCGTCCGACAGCATCGGCTGAGCCGGAGCCGCGGCGAACTGCTGCATCGGCGCCGCCGTCTCCAGCGCGGCGATCAGTTCGGCGTTGATCTCCTCGCCGCCGAGGCCGGCCTTCTCGCGGAACGACTTGATCGCGGCGCGGGTACGCGCGCCGACCTTGCCGTCGACGCCGCCGACGTCGTAGCCGAGGTCGCTCAACAGCCGTTGCGCGGTGAGCACCTGCGTGCGATCGGGCTGCTCGGGTTTGGGCATCTCGACGGGGACGGTTGCCACGTCGATCCTGAGCGGCTCGGACGGGGGCGTCTCGGCCTTCCAGGGCTGCGCGGGCGGTGTCGGCGGCAGCGCCTCACGCGGGGGAGCGACGGTCGCGACCGTGACTGGCGCCGCTTGCGCATCCACCGGGATGACTGCGGCGCTCGCGGTCTCCTTCGAAGTATGCGGCGTGGCCGCCCACACGATGCCGACGCCGACGATGACGGTGGCCGCGGTCGCGAACCACGGCTTCATCTGGAACGGCGCGGCGTGGGAGACCTGCTGCTCGGTCTCGTCCGCCTTGAGCAGCAGCGGCTCGAGCTGCACCCAGCGGCGACGCTGACGGAAGGCGACATGAATCAGGCTGAACAAGAGCCAGGAGGCGATGAAGACGCCGCCGGCCTTGACCGCCGAAAGCCCGAACAGGACGAGCCCGGCCAGCGCCAGGACGGTGGCGCCCAAGGGATGAACGAAAAAGATCTGCATCATCGACAGCGGCGGGCGCATCTTGATCGCGCCGCAGCGGTGGCAGACGGCCGCCTGGGCGTTGAGACGGGTGGTGCACCAGGGGCAATGCACCCGCGTGACGGCTTCGGTCATGATCCTCTCCCGAAGGCCCGCACTGGGCCAACGCCGCCACAACGCCACGCCCGATCCCTCGTTCCGGGTGGTGTCCGATGGTCTCCGTTTTGCTTCAAGTGCGGTTATTCGGCTGCAGCCGGCCGCTGGAGCCTGATGAAATCATTGAGTTTCGCCTCAACGTAGCGGATGTGTTCGCGGAACTATCTTGAAGAGCGAAGTGAATTTCGCTAAAAATAAAGAAGTTGTCGTCAGAATTTGACGGGAATCCGCGGAGAAGCGCGCGGAGAGTTCATGGCAGAAGCGCAGGCTCGGGACTTGGCGGTGAAGCGGACGGCAGTGAAGCTGCTGTCCACGGCGTGCGACGGACTCTTGGCCGAGGACGAGCCCTTCCCCGCTGCATTGACCGCGGCTCTTCGCAGCCCGAACGATCCCCTCTTCATCTACAACTATGGCGTCGCCGAGCAGGAGTTCAGCCGTCTGCCGCGGGAGACCTCCGACACGCTCCTGTCTCGCTGCCAGTCCAAGATCGCCGAGACCCAGGACGACATCCTTGCCGAGTTCCGCGGCAAGAGCGCCGCCAAGCGGGCGGCCAACTGGATCCAGCAGCAGAAGAAGACCAAGGCCGAGTCGAAAAAGCGGATCACCGCGGTCGAATGGACTTGAGGTAAGCTTTCCCCGGCTTCCAAAGGGGGAACCCATGACAATCGATCTGACGATGCTCGCCTGGAGCGCGGCGCTCTGCGTCGTGCTGGCACTTCCCTACACGATCGGGCTGAACAAGAGCTTCGGCCTGCCGATCCTGATCGGCAACCGCGAGAACTTCCCGACCGTCGAAGGCTGGATCGGCCGCGCCAAGCGGGCGCACATGAACATGCTCGAGAACATCGCGCCTTTCGCGGCGTTGGTGCTGATCGCGCATGTCTCCGGCAAGGCCGATGCCTCGACCGCGCTCGGCGCCCAGCTGTTCTTCTGGGCGCGCCTTGTCCACGGCGTCGTCTACATCGCCGGTTTGCCCTGGATCCGTACCGCCGCCTACGGCGCGTCGGTGGTGGGCATGGTGATGATCTTCCTGAGGATCGTCAGCTAGGACGAACCCGTGCGGCGGGCCTTGCACGGCCCGCCGGTTTGGGGACAGGATCGGTTCTCCCTCCCTCGAACCGAGACATCCCCATGCCCTTTTCCATGTACCAGGCAGCCGCGCCCGGCATCCTGCAGACACTCAAGGCCGTCGACGGCGTTCTCACCAAGGCCGAGGCCTACGCGACCGAGAAGAAGGTCGACCCGACGGTGCTGCTGAACTACCGCTTGGCGCCCGACATGTTCGCGCTGACCCGCCAGGTGCAGCTGGTCACCGACTTCGCCAAGAGCACGATGGCCCGCCTCGCCGGCCAGGAAGTGCCCAAGTACGAGGACACCGAGAAGACGATCCCCGAGCTCAAGGCGCGGATCGCCAAGGTCACCGCCTATGTGCAGGGCTTCAAGGCGTCCGACCTGGACGGATCGGAGACGCGCGACGTGACGCTGCCGATCGGCGGCCAGCCGATGACGTTCAAGGGGCAGGACTACCTGGTGAACTTCGCTCTGCCGAACTTCTATTTCCACGCCACCGCGGCCTACTCGATCCTCAGGCACTGCGGCGTCAATATCGGCAAGCGCGACTTCCTCGCCCGCGCCTGACGGCGCGGGCCGGGGGAGAGCCTAGCTGAGACCCCCGAGAAGCCAGACGACGAGAATGATCGGAAGCGGAATTCCGATCAGCCAGAGCAGCAATCCACGACCCATGGCACGTCTCCTCACGCTTAGAGACCCGAAAAACGCGTGAGGAGACGGCGGGTTCCTGGGTGCTCCTAGGCCCGAGGTCGTGACTTATAGATGACGAAGCCGGCGATCGCGTCGTTGAGCGCCTGGGGCTCGTCGCCGCGGATCGAGTGGCTGCTCTCCTCGAAGATCCTCAGGTCGGATCCCGGAATCAGGCGGTGGATCTCCTCGGAGAATTCCGGGGGGCAGATCCAGTCGTGGCGGCCGGCGAGGATCAGCGTCGGCGCCGTGATGTTCTTGAGCTCGGGCCTGAGGTCGTAGCTCTGCAGGAAGCCTCCGGGCGCGAAGGCCTTGAGCATCGGCTCGGGCGAGTAGGTGCCGCGCTCGCGGCCGGCGGCGGCGGCCGCCGCATCGAACCTCATCGCATACATCGGCCCCATCAGCTCGTAGTAGCGCCGCATCTTCTCGACGGAGTCGAGGCGGCCGGACCAGAGGTCGTCGCAGATCGCCTTCTGCTCGGGGCTCCCGCGTTCGGCGATGATCTGGCGTGCCCGCGCGTTGAAGCCGTAATGCGACGCGGTGACGATAAGGATCAGGTGGGAGACCGATTTCGGGTAACGCGCCGCATGCGCTTGGGCGACCATGCCGCCGTAGCTGGTGCCGATGCTGACGATCGGTCCCAGGCCGAGATGGAGCCGCAGCGCCTCCATGTCCTCGACGTTCTCGTCGAGATTGTACTTGGTGGGGTCTCCCTTGGCCGAGCGGCCGTGGCCGCGATGGTCGAAGTAGACGAGCTGCATCTTCTCGGCGAGCGGGCTCATGCCGGGCTTGAAGCCGGAATGATCGCCGCCCGGGCCGCCATGGATGACGAAGGCGACCGGCTTCTCGCGCATGCGCTTGCCGTCCGGCACCAGGCCGGCGCCTTCGACGTCGAAGTAGATCTCGGTGTCACGAACGCGTGCGCGCATGGGAATCTCCGGATGAGGGGTCGCGAGGCAGGCTAGCGACGCGGATCCTGCCCCGCCACCCGGCTCGTCCATCCGCGGAAGGCGATGAAATCACCGGCTTGCTGCAACACAAGCGCCGCGGCTGCGTTTGAATGATGCTTCCTCCAGCCGGGAACTTTCGATGAAGGACGACGATCAGGACGCGCGGCAGTGGCGCGAGCGGGCGCGGCAGCTTCGCCTCCTCGCCAAGCAGATAGGGCATCCGAGGGCGCGGAACGATCTGGCGGAGATCGTCGAGCGGTGGGAGCAGGCGGCCAGGGGCGCCGAGGTGAAGCTGCGCCTGATGCGGCGGGCGGAAGGCAAGCGCCAGCCGCAGGGCGAGTTGCGATAGCCGGTACGGAGATACGCATGCATGCGCTGGAAATGATCGGGACCCATCCGGAGGTGCGGAGCGTGCCGGTGCACGGCGTCGACGCTCTGGCGGCCTGCGTGGAGGCGTGCTTCGACTGCGCTCAGACCTGCACGGCCTGCGCCGATGCCTGTCTCGGCGAGGAGGGTCTCGAGGACCTTCGCCGCTGCATCCGCCTCAACCTGGATTGCGCGGCGCTGTGCTCGGCCGCCGGCGAGATCGCCTCCCGACGGACGCATCCGAACCTGGCCCTGCTGAAGCAGGTGCTGGAGGTATGCGCCGAGGCCTGCCGCATCTGCGGCGCAGAATGCGCCCGCCATGCCGGCCATCACGAGCATTGCGAGATCTGCCGGAACGCCTGCGATGCCTGCGAGCAGGCCTGCCGTCGGGCGATCGAGGCTGCCGGCCTGACCTGAAGGCGCTGCCGGAGGCGTGGTGCCGGGTGAGGGGATTGAACCCCCGACCTTCGGTTTACAAAACCGCTGCTCTACCGCTGAGCTAACCCGGCGCCGGCCCCTTTCGAGGCCGGCGCCGTTTTAGCGCGTTCGTGCCGAGGCTTCTAGGCCGCGCGGACGGCGACCAGGAAGCGGTCGACCTCGCTCTTGAGCCGCTCGGACTGCTGGGAGACCTCGCCGGCGGCAGCCAGGACCTGGGTCGCGGCCGAGCCGGTCTCGCCCGCGGCCTTCGTGACCTCGACGATGTTGGTCGAGACCTCGTTGGTGCCATGGGACGCCTGCTGGATGTTGCGGGCGATCTCCTGGGTGGCGGCACCCTGCTCCTCGACCGCCGAGGCGATCGCGGTCGCGATCTCGTTGATCTGGCCGATGGTCTCGGAGATCCCCTTGATCGAGTCGACGGCGTTGCGGGTCGCGCCCTGGATCGCACTCACCTGGCTCGCGATGTCCTCGGTCGCCTTCGCGGTCTGGGAGGCGAGCGACTTCACTTCGGACGCCACCACCGCGAAGCCCTTGCCGGCTTCGCCGGCGCGGGCGGCCTCGATCGTCGCATTGAGCGCGAGCAGGTTGGTCTGGGAGGCGATGTCGTTGATCAGCTGGACGACCTCGCCGATCTTCTGCGCCGCGTCGGCGAGGCCCTGGACCGACGCCGTGGTCGTGGCGGCGGTGTCGACGGCCTTGCCGGAGATCTTCGTCGACTGGGCGACCTGGCCCGAGATCTCGCTGATCGAGGCGGAGAGCTGCTCGGCCGCGGTCGCGACCGTCTGCGCGTTGGTCGAGGCCTGCTCGGCCGCGGCGGCCACCGCCGTCGACTGACGCGAGGTCTCCTCGGCGGTCGAGGACAGCGCCTCGGCCGAGGCGCGCATCTCGGTGGATGCGGTCGCGACCGTCTCGACGACGCCCGAGACCGAGGCCTCGAAGCCGTCGGCGAGCTTGGCCAGCATCGCCTTCTTCTCGGCCTCGGCCCGGCGCTTGGTTTCTTCCTGCTCGGCCTGGAGGCGGCGGTTCTCGATGCCGGCGGCCTTGAAACGCTCGAGCGCCGAGGCGAGCTTGCCGACCTCGTCCTTCTGGCCGAGGGCCGGAACCATGATGTCGAGGTCGCCCGAGGCGACCTTGCCCATCGCCTCGGTCATGCGGCCGAGCGGGCGGGTGACGCCGGCGAGCACGATGAAGAGGGCGAGGGCCACGCCGACTCCGATGCCGCCGGCCGAGAGCACGATCATCTGCAGGCGCGCGTCCTGGTAGGTCGCGAGCACTTCCTTCTGCGACTGCTCGACGAATTTGGTGTTGCGGTCCTCGATCGCGCGGATGTGCGTGCGCACCTCGTCGATCGTCTTGGCGCCTTCGTCGGCGACCTTGCCCGCTTCCTTGAGGCGGCCTTCGCGGCCGAGCGCCACGACCTGCTTGTAGGCGGACTCGTAGCGGCCGACATCGGCGCGGATGTCGGCGACGTTCTTGCGGCCTTCCGGCGTGTTGACGAGCTGCTCGAGCTGGTCGACCCGTGAGTAGAGGCGCTTCAGCTCGTCCGCCGACTGGGCCTCGTACTTGTCGCGCTCGGCCTTGTCCAGCTCGATCGGCAGGAACTCGACGTTGCGGGCGAAGGCGAGGAGGTTGGCGGTGGCGCGACCGCCGACGATGCCGCGATCGAAGGCGCCGGCGAAGACACCGGTCTCGTTGTAGACGTGAGAAAGCGACGTGATGGCGAGGGCGGAAAGCCCGATGGCGAGCGCCGAGAACAGCGCGAGCACCGAGAGGATCTTGGGCGCGATGCCCAGATTGCGGAACCAGTTCATGACGATCATCCTGCGTGGGGAGGGACCGAGACCGGTCCAGAACGCAAGTCTGCGTCGCCGCCGGCGCGCGGAATATCCGGGCGCCGGGTTAATTCAAGGTGAACAAACTTTACCGGATGAAGATTTCGATTACGCCGCAGGTCCGGCGGCTCAGCCGCCGATGCCTGCTTCGATCAGCATGGTCTTGAGCTGCGTGATCCTTTCGGCGCGCCGGGTCGGATCCGCCGCGTCGCCGAGATAGGCGGGCATGAAGTCGGGTGCCTTGAGCCTCGTCTCCGCCGCCTTCCGCGCCTTGTCGAGGTAGTCGCCCGGAATCAGCATGCCGGAGCGGCAGAGGTCGATCAGCGCCAGCGCCTTCTCGGTGTTGCCACCGCCCTGGCTCTCGATCTTCGAGAGCGGATCGGCCGCCTTCAGCGTGTCGGCGTGGAAGGTCTCGACCGTGCGCAGGATCCGCGTCTTGATCGCGCCGATCAGCTCAGCCTTGCGAATCCGCTTGTGAAAGCGGGCCAGCATCTTGAGCCGCTGCGGCGGCGGCGTGCTCTCGCCGACCAAGCGCTGCGGCGACTGGCAGGCCTGGACCATCTGGTCGACCTGGCGAACGATGAACTCGCGCGACCGATCGCCGATCGGCTCGTCGAGGAACGGCAGCATCGCCTCCAGCTCCTGGGCGATGGTCGAGGTCGGGCCGACGATCTTGTCGATGACCTCGGGATTGAGCAGACGGCTGCAGCGCCGGTCGAAGGCCGCCTCGCTGACGCTGCCGCCCAGGAGCTGACCATTCGTGGTGAGCCGCTTGCGGAGCTTGAGGACCGCCTTGAGCTCGCCCGCCGGCGCGCCGCCGGTCAGGCTGGTGCCGCCGGCGATCTCGCGGACGATGATGCTCTGCAGTGCCGCCTGGGTATTCGGCATCGGCCGGCTGACGATCAGGCTCGCCAGTCGCTGCGCCGTCGTCGGCAGGTTCGCGGGCGGCTCGCCGGTGCCGGTCGACAGATCCGCCAGGCGATGGAGCTTCTGCTCGAGCGTGGTCAGGCCCTGGAGCAGCTGGTCCGACACCGCGGGCGTGCGCATGAATTCGCCGATGAGCGGGTCGAGGATCTCGACCGCATCGAGGTTCAGCTCGTCGTCGAGCGACATCACCGCTTCGAACTTCTGCCCGTAGTCCTTCAGCGGCGCCAGCATCCGGGTGATCGCGATGAAGGCGAGCGACTGCTTCTCGGCCGCGTTGCCGGGAAGGCTCTTGAGCAGCGCCTCGAGCTGGCCGGCCGCGGCGACCGCGTCCGACTTCGCCTCGTAGGCCCGGGTCTGGGTCTGCCAGTCGAAGGTAAGCTGGTTCAGCTCCTTCAGCCGGTCGGACACCGACTGCTTGGATCCGGCGACCTGGGCGATCGCGACCTTCTGGTTGGCGCCGAGGAACACCGAGCCGGTGCTCATCAGCTTTTCCTGGTGCTTGCTCGAATAGAGAAGCTCGAGAGGAACCGTCTTCGTCGCCTCGAAGAAGGTCCGGCAGGTGCGCCAGATCACGTCGCGCGCCGGCTCGCCGGCCAGCGCTTCGAGCGTGCGGCAGCGAGCCTGCTTGACGACCGGATCTTCGGTGAGAGGAATGTCTGACATGGCTCGTTTCTCGGGCCCCGATGTAAGCGACGAAGGATGGCGGAAGCAACTAGCGAGAGCGCACGGGCGCCGGATTTTCGCGGCAAATTACTGAAAGGTTAGGCGACGCCGACGTGTCGGCGGTCACACTGCGCAATAAATCACAGGTGAGATGAACAGCCGATTAACGTCGGCGCGCAATCTCGTAGAGAGCGACCGCGGCGGCGTTCGAGACATTCAGGCTCGCCAGCCGGTTCAAGGTCGGCAGCCGGACGACGAGGTCGCAGCGTTCCCGGGTCAGGCGGCGAAGTCCCGCGCCTTCCGCGCCGAGCACCAGGGCGACGCGGCCGGTGAGGTCGGCTTCGGCGACGGTCTGCTCGGCTTCCGAGTCCAGGCCCACGCACCAGAATCCCTGGGCCTTCAGCCGGTCGAGCTCGCGCGCCAGGTTCACGACATGCGCCAGCGGAACGAGGTCGAGCGCACCGGACGCCGCCTTGGCGAGGACGCCGGTGGTCCCCGGCGCATGACGGTCCGGCAGCATCACCGCGTCGGCGCCGAAGGCGGCCGCCGAGCGCAGGATCGCGCCGACATTGTGGGGGTCGGTCACCTGGTCGAGGACGACGACCAGGCCGCGGCCCGCCGGAAGCCCCGCCAGGATCTCGTCGAGATCGGGATCGGGGAGCGGGTCGACCGCGAGCGCCACCCCCTGGTGGACGGCGCCCGCCGGAAGCACCCGCTCGATCTCCTCGCGGGAGAGGGTCTCCGGCGGCGGACCGCCGAGTTCCGCCAGCCGGCGTCCATGGGACTCGGCCGCGGCCTCGGTCACGACCAGACGCCGGCACCGCCGCCGGGGATTGCCGAGCGCGGCGAGAACCGCATGGGGGCCGTAGAGCCAGGCCTGGCCTCCGGCCGGGCCGGGCCGCCTCTCCGATCGCCGGTCGGGGCGGGGGCCGGGGGCGGGTTCGGGCCGCTCGCGGCCGGATTGGTGGGCGGACTCCGGGCCGAAACGACGGCCGCCGCTGGGCTTGCGCCTTGCCATGACGGCTTCTAATATGCCCCGGACACCGAGACGGCAACCTCTCCCCGACAGACCCCGGGGCGAAAGGTTGTGTGCGTCTTTTTTGGCGTTGACGGCGAACGGGCTCCTGTCATATTGCCCGGCCGCCGCGCGCTGTCCTCGAGCGGGTCCGGAGGGGTGGCCGAGCGGTCAATGGCAGCAGACTGTAAATCTGCCGACGTATGTCTACGCTGGTTCGAATCCAGCCCCCTCCACCACCTCCTGCCCCTGGCAGGAAACTCGGGGAACAGGACCTAAGCGACAGACAAACCGACGGCACGCCTTACTTAGGAATTTCAACGAGTTAGAGGCGGAGCGGGCGGATCGACGCGGGTGTAGCTCAATGGTAGAGCACCAGCCTTCCAAGCTGGCTACGAGGGTTCGATTCCCTTCACCCGCTCCACCAATCAGACGTCAGGCCTAAAGCTGAAGATCAACGGGACAACGAGACCATGGCGAAAGCGAAATTCGAGCGGAACAAGCCGCACTGCAACATCGGAACGATCG
>CAZDGR010000070.1:0-13930 GCA_964504845.1 uncultured Rhizobium sp. | reverse complement strand
GACAAGCTCTGCAAGCTCCGCGGCAACCGGCTCGCGATGATCTTCCAGGAGCCGATGAGCGCGCTGAACCCGGTGCACACGATCGGCAACCAGATCGCCGAGAGCCTGATCCTGCATCGCGGCATGTACCGACCGGACGCAGAGGCGGAAGCCGTGCGTCTGCTGGAACTGGTGCGCATGCCGGAGCCGAAGGCGCGCCTCGCCCAATATCCGCACCAGCTTTCCGGCGGACAGCGCCAGCGCGTGATGATCGCGATCGCGCTCGCCTGCCAGCCGGACATCCTGATCGCCGACGAGCCGACCACCGCCCTCGACGTCACCGTCCAGGCGCAGATCCTCGACCTGATCCACGACCTCGTCGACGAGCTTGGCATGGCGCTGGTGCTGATCAGCCACGACCTCGGCATCGTCGGCGACATCACCGACCGGGTGCTGGTGATGTATGCCGGCCGCGTCGTCGAGGCCGGCCCGACGGTGAGCCTGTTCCGACGCCGCGCGCACCCCTACACACGCGGCCTGTTCGGCGCGCTGCCGGACCCCGGCCGCGACCGCGGCAGCCGGCTCTACGCGATCCCCGGCACGGTTCCCGATCCCTGGCTGGTGCCTGGCGGCTGCGCCTTCGCCGACCGCTGCCAGCTGGTCGAGGACGCCTGCCGCGCCGCATTGCCGCCGAATGTCGAGGTCGGCCCGACCCATGCCGCGCTCTGCCGGCGGACGGACGTGACCGCATGAGCGATGCGCCCACCGCAAACGCCCTGATCATCGGCCAGGACCTGGTCCGCCACTTCCCGCTGCCGAGGCCATCGCCGTTCGCGCCCCGGCGATGGATCAAGGCGGTCGACGGCGTCAGCTTCCGGGTCGCGCCCGGCAAGAGCTTCGGCGTCGTCGGCGAGTCCGGCTCCGGCAAGTCGACCCTGGCGCGCCTGGTGATGGCCCTCGACAAGCCGGACAAAGGAACGGTCGAGACCGTCGGCCAGGATCCGTTCGCGCTTTCCGACCTGGACCTCCGCCGCCACCGGCGGAACTTCCAGATGGTGTTCCAGGATCCGTTCGGCTCGCTGAACCCGCGTCACACGGTGGCGCGCATCGTCGGCGAGCCGCTGGACGGGCTGGCGATCCAGGTGGGTGCGGCGGAACGGGCCGAGAAGGTCGCCGAGGCGCTGGACGAGGTGGGGTTGCCTAGCGACGCCGCGACCCGCTATCCGCACGAGTTCTCCGGCGGCCAGCGCCAGCGGATCGCGATCGCCCGAGCGCTGATCACGCGGCCCAAGCTGATCGTCGCCGACGAGCCGGTCTCGGCCCTCGACGTCTCGGTGCAGGCGCAAGTGCTGAACCTGATGCAGGACCTGCAGCAGAAGCACGGCGTCACCTACTTCTTCATCAGCCACAACCTCGCCGTGGTCGAGCATGTCTGCGACGAGGTCGCGGTCATGTACCAGGGCCGCATCGTCGAGCAGGCGCCGTCGGAGGCGCTGTTCGCCGATCCGCGTCACCCCTACACGCAGGCGCTGATGGCGGCGATCCCGGGCCTCGCCGGCGGCACCCGCCGTCGCGACCGGCGCGGCGTCAAGCTCGCCGCGACCTCGACCGAGACGATCCCGCCGCCGCCCAAGGGGTGCGCCTACGCGCCCAGATGTCCGATGGCACAGGCCGGTTGCCAAACGGAAAGCCCGGTGCTTCGCGAAGTAAAACCTGGCCAGCGGGCCGCCTGCCACTTCGCCTGACGCTTCCCCATTGCCCTCGGTCGCCCCTCCCCGCAGGATGGGCCCAACGAAGCGGGAGGCAAAATGACCAGCACCCAACTATCCGAGGCACTGTCGATCGCCAGCGGCGGCCGCGAGTACACCTCGCACTATCCGGCCCAAGTCGACTGGAACGAGCCGATCGAGCCGAAGCCGCTCTACGAGCTGCTGGACGAGCCGGTGCGGCGGGTACCGTCGCAGAACGCGATCGACTTCCTCGACAAGAAGACCACCTACGCCGATCTCTCGGCCCAGGTCGACCGCTTCGCCAAGGGGCTGCAGGACCGGGGCTTGAAGCCGGGCGACCGCGTCGGCCTGTTCCTGCCGAACTGCCCCTACTTCATCGTCGCCTATTTCGGGATCCTCAAGGCGGGCGGCATCGTCGTCAATTTCAACCCGCTCTACGTCGCCAAGGAGATCGAGCAGCAGATCCGGGATTCCGGCACCGAGGTGATGGTCACCCTCGACCTGCAGGCGCTCTACGCCAAGCTGCAGCCGATGCTGGGAACGACGCCGCTCAAGACCATCGTAGTCTGCTCGATGGCGGACGCGCTGCCCTTCGTCAAGAAGCTCCTGTTCCCGATCGTCCGCCGGAAGGACCTGGCGACGCCGCCGCGCGACCAGGCGCATCCGCGCTACGCGGAGCTGACTTCCAACGACGGCCGCTATCGGCCCGTCTCGATCGACCCGGTCAAGACCACGGCCGTGCTGCAATACACCGGCGGAACCACCGGCATCCCCAAGGGCGCGATGCTGACCCACGCCAACCTCTACGCCAACGCAATCCAGTGCCGGCGCTGGTTCTCCACCTTCGAGTTCGGCAAGGAACGTGCGCTCGGCGTGCTGCCGTTCTTCCACGTCTTCGCGATGACCGTGATCCAGAACCAGATGCTGTCGGTCGGCGCCGAGATCGTGATGCTGCCGCGCTTCGAGGTCGACGCGGCGCTGAAGGCGATCGAGACCAAGAAGCCGACCTTCATGGCGGGCGTGCCGACCATGTACACGGCGTTCAACACGGCGGTCGCCAAGCAGCCGCGCGACCTCTCCTCGATCCGCAATTGCATCTCCGGCGGCGCACCGCTGCCGCTCGAGGTCAAGCAGCGCTTCGAGCAGGTGACCGGCTGCTTCCTGGTCGAGGGCTACGGCCTGACCGAAGCCTCTCCGGTAACCCATTGCAATCCCTTGGGCGGCGTCACCAAGGCCGGGTCGATCGGGCTGCCGCTGCCGCTGACCCGGGTCGAGCTCCGCGACATCACCGATGCCGCCAGGGTGGTGCCGAAGGGCGAGCGCGGCGAGATCTGCATCGGCGGCCCGCAAGTGATGGCCGGCTACTGGAACCGGGCAGAGGCGACCCAGCAGCAGATGATCGGCGGGCTGCTCCGCACCGGCGACATCGCGATGATGGACGAGGATGGCTACTTCTTCATCGTCGATCGGATGAAGGACCTGATCATCTGCTCGGGCTTCAATGTCTATCCGCGCGTCATCGAGGAGGCGGTCTACCAGCATCCCTCGGTCGAGGAGTGCACGGTGATCGGCATCGACGACAGCTACCGCGGCCAGAGTCCGAAGGCTTTCGTCAAGCTCCAGGCCGGCAAGACGCTGACGTCCGACGAGCTGATCCAGTTCCTCAAGGACAAGCTGAACCCGATCGAAATGCCGCGCGAGATCGAGTTCCGTGACGCGCTGCCCAAGACTCTGATCGGAAAGCTGTCGAAGAAGGAGCTGGTCGCCGAGGAAGCGGCCAAGGCCCAGAAGGCGTAGAGGCTCGCCCTAGCGCGCGGCGTCGCGCTCGGCGCGGCGCGCCTCGGGGTCGTGCAGGACGATGCGCCAGCGCGTGCCGCGGCTGGCCGTATCGCGGATCAAGTCGGCATCCGACTGCTCGGCCAGCGCCTGGCTGAGGCTGAGGCCCGAGCGCGTCGACCCGGACGAGGCCTTGGCCTCGAAGCCGCGCCCGTCGTCCTCGATCGTCAGGACCGCTTCCTTGGCTCCAATCGCATGCAGGCTGAGGCTGATCCGGCCGCTCTCGCCCTCGGCGAACGCGTACTTGACCGCGTTGGTCACCAGCTCGTTGACGACGAGGCCGAGACGGATCGCACGGTCGGCTTCCATCCAGACCGGGTCCGCCTGGGTGCGGAAGACGATGCGTTCCATGCCGGTGGCGTTGCCGATGTCCTTGACCAGGTCGGCGACGTAGGAGCCGAAGTCGATCCGGTCGACCGCACCGCGGCTGTAGAGGTGGTGATGGACCGCCGCCAGCGCGCTCACGCGCTGGATCACGGCCCGGATCCGGTCCTTGGCGTGCTGGTCCGAAAGCCCGCGGGACTCCAGGTTCAGGAAGCTGATGACCAGCTGCAGGTTGTTCATCGTGCGGTGCTGGACCTCGCGGATCAGCACCTGGTTGCGTTCGACCACCTGCCGGAGCTCGTTCTCGACCTGGCGGATGCGGAGCAGCGACTTGACATTGGCGACGAGCTCGCTCAGCTCGACCGGCTCGGCGAGGTAGCCGTCGGCGCCGCCGTCGGGCGTGCGCGCCCGGTCCGTCGCACCGTCCAGCGTCTGCAGCACAAACACCGTCGGCCAGCGTTGCTTGATCATGCGACAGACCTCGAGTCCATCGTCGCCGAGCCTCACTTGGCCCAGCACCGCCAGATCGGGAGGACTGTCCTCGATCAGATCGATCGTGCTCTGGCCCCACTCCATGTGCTCGACATCGAAGCCGCCCTGCCGCAGCGCCTCGACCTTGGCGCGGCGCGCCATCTCGTCGGCATCGACGACCAGGATCGCGCCCGTCTTCATGACGAGCGCTCCAGCGCCCCGCCGTCCGCCACGGCTGCGCTCCACGCGCTCGGTTCGCTACGCCAACCGCCGTGCCCGGCCATCGTCGCTGCGGCTCCCATCATTGCCACCCGTCCTGGTCGGCCACGACACCGGTCGTGGCCTCCTATGCGGGAGTCGGTTGAATCTTAGGGACGAACCGCGCGACAAGCGCCCCAGGTGTCCCCACTGGCACTCGCAGCCGTCGACAGACATCACCCTCGAGAGAAATCTAGATGGGGCACTCCGCGCCCAGCAACCGGTATTCGTCCGGATGTTGTTCGCGGTACTAGAATACACTTGCTCCCCTTCGGTTCCGCGCGAAAACGACGAAAGTCGGGGACAACAGCGGGCCGCGGCCTGCCGCGCATTCCTCGAGGATTCTTCTAAATTGCTTCGGGCCGCTTCCCGTACGCACACGGCCTTACCGGCTCGCGCGCCGGCTGCACCTCAGACGAATGTCAGCAGGCGCTTCGGATTCTCGACGAGGATCGCCTGGATCTCCGCTTCGCTGAAGTCGCGCCGGCGCATCATTGGCACGACGTTGCGGAAGATATGGCCGTAGCCATGGCCGCCGAAATTGACGAGCCTGGTGCGGAAGCAGATGTCGTGGCTGATCACGATCCGGTCGAGATGGCCGGCATCGATCAGCGTGCGGAGATGGTCGAGGCGAACGGCATCGTTCGGCATGTCGATGCCGGTGTTCAGCTTGTAGTAGGCGTACTCGACACCGAACAGATCGAACTCGACCGTGACGCCGGTGTCGGCGAGCGCAATCAGGCGGTCCTCGTCGAAGATCGTGCGGTCGATGTGGCTGATCACCGTCCGCGCCGGGTTGCCGCCATTGGCGATCACGAACTCGGCAATTTCCTGCGGCAGGTCCTCGTGGCGGCCGGGGTGGATGTTGAGGCAGGCGCCGGTCTCCTGCTGGGCCAGGATCGCACCCTTGAGCACGGTCCGTTCGAGCTCACCCCAGGGGGTCGTCGTGCCGATCTCGCCGATGATGCCGGAGCGGACGGTGGTACCCCAAGCGCCCTCGAGCACCTGAGCCGCGATCTCGCGCGCGAAATCGTCGACGCTTCGGGTCTTGTTCGCCGGATCCTGATACTCCTCGACGTAATAGCCGCAGCCCATGACGATGTTGACGCTGGTGCCCTCGGATACCTGGGCCAGGCCCTTGGGATCGGGGCGGATGCCGCCGCAGGTAAGCTCCACCACGGTCTGGCCGCCGACGTCGCGCATCATCTGCAGCTCGTCGATCGCGATCGCGACGTCGTCGAACAGCATGTTCCTCGGCGAATAGCTCTCGCCATAGGCCATCTGGAAGATGTTCCGCATGTTGAGCTCGGGGCCGAGGTCGTTCCTGGCCCGGATTTCCGGCGTACGGAGGTCCCAGAGCACATGCTCGTGCATCAGGGTCTGGCCGAGCTCGCTTGGGTCGATGAGGCCGCGGACGGTCTGGACCTTGCCCGTGAGATCGCTGCGCGAGAGCCGTTGCCGGGCCATCGCTTCCTCCCCTCGAAGCTGTACGGACGAGACGACCTAGCGAACGACGAGACGCGGAACCTTGCCGTCCATCGAAGTCAGCGGCTTGAACATCGCCTCGATCGCCGCGACAGTGTTCTTGTTGGCGTTCATCTTCTGCGCCTGGGTCACGGCATCGACCCGGATCGACTGGCGCCGGTCGCCCGGCAGCTTGTCGAATTCGGTGCGAGCCGAGTCGAGCGCCTGGGGCGAGCCCACGCTCACCACGCGGGTGAGCTTCAAGTAGACGATCGAGCCGGTGCCGACGACGCGAGCCGTCGAGTCCGCGAGGATCTCGACCGCTTTGACGGTGGTTTTATCAAGCATGTCGGTCGACATATTGGGGCCTGACTTCAAGGCGTGCAACCGTCACTTCAGATTGTTAGCCCTTGAAGTGTTTCAGTAATCTTTCAAGGGCGACATCCAAGACTTCGTCCTTCTTGCAAAAGCAAAAACGGGCGAAGTCTCTGGGCGGTTCCTCGGGCGTAAAGAAAGCGCTGACCGGAACCGCCGTCACCTTGGCCTCGACTGTGATGTGGCGGCAGAAATCCTCGTCCGTACCGTTGAATCCAAGCGGCCGGAAGTCGGCGGTGATGAAATAGGTGCCCTGGCTCGGCAGCACGCCGAATCCGATGTCGGCGAGTCCCTTGGCGAAACGGTCGCGCTTGGCCTGCATGTCGCCGACCAGGTCGCTGTAGTAGCCGTCCCCCAGATCGAGCCCGGCCGCGACCGCCCGCTGCAGGTTCGGCGGCGTGGTGAAGACCAGGAACTGGTGCGTCTTGGTGACCGCACGCAGCAGTGCCGGCGCCGCGGTGACGTACCCCACCTTCCAGCCGGTCAGCGAGAAGGTCTTCCCGGCCGAGCCGATGCGGAGGCACCGCTCGCGCATGCCGGGCAGCGAGATCAACGGAGTGAACGGCGGCGCGTCCGAGAAGGCGATGTGCTCATAGACCTCGTCGCAGACCGCGACCGCATCGTGCTTGAGCACCAGGTCGGCGACCAGCTGAAGTTCGGCGCGGGTGAAGACCTTGGCGGCCGGGTTAAGCGGGTTGTTGAGAAGCACCAGCTTGGTGCGGTCGGAAAAGGCAGAGCGAAGCGCCCCCTCGTCGAGCTTCCATTCGGGCGGCGAAAGCCGCACCAGCCTAGGGATGCCGCCGGCGCGGCGAACGATCGGGAGGTAAGAGTCGTAGAGCGGCTCGAACAGCACGACCTCGTCGCCGGGCTCGATCAGGCCGAAAAGGCACGCGGCCAGCGCCTCGGTGGCGCCAGAGGTGACGATCACCTCCGACTGCCAGTCGACCTCGAGGCCGTGGAAGCGCTTGTCGTGGCGGGCGACAGCCTGGCGCAGCTCCGGCACGCCCATCATCGGCGGGTATTGGTTCGGCCGGTCGTCGAGGAAGGCCTGAGCCGCCTTCACCACCTCGGGATGACCGTTCCCGTCGGGGAATCCCTGGCCCAGGTTGATCGAGCCGTGCTCCATGGCGAGACGGGACATGACCTCGAAGACGGTCGTCCCGTAGCTGGACATCACCGAATTGGCGGACTTCACGGCAGAACCCGGCACAGTTGGAAGGCTGACGTGAATAGCATGACGGAAAACTCTTCGTCGATCCGACAAACCGTAGCGGAATACCGCACACGGGCGGGATGCGTGCCTACCGAGACTCGCGTTATCATTGCTCCAACAAGAAGGATTGGAGGAAGCGCCTTGTCCCCTGGGCGCCCGAACAGCCGAAGCCGCTTCTGTCTCCTGCCCGCTCCAAGGCGGGCCTCATGCCGGCTCTAGCGGCGAATTCCCCTCTTCGCGACCGGCCCGCTCGCCCTGGGCCGTCGAACAAGCCGGCGCTGCTGGCCGCCATCGCGGCCTGCCTGCTCGTCCTGCTCGGCTTCGCCGCGACGGCTTGGCTGTCCTATCACGACGAGATCGAAAACGCCGAGCGCGACACGCGGAACATGGCGCTCGTCCTCAAGGAGCATGCGGCGCGGACGACCCATGGCGTCGACATCGTCCTGCAATGGACCGTGCGCGCGCTGCTGGCCCTCGAAGCGGCTGGCGCCGAGCCGCGGAACGACCGGGAGCTCTCCGCCTTCCTCAGCCGCCAGATGGAGCCCTCCTCGGAGATCCTGAACCTGTCGCTTATCGGTCCCGACGGCACGATACGGGGGGACGCGCTGAACACGCCGATCCGGCCGTCGCTTGCCGATCGGTCGTACTTCAAGACCCACCTCCGCGAGGAAACAGGCCTGTTCATCTCCGAGCTCATCGAGAGCCGCGCGAACCGGGGTCGGGTCGTGGTCATGAGCCGCCGCGTCACCGGTCCGGAGGGACGCTTCATCGGCGTCGTCGCCGCTTCCGTCTCCGTCGACTATTTCCTGCACTTCTATGCCAGCCTTGACGTCAGACGTGGCGACATCATCACGCTTCGCGATCGCGACGGCATCATCATCGCGCGCTATTCGCCCAATCCCAACCTGATCGGCATGCGCGGCGCCACTGCCCAGATCACGGAAGCCGTCCGAGACGGCAGCATGCTCGGCACGCTGTCCTTCCTCCGAAACCCCGAGATACCCGACCGCATCGTCAGCTACCACGCGGTCGCCGGCACGCCTTTCATCGTCTCTGTCGCAACCTCCAAGTCGAGCCTCCTCGAGGTCTGGGCCCGGACCACGATCCGCTACGGTCTCGTGGCCCTGGCGCTGATGATCGCGATCGGCGGCCTGATCTGGGGCCTGGCGCACGCCAGTGCGGCGTCTCGCCGGAGCGATGAAGCTGCCCTCAAGGCGAACCGCCGGCTCGCCGATGCGATCGAGGCGCTTCCCGTCGGCTTCGCCCTCTTCGACGAGCACCGGCGCGTCGTGACGACGAACAACCTGAATGCGCGCCTGTTTCCCGAGGTTGCCCCCTTCTACGTTCCCGGCGCGCTCTTCGACGATCTTCTCAGGCGCGTGATCGATCTCGGCTCGATCGAGAAGACGCGGGCCGCCGGCTGGTTCGCCGAGCGCATGGCCGCCTACGAGAAGGAAGCGATCGATATCGAGTACGAGACCTCCGACGGCCGCTGGTTCTTCTCGATCGCCCGGCGCACCTCCGACGGAGGCCGCGTTTTCGTCCTTCTCGACATCACCGAGCGAAAGCGAGGGCAGATCGCGCTCGCGCAGTCGGAGGCCAAGGAGCGCGAAGCCCGCGAGCAGCTGGAGACGATTCTCAACCGCATGCCGATCGGCTGCCTCGTCGCGGATGCGGACCTTCGCATGACCTACATGAACCCGGCCGCGGAGAGGATCTTCGGGTGCCGCTTCGAGGACATGAGGGGCCTGACCCCGTTCGAGACCGGCCTCATCAATACCGATCGCGACATCGTCGAGGCGATGCATGCACGACTGAAGCGAGGCGAGTTCGTCCCGCCCTCTGTCGCCACCAACAACACGAAGGACGGGCGCAAGATCACCTGCGAGTGGATCAACACGCCGCTGATGGGAGTCGACGGCTCGTTCCAGGGCGTGCTCTCGATGTGCCAGGACATAACCGAGCGACGCCAGAACGAGGTCGCCCTCCAGCAGGCGCAGAAGATGGAGGCGATCGGCCAGCTGACCGGCGGCATGGCCCACGACTTCAACAACCTGCTGACCGTGATCCTCGGCAATGCGGCGATGCTGTCCGACAGCATCGAGAAGCCGGACGACAAGGCTCTGGCGCAGATGATCGAGGAGGCGGCGCTGCGCGGATCCGCCCTTACCCACCGATTGCTGGCCTTCTCCCGCAAGCAGCCGTTGCAGCCGGTCGGCATCGACGCCAACGCGCTGGTGTCAGGGATGGAAGGCCTGCTCCGCCGCACTCTCGGCGAGGATATCGACATCGTCGTGTCGCTGGGCAAGAGCCTGCCCGCCGTCCTTGCCGACGCGGCCCAGCTCGAGAGCGCACTTCTCAACCTGGTCATCAATTCGCGTGACGCGATGCCGGACGGCGGAACCCTGACGGTCGAGACGGCGCTCGCCGTGCTCGACCCGGACTATGCGCGGCGCGAAGGGGATGTCCGGCCAGGTGCATACGTGATGCTGGCGGTGACCGATACCGGGAGCGGAATGGCGCCGGAGGTCCAGCGCCGGGTCTTCGAGCCCTTCTTCACCACCAAGGAGGTCGGCAAGGGCTCGGGCCTCGGCCTCAGCATGGTCTTCGGCTTCGCCAAGCAGTCAGGGGGCCATATCAAGATCTATAGCGAGGTCGGCCTCGGCACGACGGTGAAGCTGTATCTGCCACCCGCCGACGCTCAAGTCGCCATCGCCGTGGATGCCGAGCCGGCGCCGGAAAGTCCGCCTGGCCAGGAGACGATCCTGGTCGTCGAGGACGACGAAGCCGTGCGCCGCTTCGCGACCTCGGCGCTGACTCGGCTCGGGTACCGGGTGCATGAAGCGCGGCATGGTGCCGAGGCCCTCGGCATGCTCGATACGATCGGGGACTTCGACCTGCTGTTCACCGACGTGGTGCTCCCGAAGGGGATGAACGGGCGCGAGCTTGCCGAGGAGATCAAGCGGCGGCGGCCAGGGGTGCGCGTCCTCTACACCTCCGGCTACACCGCCGACGCGATCGTCCATCAGGGGCGGCTCGACCCGGGCGTACAGCTCCTGAGCAAACCCTATCGCCGGCCCGACCTGGCGCGCCGCGTGCGTGAGGTGCTGGCCGCCCCGCCCGCCTAGACGCCGGTCGGCTTCTCCCGGATCGCGTCGCGGATCTGCTCGAGCAGAACCTCGGTCCGGGGCGGCGGCGCCTTCTCGGCCTCGGGCTTCGCCTCCTCCTTCGCCTTGAAGCGGCTGATCACCTTGACCAGCCAGAAGATCGCGAAGGCGACGATGACGAACTGGATCACGGCGTTGAGGAAGAGGCCGACATTGATCGTGACCGCGCCGGCTTTCTGCGCCGCCTCGAGCGTCGCCTCGGTCGACCCCTTCAGCGTGATGAAGACGTTGGTGAAGTCAACGCCGCCGGTCGCCAGGCCGATCAGCGGCGTGAACACGTCCTTGACCAGGCTGTTGACGATGCCGGTGAAGGCGGCACCGATGATGATGCCGACCGCGAGGTCGACGACGTTGCCGCGCATGATGAACGCCTTGAACTCGTTCACCCACGCAGGCGGGCTCTTGGGCAGGTTCGACATCATGGGCTGTCTCCTTTCGGGTTCAGTCGTGAGACTCTAGCGGGTGTTCGAGCAGGGCGGCATCGACGAAGCCGTTCCGGCGATAGAGCGGCACGCTGTCCGCGGTCGGACGCAGAAACACCGTCTCGACCTCCATGTCCTCGCAGGCCGACACCGCCGCCTTCAGCAGCAGCGCGCCGGTGCCGCGGTTCCTCAAGCTGGGAGCGACATAGAAGTTGGTCAGATAAGCAAGCGCCTCGGCCTCCGGCACCGGGTTCGGAACCTTGTCGATGAAGTGGATGAAGACATGGCCGACGATCGCCTCGCCGTCGAGCGCGACCCAGGCCCGCCAGTCCTTGCGCGCCAGCCGCTCGGCGATCCAGGGCGCCGTGCGGGCGACGAAGTCGTCCTCGCCCTCGACCGCCTTGCCCTTCTCGGCGCGGAAGCGGTAGCGGAGCGTCGCCAGCGCACGGGCATCCTCAACCATGGCTTGGCGGATGCGCACATCGATCATCGACGCGTTTCCCGTGAACCGGCCGTTGGAGTAGCCTTGATAGGCCAGATACGATCCCACCCGTCAAACGAAAGGCCATGAAGATGCTGACCCGGACCCTTCCGATCCTCCTCGGCGCGGCCCTCGCCCTTTCCGTCGCTGCCTTCCCCGGCACGAGCGCCTATGCCCAAGGCTCGACCGCGACTCAGCCGGTCAAGCCGACCATGCCTTACAAGTCGTCGGCGCAGGCGAACACGAAGAAGGCGCCGGGCAAGACCTGCAGCGACCTGCAGTCGAACAGCCAGGCGCACAAGGACTGCATCGCCAAGCAGGCCAAGTCGGACCAGGCAGCCAAGAAGGCCAAGAAGAAGTCCTGACGCCGGCTTAAGTCACTCGACCCAATCGAGCCCCATCGCCTTGAAGCGTTCGGGGTCGTCGGGCCAGGTGTCGCGCACCTTGACGAACAGGAAGAGATGCACCTTCCGGCCGAGCTGCTCCTCGAGCACCTTGCGGGCAGCGAGGTTGATCGCCTTGACGGTGGCGCCGCCCTTGCCCAGCACGATCGCCTTCTGGCTGTCGCGCCGCACGTAGATCACCTGCTGGATCTTGGCCGAGCCGTCCTTGAACTCCTTCCAGGACTCGGTCTCGACCATCAGGTCGTAAGGCAGCTCGTCGTGCAGCTTGAGGAACAGCTGCTCGCGCGTGACCTCAGCGGCGAGCAGACGCTCCGGCAGGTCGGAGAGGTCGTCCACGGCGAACAGCCACGGCCCCTCGGGCATCAGGCCGGCGAGGTGCGCCTTGAGATCGGCGACGCCGTCGCCGGTCTCGGCCGAGATCATGAAGGTCTTGGCGAAATCGAATTCCTGGTTGAGCTGGGCCACGCGCGGCAGCAGCTCCGGGCGCTTGATCAGGTCGACCTTGTTGAGCGCCAGGATCGCCGGACGCTTCGCTTCCTTGAGCCCTGAGAGGATGCTTCGGAGATCGTCGCCGAGGCCCTTCTTGGTGCCGTCGACCACGACCACGACCTGGTCGGCATCCGCCGCCCCCGCCCAGGCAGACGCGACCATCGCGCGCTCGAGCCGACGCTTGGTTTTGGTGAAGATGCCGGGCGTGTCGACGAAAACGAGCTGGGTGGTCCCCTCGATCGCGATGCCGGTGATACGCGTGCGCGTCGTCTGCACCTTCGGCGTCACGATCGACACCTTGGCGCCGACCATCTGGTTCAGCAGCGTCGACTTGCCGGCGTTGGGCGCGCCGACCAGGGCGACCAGCCCGCAATGCGTCCTTGATTCAGGCATCGGCGGCGACCTCGGCCAGGAGTGCTGCGGCCGCCGCCTGCTCGGCCTCGCGCTTCGAACGGCCGCTGCCCGCGGCCGGCCCGTGCCTGCCGACTCTCGCTTCGATCGTTCGCTGCGGCGCATGCGCCGGCCCGCTTGCCGAGGTCTGCGTGTATGTCGGAAGGCCGAGGCCGCGGGCCTGGGCCCATTCCTGCAGCCGCGTCTTGGCGTCCCTGGGCGGTGCCGCGTCGGCAGCGATCAGGTCCTTCCAGCGCGACGTGACGAAGACGCTGGCGACGTCGAGCCCGCCGTCGAGGTAGAGCGCTGCGATTACCGCCTCCATCGCATCGGCCAGCACCGCCTCGTTGGTGCGGGCTCCCTCCTCGCCTTTCGACAGCTTGATCGACTTACCGAGGTCGATCGCGCGCGCGACCTGCACGAGCGCCTGGCGGCTGACCAGACGCGCATGGCGCTTGGCGATGTCGCCTTCGCGCTCCTTGGGGAAAGTCTTCAGCAGCACGTCGGCGAGGATCAATCCCAGCACGCGGTCGCCGAGGAACTCGAGGCGCTCGTATCCCCGGCCGCGTCGCTTTGCGGCGCTCGCGTGGGTCAGCGCTTCGTCGAGCAGGTCGGGCTTGGCGAAGGCGTGGCCGAGGACCTCGGCGAGAGACGTCAGACGATGCCCCGGAACATTCGGCCGAGGCGGATCGCGAAGGGCCACTTCCAGACCTCCCACAGCCTGGCTTCGCCGTTGGTCGAGAAGAAGGTGAATTCGGCGCGGCCGACCAGGTTGGCGGCGGGGACGAAGCCGACGCCCGAGAGGACGCGGCTGTCGAGCGAGTTGTCGCGGTTGTCGCCCATCACGAAGTAGTGGCCGGCGGGGACGACGTAGACCGGCGTGTTGTCGAGCTGGCCGTCGTCGGACGCCTCGATGATCCGGTGCTG
>CAZDGR010000069.1:6363-13995 GCA_964504845.1 uncultured Rhizobium sp. | reverse complement strand
CTGGAATACCTGATGCGCCACGCCGAGCAGGCGGTGACGCGCACGATGCTGCTCGAGAACGTTTGGGACTATCACTTCGACCCGCAGACCAACGTGATCGACGCGCACATATCCAAGCTCCGCCAGAAGATCGACGCGCCCTTCGACAAGCCTCTGCTGCAGACGCTCCGTGGCGTCGGCTACAAGATCGCGGCCGGATGACGTGAGCACGTCGCCGCCGAGCGCGCCCGTCCGCCTCCTGCGCTCCACCTCCGTGCGCCTGGCCCTCGGCTACGCGCTGCTGTTCATCCTGTCGTCGGTGGCGCTGGGCGGTCTCCTGTGGTGGCGCACGACCGACACGCTCGACCAGGCGATCGAGGCGGCGGTCATCGCCGACACCCGCGCGATCGGCGACCGGCTCCGCGACTTCGGCCTCGCCGGCGCGGTCGAGACCATCAACACGCGCATCCGCCGCGTCGGCGACCAGCGTGCGATCTACCTGCTGACCGACCCGCAGAAACGGTCGGTGACCGGCAACCTGAACGCCTGGCCGCCCGACGTCGGCGACCGGACCGGCTGGTACATGGCGAGCCTGGTGCGCGAGGAGCGCCGCCGTGCGACGCGGATCCTGCACGTCCAGCTGCCGAACAACTATCGCCTGCTGGTCGGCCGCGACATCGAGGATCGGGAGGAGCTGCGCGAGCTGGTCTTCAACGCGCTGGGCTGGACCGCGGCGGCGGCGATCGCGCTCGCGGTCGTCGGCGGCTTCCTGGTGCGCCGCGCCGCTCTGGGCCGGATCGAAGAGATCAACCGCACCGCCTCCGACATCGTGCGCGGCGATCTGAAGCGCCGCCTGCCGTCACGCGATTCCGGTGACGAATTCGACCAGCTGGCGCTGACGATCAACGGCATGCTGGATCAGATCCAGCAGCTGATCGAAGGTCTGCAGGCAACGACCCATGCGGTCGCGCACGACCTCCGCACGCCTCTGGCCGAGCTGCGCGGCAGGCTGGAAGCGCTGCTCCGCGCGCGGCCCTCGCCCGGGACGATGCTCGAGGAAGTCCAGGAAGCGGTCGACGACGTCGACCGGGTGATCGAGATCTTCAACGCGCTGCTGCGTCTCGCCGAGATCGATTCCGGCACGCGGCGATCCGGCTTCCGCACCGTGGACCTCGCCGGGATCGCGGCCGAGGCGGCGGAGCTCTATCGCCCGATCGTCGAGGAACGCGGCGCCGAGCTCGCGGTCGAAGCGCCGGCGCATTGCAGCATCGAGGGCGATCCGTTCCTGATCGCGCAGGCGATCGGCAACCTGCTCGACAACGCCGCCAAGGTGGCGCCTCAGGGAAGCGTCGTGACGCTGACGGTCGCGGGGGAAGGCGGACGTGCGCGGGTCGTCGTCGCCGATCGCGGCCCCGGCATCCCCGACCACGAGAAGCCGCGGGTCGTCGAGCGCTTCTTCCGCGGCGACGCGGCACGGGCCACCGCGGGTGTCGGACTGGGATTGAGCGTCGTCGCCGCCGTCGCCCGGTTGCACGGCGGCACGCTGACGCTGGAGGACAACGAGCCCGGCCTGAAGGCGACGATCAGCCTGGGCGCCTGAAAAGAAAAGGCCCGCATCTGCGGGCCTTTTCGATCACGCTCCTACTCCGCCGCCTTGGGCGGGATGTAGCGGTCGCGTTCGCGCTTGACCTCTTCGGGCGTGTACGGCGGCGCGTCCGGGTCGAAGGACGTCCAGCCTTCGCCCTTGTAGACGCGCGCGCGGGCGTCCGGATCGACCGCGCCGGTGCGGCGATAGATCGGATCCAGCGTGGAGCCGAGAGTCTCGTCGCCGCGCGCGGTCACCAGCGTGCCGCCGCGTCGCACGCCTTCGGCATAGACGTGGGCGTGCTCCTCGCTGACGCCGTGCTCGGTCAGAGCGCCGACGATGCCGCCGGTCGCGGCACCGGCGACGGCGCCGACCGCGGCGCCGGCGATCGTGGAGGCGAGCCAGCCGGCGGCGACCACCGGGCCGACGCCCGGAATCGCCATGATGCCGAGGCCGGTCAGCAGCCCGAGGCCGCCGCCGAGCACGGTGCCGATCTTGGCGCCGGTGCCGGCGGGCGTGGGTTCGGTCTCGACCGGCACGTAGCTCTGGTCGACGTTCGAGCGGATCAGGCTGATGTCGTCGGCGGGCACGCCGGCGGCGTGAAGATCGGCGACGGCACGGCTGGCGTCGTCGTATCGGTCATAGAGACCGGGATACACTCGAGGCATGGCTTGAGCTCCTTGGAATGATGGCCGACGGCTACTCGCCGACGACGTTGCCCTGGTAGTCGAGCGCGACCGGCACCTGCTTGCCGCCCTTGGTCGCGGTGCCGCGCCAGATCGACTGGTCGTCCTTCTTCAGCGCGCTGACGTCGGTGTAGCCGCTGGCCTCGATGCGGGCCTTGGCCTGGGATTCGGTGAAGCTGTTGGCGCCGGCGACCGGCGCGCCCGGCACGGCTTTCGGCACGATCGGGGCGGTGGCGGTCGAATCCGGCACGCCCGGCTTCAGCGTGGTGCCGGGGACGGTCGGCGCGGTGCCGGGAGCGGCAGGCGCGGTGCCGGTCTGGGTCTGGCCCATCGGGCCGGGCACGGTCGGCGCGGGCGGTCCCGGCGGCGTGGTCTGCGCGAGGGCGGGAAGGGCGATGGCGAGCACGGCGGCGGCGCCGAGAATCTTGCGCATGGCGCGGTCCTTTCGTGGGTGGTTCGCATTGGAAGAACGCGAGCCGCTGGCGGGCGTTGCCGGGCGAGAACGGGTTTTCAGAGAGGCGGATCGCGCTACCGCAAGGGCCGACCGATCGTTCGTTCTGAACGGAAAGCGACTCCCCGCGCGGATTGCTCCGCGCGGGGGCGCTTAGGTCGCATTGGAGCTGGCGACCTCGGGCACCGTCCTTGGGAGGTGCCGAGCCCGAAGCGAGGCGTCCGTACGCCTCGCACACAAGAAAGGAACCCTTGGCCGTGACGGGGGTTCCGCACGCTCAGACTACGTAAATGAAGTCGCCGTCAGCTGTGATTTTTCGGCAACAGAATTGAACCTGGGACGGCCGGGCGCGCGTGCTACGCCGGAGGCACCACGCCGACCTGCTGGGCGATCGGGCCATAGGCGTCGATGCGCCGGTGCTGGGCGAAGTCGAACATCTTCTCCTTGCCATGACGGCAGAGGTCGAGATCGATCTCCGCCGTGATCGCCTCGTCCTCCAGCGTGGCCGCCTCAGCGACGATGCGGCCGTTGGGATCGACGATGACCGAGCCGCCGATCAACCCCGCACCGTCCTCGACGCCGGCCTTGGCGACGCAGACCGCGAAGGTCGAGTTCATGTAGGCGTTGGCCTGCGCGACCAGCGTGGAATGGAAAGTACGAAGCGCCTGGTCCTCGGTCTTCCGTCCGTAGGGATCGTAGGCGGCGGAGTTGTAGCCGCAGCAGACCAGCTCGACGCCCTTGAGGCCCAGCACGCGCCACGCCTCGGGCCAGCGCCGGTCGTTGCAGATCAGGACGCCCATGATCGCGCTCCCGAGGTCCTCCGGCGCGCGGAAGGCCTCGAAGCCGAGATCGCCGTACCGGAAATAACGCTTCTCCAGCTGCTGATACTGGAGACCCGGCTTCGGCTCGGTGGTGCCCGGCAGATGCACCTTCCGGTACTTGGCGAGGATGTTCCCGCCGCGGCCGACGACAATCGCGGCGTTGTATCGCTTTCCGTCCGAAGTCAGCTCGGCATAGCCCACATGGAAGCCGACCCTCAATTCCCGCGCGCGATCGAACAGCGCCTGCGTCTGCGCGGACGGCATGTCCCGCTCGAAATACGAGAGCAGCTCCGTGTCGTCCATCGCCCAGCGCGGGAAGAAGGTGGTGAACGCGAGCTCGGGGAAGACGACGAAGCTCGCGCCGTTCCCGGCCGCTCGGTCGAGCAGCGCGATCATGCGCTCGAGGGTGTGGCGTCTCGAGTCCGCGCGTTGCGTGGGGCCCATCTGGAGGGCGGAGATGGTGATTGTCCGTGTCATGGCCCGGAAGACTACACGGTCTTCGCATTGCGAAGAACCGCGAGCCGCATCGAGCGAGCATCCGGAAGCGCTCTCCGCACACTTTGGTCACACCGCACGCATCGGTCACCGCCGCTGCCGGAACGTCGCCCGACAGGTCAGGTGTTGGTCCTTCACGAGCACCGCCTTGAGGACCGCCTACGTGACCATCCAGTTCTGCTCCCGAGAACCGACGCCGGCTGAGTTGCGCACCGATGCTGCTGTTCATGTGCTTGGCCTGGTGCTTGCGCCGATCGGCGGCGCGCTTCTCCTTCTCGACGCGTCGTCGCGGGGAGGGCTAGGCGCGTTCGCGTCGATCGCGATCTATGTCGTCTGCGCGCTCCTGATGATCGCGTGCTCCGCTGCCTACAACATGCGCCCGCACTGCCGCCATCGGCCGCTTCTCAGGCGCATCGACCAGGCGGCGATCTTCGCGATGATCGCCGGCACCTACACGCCGTTCACGGTGCTGGGCCTCACCGGATACTGGAGCTGGGGACTGACGACCATCGTGTGGTCGCTGGCGCTTCTCGGCATTGCCGCCAAGCTCTGCAACTGGTCGTGGCCCGAGCGGCTGTGGATACCTCTCTATCTCGCGATCAGCTGGCTTGTCGTCGTCGCGGTCGATCCGCTGTCGGAGACGCTGCCGGAAGGCACGCTCACGCTTCTGATCGTCGGCGGGGTCATCTATTCCGCCGGTGTCGTCTTCCATCTGTGGGAGCGGCTGCGCTTCTCGACCGCGGTGTGGCACGGTTTCGTGCTCGTCGGCGCCGGCACGCATTACGTCGCAATATCGACGATCGCCTGAGGCGAAGGCGTGGAGTCCGGAGGGCTCACGCCGCTCCGGACTCCACTCGTCGGCGGGGGCTTTCACCGGCCGCCGACGCTGCAGCGGAGAAACCGGGCGCCAGCCTGTCCGGCCGTCGCACCTCTCTCCGCCGCAAGTTCTGGAATGGCCCACCGCGTGCCCGCGGAGGGAGTCGTTGCCTGTCCTAGCACGCTGGGTTGCCGGGCGGCGCAATTAAGGCGCCGCCTCGCGGTTAGCTGCGCGCTCAGTTTTAGCGGTAGGCTTTCGGCTTCGGGGCGCGTAGACTGACAACCAAGATTTGACTTGGCCGCCCCGCGGACGGGGCCGCGGCCACTGTACCTGCAGAAAATTGGATCGACGGCGGGGGCCGGGCCTCGAAGCGAGGTCGAGCGCCCCTATGCAGGCGATTTTCAAACGACAAAGCCAACCGACGGAGAGCCCGATGGACACGACCAGCGTATTGAAGTGGAGGCCGCGCCAGGGGTTGATCCCGGCCTTCGTCCTCGGCCTCGTGATCGGCCCGATCGCGCTCAGCTATTTCGGCGTGACCGTCACCAGCCGCACCGCCAAGGCCGAGCTGCAGCAGGGCATCATCGGACTCCAGGCGTCGCTGTGCGAGGCAAAGGCGCGCGCAGAGTCATCCGCCGATCCAGCGAAACTCGATAACAACGCCCGCCGCGATCTCGCCGCCCGGCACGCGGCGATGCGCTCCGGCGGCGAGGTCGACAACGAGATCGTCGGCCTCTGCTCGAGCAAGCTCGCGGCCTGACTTTCACGCGGCTTTGTCGTCGCGTTCCTTCACCGATCGCGGCCGTCGGGCCGCGATCGCTTCCATGCGTGAGGATTCCATGAGCCTGGTCGACGGATACGAGCTGAAGTACGTGAGCCGGACGCATTCGGCGGAGCGGCGCCGGAATGGCCGCCTGCTCGACACCATACGCGTCGCCTGGGTGACGAGCTGGCGCAACGCGCCGCCGGTGCGCGAGCCCGATGCGCTTCCGAGCAAGGGCGGATCCAAGAAGTCGCAGCCGCGCGACGCCTTCGTCGAGATCTCCTTCAAGGACGCGGACGAGATGGCAGAGAAGAAGAAGGCCTCGATGCCCTTCGTCGTCGCGCTGGCGCATGCCAAGCCCAAGGGGGAGCGCGGCAGCTCGACCGAGTTCCGCGGCGTGTTCGAGGTGGCGCCGACCGGCGTCGAGCTTTCTCCGACCAGCCTCGAGACCAAGGTGATCCGGCGGGTGACCGCCGACGGGGAGAGCGGCGAATGATCGCCAAGGCGGACAAGAGCGGCGGCGTGATCAAGGTTGCGAACGTCAACCGCCGGCGCTTCGTGGTGCTGTGGAGCGCGAACCAGCAGGACCGCCGATCGGCCCCGATGACCGAGGACGAAGCCGCCCGCTTCCACGAGCGGCTGCAGAAGGAAAAGGTCGCCTCGCTTCGCATCGAGGAAGAGGAACGCCCTGTCCTGAGGGGTACCGGCCGCTAGCCTCGCATCCCGAGCGGCTCCTCAAGCGAATACGCCGATCTTCCTGGGGTCACGCGGGCAGTTCGTAGCCGATCGCGGACTCGATCTCGATCGTCTTCTTCACGGCCGGCCGCGTAAGGATCCGGTCGTGATGCCGCCTGAGATTCGCGAACTCCCCCGGCGCCGGATTGAGCGACGCGTTGAACCTCCAGAACAGCCTGAACAAGTGGATGTCCGCGATCGAGTAGCGCCCGCCGACCGCCCAGTCGTTGCGGCCGAGCCTCTGATCCGCGAGCCGCCAGACGTCGCGCGCATGGTCGAGCCCCTGCGCCCGCGCGGGATGAACGCCCGAGGCCAGGAACGACATCCACGACACCACCTCGCCTTCGGCGAGCGCATTGCTCGCCGGCAGCAGCCCGGCTTCCGGAAAACGCCTGGCGAGATAGAACAGGATGCCGGCGACCTCGGTCAGCACGTGACCATCGACCACCAGCACCGGCACCTTGCCGCGCGGGTTGATCGCCAAGAACTCCGGCTGCCGCGTTCCCTTGGCCGCGAACGACACTGGCCGGCTCTCGAATGGGCAGCCGACCTCGTGCAGCGCGATGTGCGCTGCCATCGAGGACGAGCCGGGGGCGAAGTAAAGGGCAAGCATGGAATCGGGCGAGGGGCTCGCGAGGATCATCGAATCGCAGGCGCCGGGCAAGCCTGCCGCTCCCGGGGGATGGCCCGCCGGGCGGAGAGCGATCCGCTGTTTTCTTTGGGCTTATTCAATAAATTCAAATATTCCGGTGGAAATCCGGAGCGAGCAAAAGTCGATCCCGATGCCGCAAAAATAGAGAGCCACGGCTCGTAATTTCCTATATCTTGCGAATACAAGGCTGAATACCAATATAGTAGACCGACGTCGAGCGCCGGAAACTGAAGGTCCACGCCGCTTCGCCGGCAACCCCGAGGAGAGACCCATGACACCGACCCCGACGCTACGTCACTGGTATCAGTGGAGGCCGAAGCCGGGAATGATCCCGATGTTCATCGTCGGCCTGATCGTGGGGCCGCTGCTGCTCAGCTATTTCGGCGTCACCGTCACCAGCCGCTCGGCGCGAGCGGAGCTGCAGAGCGGCATCACCTCGCTCGAGGCCTCGCTCTGCGAGATCCGAGCGAAGGCGGAGAATGCGGACGCCGCCAAGCTCGACACCAGCGCGCGCCGCGAGCTCGCCGCCAAGCACGCGGCGAAGCAGCCCAACGGCAACGCCGACTACGACATCATCAGCGCCTGTTCCGACAAGCTCGCCAACTAGGCGGGCCTTGACGTCTCCTGCGCGGGTTGGTGGCGGCGCCG
>CAZDGR010000069.1:0-6263 GCA_964504845.1 uncultured Rhizobium sp. | reverse complement strand
GCACGCGCCATCCGACTCCGATTTTCCACGCCCGCACGAGCCGCGGGGCTCAATCATTGACGAAGGGGAATGGCCATGTCGGTCAGCGAAGGCGAGCGCATTTCCGCCGCCGAGGCCCGCAAGGGCCGGCGCTACACCGTGCTGTGGACGGCCCGCGGGCGCGAGAAGCACTCGGCCCAGATGACCGAGCCGGAAGCCGCCAAGTTCGCCGAGCGCCTCCGCCTGGAGAAGGCCGAGACCGTCCGCATCGACGAGGCGGAGCTGCCGCCGGCCCGATCCATCCGATGACGATCGCCCAGAGGGTCAGCCGCCGGCCCGCGCTCGGGCTTGGCTACGACGTCTTCTCGACGATCGCGCGCGAGGTCTGGGTCGAGGCGACCCGGATCGTCGCCGAGGGCGACGGCATCGCCGCCCGCCGCCGCGCCACGCGGCGCGGCTTCCGCGAAGCGCGCCGCGGCGACTACTTCGCCGCTCGCGCCAGCCTCCGTGCCGCCAAGGCGATCGAATGGATCTCGAGCCCGACGCCGCCGAGACATATGCAGATCCACTGATCTCATCGTCGGAGCGTCGGCTCCCCCGTCGAGCGCGCGCAACTCTTCCCCTGCGCTGCCGCGATCCCCATGTTACAGTATTCACACCCTTTTTCCCTCCCGGGAGCCGCCCCTATGTCCGCCTGCATCATCGGCTGGTCGCATACGCCGTTCGGCAAGCACGACGCGCTCGATCTCGAGACGCTGATCGTCAAGGTCGCCCGGGAAGCGGTGCAGGATGCGGGGCTGGCGCCGAAGGACATCGACGCGATCTATGTCGGCCACCTGAACGCGGGCTTCGTGCGCCAGGAGTTCCCGTCGTCGCTGGCGCTCCAGGCTTACGACGAGTGGCGCTTCAAGCCGACGACCAGGGTCGAGAACGCCTGCGCGACCGGCTCCGCCGCGATCCACCAGGGAATCAACGCGATCGAAGCGAGGAAGGCGAAGCGCGTGCTGGTCATCGGCGTCGAGAAGATGACCGAGGTCTCCGGCCAGCAAGTCGGCGACCTCCTGATCCGCGCCTCGTATCTCAAGGAAGAGGGCGAGACCGAGGGCGGCTTCGCCGGGGTCTTCGGCGGCATCACCCAGCGGTACTTCCAGAAGCACGGCGACCAGTCCGACGCGCTGGCGCGCATCGCGGCCAAGAACCACAGGAACGGCAGCGTCAATCCGCTGGCGCATATGCGGAAGGACCTGGGCTACGATTTCTGCCGCACCGTCTCCGACAAGAACCCGTTCGTCGCCGGCCCGCTGAAGCGCACCGACTGTTCGCTGGTCTCCGACGGCGCCGCCGCCGTGGTGCTGGCGGACATGGACACGGCGCTGGCGTCGAGGAAGGCGGTGGTGTTCCGCGCGGCCGAGCAGGTGAACGACTTCCTGCCGATGTCCAAGCGCGACATCACCCTGTTCGAAGGCTGCGAGACCGCGTGGAAGCGCGCGCTATCCTCGGCGAAGCTGAACCTGCTCGACCTTTCCCTGGTCGAGACCCATGACTGCTTCACCGTCGCCGAGCTGCTGGAATACGAGGCGATGGGGCTCACGCCCCGCGGCCAGGGTTTCCGCGCGATCCAGGAAGGCTGGACCGAGAAGACCGGCAAGCTGCCGGTCAATCCCTCCGGCGGCCTCAAGTCCAAGGGCCATCCGATCGGCGCGACCGGCGTGTCGATGCACGTGATGAGCGCGATGCAGCTGACGGGTACCGCCGGCGACATGCAGGTGAAGGACGCGAAGCTCGCGGGCGTGTTCAACATGGGCGGCGCGGCGGTGGCGAACTACGTTTCGATCCTGGAGCCGCTGCGGTCGTAGCCTCGCTGCGTTCGGAGCTTCCGACGCGAGCCTGATGGCGTAACCGCCTGATAAGCCGGCGGCGCCACGCTCCGCCGCTCGTGCGCGCCCGGCACCGCAACCCCGTCGTTGCGTTCGCATTGATCTCGCCATGAGAGCCCTCGCAGTCCTCGCCCATCCCTCGTCCCGGGGCTTCAACGCCGAGGTCTTCTCCGCAGCCCTTTCAGGCTTGAGGGAGGCAGGACACGAGCTCCGCACGCTCGATCTCTACGGGGAAGCGTTCGAGGCCAGGCTCTCGGAGCCGGAGTGGCGCACCAACTCGGAGGTGCCCGAGAACCGGAAGCCGGTGGAGACCCTGGTCCGGGACCTGGAATGGGCGGAGGCGCTCGTCTTCGTGTTCCCGACCTGGTGGTCGGGCCTGCCGGCGATCCTCAAGGGCTGGCTCGACCGCGTGTTCCTGCCCGGTGTCGCGTTCGACCTCGCGGATGGCGGGCCGATCCGCGCCAAGCTGACCGGGATTCGCGTGTGGGCGGTGATCACGACCTGCGGCTCGACGCCGCTTCAGGTGCTGGCGTTGCTGGATCCCGTGCGCGTGCACATGCGCGCGCTGAGGCTTGCGGTCGCGCCCAGGGCGAAGCCGGTGTTCCTTCGCCTGTACCGCATGGATTCCGTCAGCGCCGAGGAGAGGGCCAGGTTCCTGTCGCGTGTAAGAGAAAGAATGCGGACGCTCTAGGGGCTTCGCGGAGCGAAGCCTAAAGGTCGGTCGCAATAGGCGACGGCAGCACGCCCATCGCTCGCCTTTGTGCCCGCCACATCGCCAGGGGCAGGATGTAGCGGCGCATCACGCGGCCATGCATCTTGCCGGTGGAGACCCAGGCGAAGCCGTTCTTCTCGACCACGCGCGCCGCGGCCTCGACATCGGGATCGATGCAGGCGACGACGTAGTCCATCCCGGCGCGCTCGAACGCGTCGGCGACCACGACGCCGACGGCCTCCGTCGCATAGCCTTTGTCGCGATGCGCGGCGTCGGTTGCGAAGGTCAGCTCGGCGGCGCGGCCCGAGGTGCGGTCGGCAATGTATTTGAGACGGACATGACCCACGGTCTCGTCGTCATGACAGACCATCCGGTAACCGAGGCCGTACCTGTGCCACTCGCTCTCGAACATCCGGCAAAGCTCTTCGAGCTTCTCCTGGTCCAGCGGCGGCGAGGCGAGATAGCGGCGATTGAGGCCGCGATTGGCCTCGTAGATCCGCTCGACGTCGCCGGACGCCATCGGCCGCAGGCGCAAACGCGGGCTCGCCAGGGCTGGCCCGAAGGCAGCCTGGCGGCCCAAACGCATAGAGCTGGAGAAGGGTGCGGCGAGGGTCATGGTCCCTTTTTAGGACCCGACTAGTGAACAATCCCTTAATACGATTTTATGCCTATTCTGGCAATCAATTAATTCAAATGCGATCTATATGGCGGTTTCGAGTCGGTGCTTTCCGGTCTCGCCGGCAGCCGAAATCCTTGATCGCCCTTGCTTCTTCCGTTGCCAGAGGCCATCTCGGATCGACCCCGCCGGAGCCCCGCATGGACGATCTTCTCCACCTTGCCGCCGACCCCACCGCCTGGGCGGCGCTCGCCACCCTGATCGTGATGGAGGTGGTGCTCGGCATCGACAACCTGATCTTCATCTCGATCCTGACCAACCGCCTGCCGGAGGAGCATCGGGCAAAGGCAAGGCGCATCGGCATCGGGCTGGCGCTGGTCATGCGCATCGGGCTGCTCGGCACCATTGCGTGGATCGTGCAGCTGACGCAGCCGCTGTTCGAGCTTTTCGGCCACGGCTTCTCCTGGCGCGACCTGATCCTGATCGCGGGCGGCCTCTTCCTGGTGTGGAAGGCGACGCGCGAGATCCATCACACGGTCGAGCCCGAGCCCGACGACGACTCCCGGTTCGCGAAGTCGACGGCGACGATCGGCTTTTCCGCCGCGATCGTGCAGATCCTGATGCTCGATCTCGTGTTCTCGGTCGACTCCATCATCACCGCGGTCGGCATGACCGACGACGTGCCCGTGATGGTGATCGCGGTGCTGGTCGCGGTCGCGGTCATGATGCTCGCCGCCGGCCCGCTCGCTGCCTTCATCCAGGCGAACCCGTCGATCGTGATGCTGGCGCTGGGCTTCCTCCTGATGATCGGCATGGTCCTGATCGCCGACGGCTTCGGGGTGCATGTGCCCAAGGGCTACATCTACGCCGCGATGAGCTTCTCGGCGCTGGTCGAGGGACTCAACATGCTCTCGCGGCGTGCCAGGCGCAGGCGCAAGGGCGAAGCGAGTCCGGAGATGCGGGATTGACGCAAGCCTGCGAGGACATGAAGCCGCGGCGGCGGGGCTAGCGCGCCCGCCTAAGACCCTCCGCCGAGCATTGGCGACTTCAGCGCCTCGATCACGACCTCCGGCACCGCGTTGGCGCCGGAGACGACGAGGACGACGCGCTTGCCCCTGGTCTCGGCGCGCCGGTTGTAGGCGGCCGCAAGCGGCGCGGCCGACCCCAGCTCGATCAGCACGTGGGCGCGCGCGAGGTAGGTGTGGACCGCCGAGAGCATCTCCTTGTCGGAGACGGTGACGGCATCGTCGACGCTGGCGATCAGCGTCGACAGCGCCTGCGCCGCCGGGATCCGGCAGACGAGGCAGTCGGCGCGGGTGTCGATCGGCCGCTCGATCGCCTGCTTCGCATGGAAGCTCTCGACCATCGCCGGCGCGCCGGTCGCCTGCACCGCGACGACCTTGATCTTGGGCTGCACGTGCTTGACGCCGGTCGCGGTGCCGCTGGCGAGCGAGCCCGAGCCCATCGGCACGTAGAGGACGTCGATGTCCTTGAGCTGCCGGCCGATCTCGAGGCCGATCGTGCCGGCGCCGGCGATCAGGTCGGCGTTCTCGCCGTCGTCGACGAAGGTTCCGCCGTGCCTGGCCTGGTAGGCGTAGGCGCGCTCCTTCGCGGCGTCGATGTCGTGGCCGCCGACATGCACTTTGCCTCCGAGCAGCTCGATCATCCGGACCTTCACCGGGTTCGGATCGTCGGGCACGAAGATGTCGGCGCCGATGCCGAGCCGCTTGGCCGCGAGCGTCACGCCCTGGCCGTGATTGCCCGTCGACGAGGTGAGCGCGCTGTCCCGGGATCCCGCCAGCAGCAGGGCGTTGAGCGCGCCGCGGAGCTTGAAGCAGGCGATCTCGGAGGCGGTCTCGAGCTTGAGCCAGACCTCGGCGCCGAGCAGATCGGAAAGAGCCGCCGAGAAGACCAGCGGGGTCGGGGACATGTGCGGCGCCAGCCGTTCGGCGGCGGCCTCCACGTCCGCACCCGTCACCGTCCGTACGCCCGAGGCATCCCCTGTCATGCCCGGATGCTAGCCAAAAGCGAATTGCGGGAGATTTCGTATTCGGGTGGATTTCGTGCGGGATATTCCGGAAACTATCCTCGGCGACGTGGCGGTGCTCAACCCGGCCTATGCCGGCCGGTACATGACCGCGCTGGTCGAGGTGACGATGGAGCGCGACCGCATCGACATGATCGACAGCTTCAAGCGCGCGGCGCTGGCCGAGTCGGTGGTCCGCCAATGCTACTTCGTCACCGGCGACCCGGATTTCGCGCTGGTGGTCCGGGTGCCGGACGTCGCCAAGTTCCGCACCATGGTCGTGCTCGATCCGGTCAAGTTCGAGTTCCGCTACGACTTGGCCGAGGGCAAGGCGGAGCAGTTTTTCGGAACGCCTGTCGAAACCGACCGGGCCTGCGCGTCATCATGTCGGCGGCACATGAGGCCCGCCTCAAGCTCAAGGGAACCGACATGAAGTACATGCTGCTGATCCACACCAGGGAATCCGACTACGCCGAGATGAGCAAGGCCGAGGGCGAGAAGCGGACCGGCGCCTACATGGCCTATGCGCAGGCGATGCAGAAGGCGGGCGTGATCCGGGCAGGCGATCGCCTGAAGCCGGTCTCGACCGCCTCCACCGTCCGCGTCTCGAACGGCAAGACCAAGGTCCTCGACGGCCCCTATGCCGAGACCAAGGAGCAGCTCGGCGGCTACTTCATCATCGAGGTTCCGGATCTCGACGAGGCGCTCTCCTGGGCGGCGAAGTGCCCGGGCGCCTCTCACGGCGCGATCGAGGTCCGCCCGATCTGGGAGATGTGATGGCGAACGGCGGCGAGACGGCGCGCGCGGCGGCGGAAGCGGTCGCCCGCCGCAGCTACGGCAAGCTCGTCGCCTTCCTCGCCGCCCGCTCGCGCGACGTCGCCGCCTCCGAGGATGCGCTGGCCGATGCCTTCGCGTCGGCGGTCGCGACCTGGCCGGAAACCGGCATCCCCGGCAATCCGGAAGCCTGGCTGCTCAAGGCGGCACGCCGCAGACTGATCGACGCCCAGCGCCGAAGGAAGACCGCCGACGATGCCGAGCCCCATGTCCGGCTGA
>CAZDGR010000068.1:0-14018 GCA_964504845.1 uncultured Rhizobium sp. | reverse complement strand
CAGCTCACCGGCGCCGAGGCGATGGTGCGCATGCGCGAGGCGCATGGCGTGCGCCATGTCTTCGGGCTTTGCGGCGACACCAGCCTGCCCTTCTACGACGCGTTCCAACGCATCGGCGGCTCTATGCGCCACATCCTCGCCCGCGACGAGCGCTCGGCCGCCTACATGGCGGACGCCTACGCGCGCGTTACCGGCAAGGTCGGCGTCTGCGAGGGGCCGAGCGGCGGCGGCGCCACCTACATCCTGCCGGGCGTGGTCGAGGCCAACGAGTCGTCGATCCCGGTGCTGGCGATCACAACCGACGTCGCCACCACCTCGCGCGGCCGCTTCGCGCTGACCGAGCTGGACCAGGAAGGTCTCTTCCGGCCGCTCGCCAAGTTCACCCGCGTGATCGACCGGGGGGCCAAGCTGCCGCGCTATGTCCGTGCGGCCTTCACGCAGATGACGACGGGACGCCCGGGTGCGGCGCATCTCAGCTTCCCCTTCGACGTGCAGAAGGAGCCGGTCGACGAGGCCGAGATCTGGGCCGACGCGTCGCTCGGCGCGTTCCCGGCGCGTCGCCTCGGGCCCGATCCCGACGCCGTCGCCGAAGCCGCGGCCCTGCTGAAGTCGGCGAAGCGGCCGCTCTTCATCTGCGGCGGCGGCGTCGTGATCGCGCGCGCGGAGCCCGAGCTTCTGGCGCTCGCCGAAGCGCTCGGTGCGGCCGTCGCCACCACGGTCTCCGGCCAGGGCTCGATCCCGGAGACGCATCCGCTCGGCCTCGGCGTCGTCGGCTCCAACGGCGGCTCGGTCGAGACGCGCGAGGCGGTCGAGGCCGCCGACCTCGTAATGTTCATCGGTTGCCGCGCCGGCTCGGTCACCACCGAGCGCTGGCGCCACCCGGCGCCCGGCAAGGCGAAGATCGTCCATATCGACGTCGATCCCGCCACCATCGGCGTCAATTACAGGACCGATGCCGCGGTCGCCGGCGACGCAAAGCTGGCGCTCGGCGCCCTGGTCGCGGCGGTCGCCGGGCACAAGGCCGGCAACGATCCGCGCGCCGTGCTCGCCTCGTTGAAGGCCAAGAAGCGTGCCGCATTCGACACGCTGGCGCGCTCGACCGAGGCGCCGATCCGGCCCGAGCGGCTGATCGCGGCGCTCCAGTCGGTTCTGCCCGAGGATGCGGTGATCGTCGCCGATCCCGGCACGCCCTGCCCCTACTTCTCCGCGCATTACGAGGTGCGCCGTCCCGGCCGGCACTTCATCACCAATCGCGCGCATGGTGCGTTGGGATACTCGATGTCGGCGTCGATCGGCGCGCAGGTCGGCCGGCCGGACAAGAAGGTCGTCGCGGTCATGGGCGACGGCAGCTTCGGCTTCACCGCCGGCGAGATGGAAACCGTGGTCCGGCTCAAGCTGCCGATCACCTTCGTCGTCGTCTCCAACGCCGTGTTCGGCTGGATCAAGGCCGGGCAGAAATACGGCTTCGGCGAGCGCTACTTCTCGGTCGACTTCGACCGCACCGACCATGCCCGCGTCGCCGAGGCCTTCGGCGTCAAGGCTTGGCGCGTCGAGGATCCGAACGAGCTGCAGGCGACCTTGAAGCGCGCGGTCGAGACCGATGGACCGACCCTGGTCGACGTGATCGCCCAGCCGCTGCAGGACGCGAAGGCGCCCGTGTCGGAGTGGGTGGCGTGAGCATCGCCACCGGGGGCAAGGCGATCTACGGCGCCCGCCTAGGCATCCTGATGCTGGAAGCCCGCTTCCCACGCATCAACGGCGACATGGGCAACGCGCTGACCTGGCCGTTCCCGGTGCTCTACAAGGTCGTGCGCGACGCCTCGCCCGAGCGCGTGGTACGCCGCCGCGCCGAGGGCCTGCTGCCGGCCTTCCTCGACGCGGCCGAGGAGCTCGTCCGGCTCGGTGCCGACGGCATCACCACCAATTGCGGTTTCCTGTCCCTCTTCCAGGCCGAGCTCGCGGCACGGGTGAAGGTGCCGGTCGCGACATCGAGCCTGATGCAGATCCCGATGGTCCAGGCGACCTTGCCGCCGGGCAAGCGCGTCGGCGTGCTGACCGTCGATGCACGGTCGCTGACCCCGGATCACCTGAAGGCCGCCGGCGTGCCGCTCGACACGCCGGTCATCGGCACCGAAGGCGGCCGCGAGTTCACCCGTGTGCTGATCGACAACGAGGATCGGCTAGACATCGCGGCGGCCGAGCAGGACCTGCTCGATGCCGGCCGCGCCCTGGTCGCGAAGCACCCGGAGGTCGGCGCGCTGGTGCTCGAATGCACCAACATGGCGCCCTACTCGGCCGCGCTCGGAAGAGCGCTGAACCTGCCCGTCTACGACATCGTCGGCTTCATCACCTGGTTTCACTCGAGCCTCGAGCCGAGGCGCTTCCCCCAGAGCTGACGATAGGCTGCCTCCAGCTCGCGCGCCTGGGCCGTCCTCGGCGCCGAGGACGGCAGGATCCGGCCGACCGACTCGGCCGCGATCCGCACATAGTCGTCCGGGTCGCGCGCCACCAGGTCGCCCAAGTCCGCCCGCATCAGCAGGGACAACGTCTGGCGCGACAACGGCCGCTCGCCGGGAAGCGTCACGACCGGCACGCCGGATGCCAGCGCCTCCACGGTCGTCATGCCGCCCGAGAACGGGAAGGGATCGAGCGCCACGTCGATCTCGTCATAGACGGCGAGATGCGCACCGTTCGGCTGGGCGCCGCGAAGGTCGAGGCGATGCTCGCCTATGCCATGTTCCGCAAAGGCGTCGACGACGAGGGCTCGGAGCCAGGGCCGGTCCAGCCCCGCGGCCTGCAGCAGCAGGCGCGCCTCGTGCACTTCCGCCAGGAGCCGGGACCAGAGCGCGATCACCGGTGGCGAGAGCTTTGCCAGCTTGTTGAGCGATCCGAACGTCGGTCGTCCTGCACGAGACCGGCTGCGAAGCTTCGGCGACACCAGGCGCCCCGACGGCAGACGATGAACCTGCTCGATGAAGTGCGCGCCGGTCGGTGCTTCCCAGGGATCGGAAAGGACCGCATCGATCGCCGTCATGCCGGTCGTCGCGCCGTAACCCAGGAACGACAGCTGCAGCGGCGCCGGTCTGCGCGCGAATGCCAGCAGGCGGTTGCCCCAGGTATGGCCGGCGAGATCGACAAGCACGTCGATGCCGTCGTCATGGATGCGACGCGCGAGGCTCGAGTCGTCCAGATCCGATGTCCGCCGCCACACTTCGGCCGGTACCCGAAATCGCCCGGTGATCTCGTCCTCATTGAGCCGATCCGAATAGACATAGACCTCGACCGCGGACGGATCGTGCCGCGGCAGCGTCGACAGCAGCAGCCGGCCGACCGGATGATTGCCGAGATCGGACGAGACATAGCCGACGCGCATCGTCGCGCGCCGCACCGGTTCGTGCGTAAACCTTTCGAGCGGATCGGCGTGCCGTCGCCCCCAGGCGCGATGCGCCTCGACCAGGGCGGCGTCGCCGATGCCCGGATCGAACTGAGCGAGATAGAGCGCGGCGCTCTCGATGACGGCATCCCCGACATCCGCACGCGGATCGAGGGTGGCCTCGGCGAGATCCGTCGACAGCCCGCCGCGCCGCGCGATCGGATTCGGCAGATCGAGCGCCTTCAGGAGATCGGCACGCCAGGCGTGGCAGGCCGGATCGTCCGGCCGGCGCTTCAGTCCCCGCTCGGCGAGGTCGAGCGCAGCGAGCCGGCGCGCGGCGAGATGCAGGCGGATGGGGGCGTCATCGGCCCGCACGTTCTCCGCCGATCCAGGTGTCCGTGACCCGGAGCTTGTCATCGAGCAGCACGAGATCGGCTCGCTTGCCCGAAGCGATGCGGCCGCGGTCGTCGAGGCCGAGCGCGCGCGCCGGATAGAGGGACGCCATGCGCAGCGCTTCCGCGATATCGAGTCCGACCATCTCGACCGTGTTGGCGACGGCACGGGCCATGTCGAGGTCGGCGCCGGCGAGCGTGCCGTCGGCACCGATGAGCCGCCCGCCCTCGGCACGGATCGGCCTTCCGCCGAGGTCGAAGGCGGCTGGGCCTCCGGCGGCCGGCGGCATCGCGTCGGTTACCAGGATCATCGTGCCTCTGGGCTTCGCCGCGATCACCGCGCGCAGCGATGCCGGATGGACGTGGTGGCCGTCGACGATCAGCCCGCACCAGGCCGGCTTGTGATCGAGCGCGGCGCCGACCATGCCCGGTGCCCGCGAGGTCAGCGGCGTCATCGCGTTGAACAGGTGCGTCACACCCGAGACGCCCTTGGCGAACCCGGCCATCGCCCGGTCGTAGTCGGCGTCGGTGTGGCCGGCGGCGACGACGACGCCGGCCCTGGCAAGCCGCTCGATCAACCCTGGCGGCGCCTGCTCCGGCGCCAGCGTGACGAGCGTGCGTCCGACCGGCAGCTCGTCGAGCAGCGCGAGATCGCCCTGGTTCGGCATGCGCACCCACTGCGCATCGTGGATGCCGCGCTTCGCCGGGTTGAGGAACGGACCTTCGAGGTGGATACCCAGCAGGCCCGGCACCCGCTCGTCGAGCGCCTGCCGCGTCGCCTCGACGGCGGCGGCCATCTTCTCGGTCGAGTCGGTGATGAAGGTGACGAGGAAGCCGGTGGTGCCATAGGCGCGGTGAGCGGTGCCGATCGCGCGGATTGCTTCCACCGTCGGCGTCGCGTTGAACAGCACCCCGCCCCCGCCATTGACCTGCAGGTCGATGAAACCCGGGGCCAGCAGGCCGCCGACGGCGACGCGCTCGACGCCCTTGGGCATGTCGCTCTCGGGAACCAGCGCGGCGATGCTTTCGCCTTCGACCAGCACCGCGAGGCCTTCGCGGATCGCCTCGCCGTCGAAGACGCGGGCTCCGGCGAGCGCTTTCACAGCGTCTCCGTGACCTTGCGGAGATGCCGCGGATGGTCGGGGTCGAGGCCACGCGCGACCGCAGCCCTAGCCACCCAGGGGTAGAACACCTGCGCTTCCAGGATCAGGTCGAGCGCCGGATGCAGCGGCGCGGCCCCGGTCGGCACGCGCGTCACCGCGGCCCCCTTCTCGGCGACCTTCCTCAGCGTGTCCTCGATCGACGGCCGTGCCTCGTCGTCCTGGACGAAGGCCAGCACCGGAAAGCCCGGCTCGACCAGCGTCACCGGCCCGTGCAGGACCTCGGCGCCGGAATAGGCCTCGGCATGGAGTCCCAGAACTTCCTTCAGCTTGAGCGCCGCCTCGGAGGCGATCGCGAAGCCCAGGCCTCGGCCGACGACGAAGAACGAGGCCGCCTTGCCGAGCTGCAGCTCCCACTCGGTCTTCGCCGCCTGCGCCAGCGCGCCCGGCAGGCGTTCCATCGCGTCGGTCAACGCCGCGTCCCCGGCCCAGGTCGCGACGAGCTGGGTCAGCGCCGTCAGGGAGGTGATGAACGACTTGGTCGCGGCGACGCTGGTCTCCGCTCCCGCGCCGAGCGGCACCACGCAATCGGACGCCTTCGCCAGCGGCGACTCGACGTCGTTCACCAGCGCCACGGTCGTGGCACCCGCCGCCTTCGCTGCCTCCGCCTGGACCACGAGATCGGGGCTGCGCCCGGACTGCGACACGGAGAGAAACAGCGCGCCGTCGAGCTTGATCGGCGTCCGGTAGAGCGTCGCGACCGATAGCGCGGAGGCGGCCGTGAAGATGCCGAGCCGGGTCTCGATCAGGTACTTGGCGAAACGTGCGGCGTGCGAGGAGGAACCGCGGGCGCCGGTCACGATGAAGCGCGGCGGCCTGGCTTTGAGACGACGCACCACCTCGGCGATCGCGCCGTTGTTGGCGGCGAGCTGCTGGGCGACGCGGTCGGGCGCTTCGAGCGCCTCGGTCAGCAGACGAGGTGTCACGGTTCCAGCCATTCCCATCGGATGGTAGCATGCGCGCCTTACCGAATCCGGGAGTCGCATGTCTACCGAATCCGTCGGCGCTCGCTATCACGGCCTGGATGCCTGGCCGAGCCGCGACATCCTGGAGGTCTTCGTCGAAGGCCAGATGGCGGCGATCGCCGCCGTCCGCGCCGCCTCGTCGCAGATCGAGGCCGCCGCCGAGGCGGTGACGAAGCGGATGCGCGCTGGCGGCCGCCTGGTCTATGTCGGGGCCGGCACCTCCGGCCGGCTGGCGCTTCTGGACGGCGTCGAATTGCTGCCGACCTTCGACTGGCCTGACGACCGGGTGGTCTACCTGATTGCCGGCGGCGAGAAGGCGCTGACCAAAGCCGTGGAAGGCGCCGAGGACGACCGCGACGCAGGCAAGCGCGACATCCAGAACGCCAAGGTGACTGCGAAGGACGCGGTGATCGCGGTCGCCGCCAGCGGCACCACGCCCTACACGATCGCGGCGCTGGAGAGCGGGCGGGCGGCCGGCGCGCTTGGCATCGGCATCGCCAACAATCCCTCGGCGCCGCTGCTGGCGGCGGCGGAGCTTCCGATCCTGCTCGACACCGGCGCCGAGGCCATCGGCGGCTCGACCCGCATGAAGGCCGGCACCGCGCAGAAGGCGACGCTCAACCTGCTCTCGTCGCTGGTGATGACCAGGCTCGGCCGCGTCCACGACGGCTACATGGTCGATCTGCGTGCCACCAACATCAAGCTCAAGAAGCGCAGCGAGCGGATGTTGATGGAGATTACCGGCGCCGGCGAGGCCGCCGCGCGCGATGCGCTTGCACGCTGCTCGGGCCGGGTGAAGCCGGCCGTGCTGGTGATCAAGGGCCTCTCGCCCGAGGCCGCCGACAAGGCGCTGCTGGATGCCGGCGGCAGCCTCCGGGGCGCGCTCCAGAAGCTCGCATGAACCGTCACGAGCGGCGGGCACAGGCGAAGCAGGGCATTCCGGACCCGCGGCTTCAGCAGGGCCTCGCGGCCTTCCAGGCCGGCCGTCTCGACGAAGCCGAGGCGATGATGACCTCGGTGATGAAGCAGAGCCCGCGCGAGCCGACGGCGCTCCACATCGCCGGCCTCGTCGCCTTCCAGCGCGGCGATCCCAAGGCTGCGGTCGAGCGGCTGACGGCAGCGATCAAGGCCAAGCCCGACTATGCCGAGGCGCAGAACAACTTCGGCCGCATCCTGCTGATCCTCGACCGCCCGGGCGAGGCGGCGACCCGCTTCCGCGCGGCGCTCCGGCTCGCGCCCGAGATCGCGGAGATCCACGCCCATCTCGGCGAAGCGCTCCTGGCCGACATGACGGTCGGCGAGGCCGCGGCTTCGTTCCGGCGCGCGCTCGCCTTCGATCCCCGGACCGTGCCGGCGCTGGCCGGCATCGGCACGATCTCCGGGGCGCTGGGCCAGAGCGATCCGGCGAGGCGCTGGCACATGGCAGCACTTGCCCTCGCGCCCGGATTCCCTGCGAGCCTTCGCGGGCTGGGCGAAGCGCGGCTTATCGGCGGCGATCCGGCCGGTGCCATCGCCGGCTTCGAGGCGGCGCTCCGTACCCTGCCGCAGGACCTGGCGCTGCTCGGAAACCTCGCCGTCGCCTGGCGCGAGGCCGGCCGGCTCGACCGCGGGCTTGCCTATCAGCGGCGGATCCTGGCACTGCAGCCGGCGACCGCGACAGCGCTCGGGCATGTCTCCCAGGGCCTTCTCGGCCTGGCGCAGCCCGAGGGAGCAATCGTGTTCGCCCGACGCCGACTCGCGGCCGAGGCGACCGAATCCGCCCGCAAGGCGATCCGCTCGATGCTGCTCTATGTGCCCGGCCTCGATCCGGATCGGACGGCGGCGGAACGGCGCCGTCTGGCTCCGGCGACGCTGCCGCGCCCCGGATGGCGCAACGCCGCCGATCCCGATCGCCCGCTCCGCGTCGCCTATCTTTCGTCGGACTTCCGCGACCATCCTGTCGCGCGCAGCCTGATGCCGCTGATCGCCAGCCACGACAGGAGGCACATCGACGTCAGCTTCTATGGCGAGGTGGCGCGCGAGGACGCCATCACCGCAAGGTTCCAGGCGCTCGGCTCCTGGCGCTCGACCGTCGGCCTCACGGACGAGGTCGTGGCGCGCGAGATGCGGAAGGACGGAATCGACATCGCCGTCTTCGTCGCCGGCTCCTTCGACGCCAATCGAATGGAGGTCGCCGCCAGGCATTGCGCGCCGGTGCAGATCAGCCTGCACGACGGCGGATCAAGCGGCATCGCCGCCATCGACGCGCTGATATCGGATCCGCGTCTTGTGCCGCGCGGCGAACGGGGACGCTTCAGCGAGCGCGTGATGCGCCTGCCCGACCTCTACCTGCACGAGCCGATCGCCGACGCGCCCGAGCCGCATCTGCCGGACGGACCTCCGCTCTTCGCCGCCGCCGCCAATCCGGCGAAGCTCAACCGCCAGGTCTTGGCGCTGTGGTCGCGGGTGATGGAGGCGGTACCGGAAGCGCGGCTTCGGCTTCGCTACCGGACGGCGTTCGGCGACACGAGCCTCAAAGCCGCGATCGCCGCCGCCCTGCCCGCCGGCCGGGTCGAGTTCGTCGCCGGCGAGAGCGCGGCGGCGAACCACCTCGCCTTCTATCGCGAGGCGCATGTCGTCCTCGACACCTGGCCGTTCTCGGGCTCGACCTCGAGCTTCGAGGCGCTGTGGATGGGGGTGCCGGTCGTCACGCGCGCCGGCCGGTCGATGGCCGAGCGCTGGACCCAGGCGATCCTCGCCGGCATCGGCCGTCACGGCTGGATCGCCGCCGACGAGGCGGCCTATGTGGCGACGGCCTCGGGCCTGGTCCGGGACCGAGCGCGCCTCGCCATCGAGCGCACGGCGCTGCGGCCGGCGCTCGCGACGCTGACCGACGGCACCCGGCGCGCCCGCCAGATCGAGCGGGTCTACCGGGCGCTCTGGCGCCGCTGGTGCAGGGGGCCTTAGGCGGCCTTCGCCTTCAGGGGCCCCTTGATCAGCGCCTCGGCGATCTGGACGGCGTTCAGCGCTGCGCCCTTCCGGAGATTGTCGGCGACGACCCACATCTGGAGCCCGTTCCTGACCGTCGGGTCGCGGCGGATGCGGCTGACATAGACATTGTCCTCGCCGGCGGCCTCGACCGGCGTGACGTAGCCTTCGTCGACGCGGCGGTCGACCACCGAGATGCCCGGCGCGCCCTTGAGCGCGTCGCGCGCCGTCTTCTCGTCGATCGGATTCTCGAACTCGACCGTGACCGCCTCGGCATGGCCGATGAAGACCGGCACGCGCACGCAGGTCGCGGCGACCTGGATCTCGCGGCCGAGGATCTTCCTGGTCTCCGCCGCCATCTTCCATTCCTCCTTGGTCGAGCCGTCTTCCATGAAGACGTCGATGTGGGGAATGACGTTGAAGGCGATCTGCTTGGTGAACTCCTCCTTCCTGACGGGGTCGTTCACGTAGATCGAGCGGGTCTGGTTGAAGAGCTCGTCCATCGCCTCGCGGCCGGCGCCGGAGACCGACTGGTAGGTGGCCACGACCACGCGCTTGATCCGGGCGAGATCGTGCAGCGGCTTCAGCGCCACGACCATCTGGATCGTCGAGCAGTTCGGGTTGGCGATGATGTTGCGCTTGCCATAGGCGGCAAGCGCCTCGGGATTGACCTCCGGCACCACCAGCGGCACGTCCGGATCCATCCGGAAGTGCGAGGTGTTGTCGATGACGACCGCGCCGGCCTTGGCGGCCCTCGGCGCATGGACGGCGGAGACCTTGGCGCCGGGCGACGAGAGGACGAGGTCGATGCCCTTGAAGTCGAAGGTGGCGAGGTCGCGGACCTTGAGGGTCTGGTCCTCGCCGTAGCTGACCTCGCGGCCGATCGAGCTGGCCGACGCCAGCGCCACGATGTCGTCGGCCGGAAAGTTCCGCTCCGACAGGGTCTGCAGCATCTCGCGCCCGACATTCCCGGTCGCGCCGACCACCGCCAGCCTGTAGCCCATGATTCGCCTCGATTCTCAGGTGTGAGGGCTATCTAGGCCCGGGAGCGCCCCGAGGCAAGGTGACAACGGGCGCCAAAGGCGGGAGAATCCCGGCATGGACGGACGGTCGCCCAACTACACCGCCTTCTGGCCCCGGTACCTCCGCGAGCATGCGCAGCCGAGGACCCGCGGGCTGCACTATGTCGGGACCGGCTTGGCGCTGGCGCTGCTCGCCGCCGCCATCTTCCTCGGCGATTGGCGCTTCGTGCCGGCCGCGGTCGTCGCGGGATACCTGTTCGCCTGGGTCGCGCATGCCGCGGTGGAGCGAAACCGGCCGGCGACCTTCACCCATCCCTGGTGGTCGCTGATCAGCGATTTCCGCATGTTCGGGCTCTGGATCACCGGGCGCCTGAAGCCGCATTTAGACGAGGCAGCGCGCGAATAAGCCCTTAATATGCTAGGGGCTTGCGTTAGCGGGCACGGCTATGCTTCCTTCGCCCACTTTATTCGCCGAATTGGATCGAAATGCAGGATCCGCTTGGACCGAGCATCCGGGCCTTGGTGGTGGACCGCAATCCTGCGCTTGTCCAGGAGATCGGCGACCTCTTCAAGGCGACCCGGATCGGCACGGCCGAAGGTACCGAATCGCTGAGCGAGGCCCGCGCGCGCCTGACCGAAGGCGCGCTCAAATACGACCTCGCGATCGTCGAGTTCGGCGAGCAGGGCGAGCTCGGCTTCGACCTGCTGAAGTGGGTGCGCACAGACACCGACTCGGCGACACCGGCGATGCCGATCATCGTCACCTCGCCGATCTTCACCGCCGACCAGGTCAAGCGCTCGATCGACTGCGGCGCCGACTACTTCCTGACCAAGCCGTTCAATCGCGAGCGCCTGCTGGGAGCGGTCGAGCGGACGGTAGCGAAGCCTCGCCGCTTCTTCGTGACCTCGACCTATGTCGGTCCCGACCGGCGGACCCGGAACGACGCCGACTCGGTCGAGCGCCGCTATACCTCGGACACCCGGATCCACCGGATCGAGGATCCCTTCCGCTTCGCCGTCGACGATGGCGCGCTGGTGATCGCCTTCGAGCACCTGCCCGACGGCAAGCCGCGCGCGTTGCCGGCCGAGGCGGTCCGCAAGGCGATTGCCGCAGTCGCCGCCTCGCGCGAGCGTGCGGCCGAGGCGATGAACGGCTACTCCGCGCGGCTCGATGGCGACTTCGACGAGTTCGGCCGCGATCCGTTCGGCGGCGCCCGCGTCCGGATCAACTCGACCGCGACCCAGGCGGCCCAGGATTCGTCGGCGGCCGGCTTCACGCTGATGAGCACGGTGTCGCGCTCGCTCGCCCACTACACCGGCGGCGAGTACCTGGTCTCGAACCGCTTCATGGAATTCGTGAAGGCGCACCTGATCGCCTTCCGCACCGCCGTCCGCCACAAGATCCTGGACGACGGCGGCACGGTCGGGCGCGAGCTGATGGGCCTCGTCGCCCGCGCCCACAAGGTTTTCTCCGCCAAGCAATGACGCCGGCGGGCGGCTACATGCCGCCGGCAACCCGCTTCTGCGATGCCAGATCCGCGTCCGTGCGCTTGCCCGCCTGGACCGCGCCGGCATAGAGCACGTTCAGCTGCGCCTCGGTGATCCTGCGGTGGCGCTCGACCGCCGCCGGATGCATGTCGCCTTCGGGCCGCGTCTCGTGGTCGAAGTTGCCGTAGGCGTCCTTGCCGCGGGCGAGCGTGGCGCTGGTACGTTCGATCCCGAGCTGGCGAAGCCGAGTCGGGATGTAGCGGATGGCGAAGCCGACGCGCGGCAGCTTGGACTTGTTGACGCCCGAGCCATGCACCAGCAGTACGTGGTGGAGCGACATCTCGCCAGGCTTCAGCACGATGTCGATCGCCTCGCTCTCGTCGACCTCGGCCGCGATCTCCTGGCCCCTGGAAAGCATGTTTGCGTCGTCGAACCTGTCCTCGTGCTTGAGCTGGGTCTTGTGCGTGCCCGAGACCACCCGCATGCAGCCGGACTCGGGTGTGCTCGGCGTGAAGGCGACCCATGCGGTCAGCACGTCGGGCGAGGACAGCCCCCAGTAGGTGGCGTCCTGGTGCCAGGAGACATAATTGCCGTCGCCGGGCCGCTTGTGGAAGAAGCCGGCCGACCAGCAGAAGATGTCGGGCCCGAGGATCGGCTCGACCGCGTCCAGGATGCGGTCGCTGGTGACGATGTCGTAGAGCCACGGGAACAGCAGGTGGCACTTCTGGTTGACGCGCCCCTTGAACGGTCCTCCGAGCTTCCTCTCCGACTCGACCAAGTGGCGATAGAGGCCGTCGGCCTCGCTCTCGGAGAATGCCCGGATCGGGAAGTGGTAGCCGGTCTCGTCGTACTTCGCGGCTTCGGCCGCACTCAGCTTCAGGGGCATCGGGAGCTCCGCTTTCCTTTCGGAAATAGTGCCGACGCACCGATCCTGCGGTCAAGGCGAACCCGGAATTACGCGAAGTCCTTCGCGAGCGCCTCGCGGGTCGCCTCCGGCATCACCGCGAGATGGCCGTATTCGGGATGGTCGAATCCCACCAGCACCTGCGTGCCGGCCGTCTTGAACTTGGCGACTTGCGCCGGCGAGAAGCCGAAGCGCATGAACTGGACGCTGGAGGCCTTGCCTTCGGCGTTGGTGCGGTCCTGGTCCTCTTCGGCCTTGCCGCGAATGCGCTCGCCGCCGATCTCGATGAAGCCGGTCTCCTCGACGCCGCCGAGGCGCGCCAGCACGCGGGCGCGGCGGAGCGGGTCGTCGATCTCGAACATCACGGTCGCGACCAGCTCGGCGCCCTTGGGGATCAGCGGATTGTAGGCGTCGAGCTCACCCTGGATCTGCTCCTCGCCGCCCTTCTCGATGTAGAGCATCTCCTGGATCTGGGACCACATCGTGTCCCAGGACTCGAAATGGAAGGTCGCAAAGGGGCCGACCTCGAGACGGCGGTTCTTCTTCAGCGCGACGACCTGCGCACGCTTTTCCTTGCGGACCTTGATGTAGTCCGCGACTGGCATCAGGTCGTCGCGGGTGATCTCGAGCTTCATGGCCTCACGCGACTCCGTAGGCGCGGGCGAAGAGCTGGATCGGATGCAGTGCCTCGGTCGGCGCCTCGACGCCTTCCAGCCGCTCCATCCCTTGCAGGATGTGCGAGGCCGCCAGCGGGCACTCGGATGCCACGTGCTTGCGGGCGAGCTTGGCCGCCTGCTGGGCGACCGGCTTCCCGACCTTGAGGGCGATCTCGAAGTTCTCGAGCATGATGCCCCAAGAACCGCCGTGACCCGAGCAGCGTTCCACGACGGCCACCTGGGCGCCCGGGACCAGCCGCAGCATCTCGGCCGCCTTCGGTCCCATGTTCTGGGCCCGGGCATGGCAGGCGAGGTGGAGCGTGACGCCGCCGTCGAGCGGGGTCAGGCCCGGCGCCAGACCTTCGCGCTTGGCGATGTCGACGACGTACTCGCTGACGTCGAACGTGGCCTGCGAGAGCTTCCTGATCGATGGATCCTCGGGCAGCAGCAGCGGCCACTCGAGCTTCAGCATCAGGGCGCAGGACGGCACCAGCGCCACGACGTCGTAGCCCTGCTCGACATAGGGCAGCAGCGCGCGGGCGACGTTCTTCGCTTTCGCCGCGACCTTCGGCAGGTCGCCGTGCTCCAGCTGCGGCATGCCGCAGCACTCGGGATAGACCACCTCGCCCTCGACGCCGTTGCGGGCGAGCACGCCGAGCGCCGCCTCGCCGATCGCCGGATTGTTGTAGTTGACGAAGCAGGTCGCGTAGAGGACCGCCTTGCGGCCGCGCGCCGGCGCCGTGGCCGAAATCTCGGGAGGCGATTCCTTGGCGCGCCTGGCGAAGGTCTTGCCATGGAACTTGGGCAGGTCGGCATCGTGATGGACGCCGCCGACCTTTTCCATCAATCCGCGCGTCAGCCGGTTGCCGCGGTCGGTCGCCCAGTTGGCGACGGGCGCGACCATGCCTGCGACCACGCCGTTGCGATCGGTCTTGGTCAGCTGCCTGTCGATCACCGGCACGCCGCGCTTCCTCGCCTCGATGGCGCGGTAGCGAAGCATCAGGTGCGGGAAATCCAGGTCCCACTCGTGCGGCGGCACGTAGGGGCACTTGGTCATGTAGCAGAGGTCGCACAGGTAGCACTGGTCGACC
>CAZDGR010000067.1:0-14240 GCA_964504845.1 uncultured Rhizobium sp. | reverse complement strand
CGTAGTTCATGGTTAAGTAAGGTTTGTCCCACTCGCCGAAAACACCCAGCCGTTCGGCAGATGGGTCATCAGCGCGCCCGCCATGATCGGGATCAGCGCGGCCGAGACGTAGCGTCCATAGACGCCGGCGAGGATGGCGGCACCGCCGATCAGCTCGGCGGCGACGACGACGTAAGCGAGCGGACCCCAGAAGCCGATCTTCTCGAAGAAGGCGACGGTCCCGGGAAGAGTGAAGACGAAGACCTTCAGCAGGCCGTGGGAGAGCCACATGGCGCCAAGGCCGAGCCGGAGAGCGAGGGCTCCGTAAGGAGCGAAGCGGGTGTCGATCATGGGTTTCCCCCGTGGTTGAGATGCCTAGGAGGTGGCCTTTCTCGATCGCAAATGAATTCTATACTTTTGAACAGATACTTTGCATATTTGCAAACTATGGAGTGGGACGACCTCCGGATCGCGCTCGCAATCTCCCGGGCGGGGAGCCTGTCCGGCGCCGCCCGGGTCCTGAAGCTGAACCACGCGACCGTCTGGCGGCGGCTCAAGGCGCTGGAGGAGAGCCTCGACATCCGCCTGTTCGAGCGTGGCCCGGAGGGCTATGTGCCGACGGCGGCCGGCGACGAGCTCCGGCGTGCCGCTGAAGCGATGGAGGGCGCAGCCGACGGCCTCGACCGCCGGCTCTCGGGCCGCGACGCCCGCCTGACCGGGACCGTGCGGCTTTCGGCGCTCGACTCCTTCGCGCTCGGTCTCCTGCCCCGGCACCTCGCCCGGTTCCGCCAGCTTTATCCCGGCATCACGGTCGAGCTCGCGATCAGCTCGACCTTGGCGAACCTGACCCGGCGCGACGCCGACGTGGCGCTGCGCGCGACCAACGCGCCGACCGGCAGCCTCGTCGGCCAGCGTCTGGCCGAAGTCGGCATGGCGGTCTACGCGTCCCATGACTATCTCGCGCGCAACCCTTTCGGCACCGACTGGGCGCGCCACGAATGGGTCGCGCCCGACGAGATCTTCGCCCACACGGCCTTCGCGAAGTTCGTCGAGAGGGAAGCGCCGCGGCGCGCCGTGCTTCGCGCCGACACCGAGAGCGGCATGCATGCCGCCTGCGCCGCCGGGATCGGTACTGCGGTGCTCGCCTGCTTCGTCGGCGACGACGATCCCCGGCTCGCGCGGCTATCGCCGGCGCTGCCGGAGTTCGATCACGGGCTCTGGCTGCTCACGCACGAGGACCTGCGCGGCGCGGCCCGCGTCCGCGCCCTCCTCGACTTCATGGCGCAGGCGATCCGCTCGGACCGGTCCAGGCTGAAAGGGACACCCGCGTCCGCTTGATATGGGCGATCAGGCCCGCGGTCGAGGCATCCTGTCCTTCTGCCGGCAGCGCATCGAGGGACAATTCCGGCAGCACCTTCTTCGCCAGCGTCTTGCCGAGCTCCACGCCCCACTGGTCGAAGGAATTGACGCCCCAGATCGCCCCCTGGACGAAGACCTTGTGCTCGTAGAGCGCGATCAGACGACCGAGCGTGTAGGGATCGAGCTGCTTGAAGAGGAACGACGAGCTCGGCCGGTTGCCCGGGAAGGTGCGGTGCGGCGCAAGACGCTCGGCCGTCGCCCGGTCGGTGCCGGCCTTGATCATCGCTTCCCGCGCCTCCGCCTCGTCCTGGCCGATCGCCAGTGCCTGGGTCTGCGCCAGCATGTTGGCGAGCAGGATCTCGTGATGGCCGGCGAGCTCGTGGTCCGGCTCGACCGCGGCAATGAAGTCGGCCGGCACCGGATCCGGACCCTGATGGAAAAGCTGCATCAGCGCATGCTGGCCGTTGGTCCCGGGCTCGCCGAACACCACCGGCGCGGTCGCATGGCGCACCGGGCGGCCGTCGCGGTCGACGCCCTTGCCGTTCGATTCCATCTCGAGCTGCTGCAGATACGCCGGGAAACGCCGGAGCCTGTGGTCGTAGGGGAGGATCGCGTGGCTGCGCGCGCCCAGCAAGTTGGTGTTCCAGATGCCGACCAGCGCCATCGCCACCGGGATGTTGGTGTCGAGCGGCGCGTCGCGGAAATGCCGGTCGACCGCATGCGCGCCGTCGAGCAGCCGGTCGAAGGCCTCCGGCCCGATCCCGATCATCAGCGGCAGGCCGATCGCCGACCACAGCGAGTAGCGGCCACCGACCCAGTCCCAGAATCCGAAGGTGTTCTCCGGGCGGATGCCGAAGGCGGCGACCGCTTCGCGCGCGGTCGAGACCGCGACGAAATGCCTGGCGACCGCCGCCTCGCCGAGCTTTCCCACCAGCCAGGCGCGCGCGGTCGCGGCGTTGGTCATCGTCTCCTGGGTGGTGAAGGTCTTCGAGGCGACGATGACCAGCGTCGTCTCCGGATCGAGACCGGCGAGTGCGCGGCCGATGTCGGCGCCGTCGACGTTGGAGACGTGGCGGAGCTGGAGGCCCGGATGACGCCACCTGGCCAGCGCCTGGTCGGCCATCGCCGGTCCGCGGTCGGAGCCGCCGATGCCGATGTTGACGATGCCGCGGATCGGCTTGCCCGTCGCCCCGACGTACTCGCCGGCGCGCACCCGGTCGGCGAAGGCGCGCACCCGGTCCAGGACCTCGCGGACATCGGCCATCACGTCGCGGCCGTCGATCCGCATCGGCGCGGTCGAGCGGCTGCGCAGCGCCACGTGGAACGCGGCCCGCCCTTCGCTGCCGTTGACGCGCTCGCCCGAGAACATCCGGTCGGTCCACCCGGCGACGTCGGCGGCGCGCGCCAGCTCGTGCAGGAGCGCCATCGTCTCGGTGGTCACCCGCTGCTTCGAATAGTCGAAGAGCAGGTCCTCGTGGTTGAGCGAGAAGCGCTGGAAGCGATCGGGATCGCCGGCGAAGAGATCGCGGAGATGCAGCGGGGATACCCGGTCCCGGTGCTGCGCCAGCGCTTCCCAGGCTCGATCAAGTCGCGTTGCCGCTCGTGTCGGTCCGTCCATGGCGTCCATCCTTGTCAGCGGTGCCGACGAAGTGCCCGAATAATAAGGCATCAATGGGGCAAGGCGGTGAACTTGGCGCTACGAATTCAAGGAGCTGCCCTCGAAGCCGCGGCTTGATCGCTTGCGCCCCGGGGTTTCCGCGCGACGGTCCCCCCGGCGATCACGGAAATGTTCCCCGGCAGCCTATCTCGGCATCGCGAACGGCCGATCGTCGGCGAAGCGCTTCAGCACGTTGGTGGTCAGCTTCGCGATGTTGTTGTTGAAGCCGTTGACCGGCAGGCTGCCGGCGTAGGCGATCGAGCCGGTCGAGAACACGGCACCGCCGTTCGGAGTTTCGAAGAAGGTGATGTCGGCGCGGATCTGGGCGTTCTGGACGGCATCGAGCGCACCGTGGCCGATGTTTATCTCCTCGGCGACGAGGATGTAGGTGTTCGAGTGGTTCTCCGAGCTCGCGACCACCAGCGCATGCGGCGGCGTGCCGAGCGCGAAGTCGGCGCAGTCGATCTCGAGACCTGCCGCCCCTCCCTGCAATACGCCGAAATTGCCGAGGATCTCGTCCGTGACGCCGTCGAACATGAAGGCGACGCGCGGATCCTTGGCCTGTGCCGTGCGCCGATAGTAGGAACAGGCGTCGAAGCCCTGGCTGATGAAGCCGACGCCGGTCGCGACCTGCGGCGCGCGGCCCTGGCGTCGCCAGAGCCCGCCATATTCGCCGGTGAACTGGTGATAGTACTCGCCGACGCGCGCGTCCCAGGCGCGCACCCCGTCCTCCGAGCGGCGCACCTCGATGATGTTCATGTTCTCGGGATGGAAGGCGATCCGCCAGTAGAAGCCGTTGCCGCCCATGTACATGTGCCGGCCGCCCTGGCGCTGGTAGCCGTCGAGCGCGTCCAGCATCTCGAGCGACCAGTACTCCGGATGCGATCCGGTCAGCACGACGCTGTAGGGGCGGAGGAGATCCTGTCCTTCGACGTGCAGATCATGGTCGGTGATGATGTCGTAGGGCATGCCGACATGCTCGAGCCAGTCGACGATGAAGAGGTCGCAGCAGTAGTTCCAGAGCCGGCCATGCGGCTTCCAGTTGGTCACGGGGCGTAGCCGCGAGCTGGTCGAGACGCCCGACGAGTCGGTGTGGCGGTCATAGGTCGACACGCCCATCTCCGGGAACTCGAACTGCAGGATGTCGACCGCGTCCATCATCGAGAGGCGGCCCTGGTAGAGCTCGGTCAGCATCCTGGTGAAGCGGCCGCGGTTGTTGGCATAGACCGTGTACGTCGCGGTCGAGGCCAGGAACGCGATCTTGGCGTTCGCCGTGCCGCGCCTCGGGCGCACGAAGAACGGGCAATAGAAGCAGGCCTCGTCGGCGGTCAGCTTCGCCGCATAGAAACCGCTCTTCGCGTCTTGCGGCACGGTGAAGGAGAAGTCCGGCTGCCATTTGGCGTCCGAGATGTCGTCGTCGTGGAAATGGATCGCGCCGTATTGCTGCGGATCCTTGGTCCAGTTCATCTCCGAGCCGGTCCAGTTGTGGCCGGTGACCGCGCGCGCCGGCACGTTCACGACCTCGCCGTCGAGGCGGTTCGGCGAGAGATCGGTGATGCGCTCGCTCGAGATATCCTTGGCGAAGTCCCAGAAGCCGAGCACTTCCTCTTCGAGGCCCGACGGCAGCATGCCGGCCGTGAGCGCCTGGATCTGCGCACGATCGAGCGCCCTCCGCGCCAGCCGCGGCCTGTCGATGCGGCCGTTGAAGTGGCCGGTCGTCAGCATATTGCCGTACACGGTCGGCGATGGCGCCTCGCCCGATCGCCAGGCCGCGAACAGGAACGGCGCTCCCGCATCCGTCTTGCTCGCCCGTGCCTTGCCCTCGACCATCACGGGGCGTTCGGCGTGGAACGACTTGTCGTAGATCGGCTCCTGCCAGAGCCGCACCTGCCCGCTCTCCGCATCGAAGCTGGCGGCCACCAGGTACCAGCGCCGCTCCAGCATCGGCACGCCGGAGGCCAGCTTGAAGGCGCCGATGCGGATCTCGGCCGCGCCCTCGGCATCGATCGAGAGCCCGTAGCCGCTCCCCGACGCGGCCCAGGTGCCCATGATTGCCCGCGGGCCCTTCTTCGGCGTCGTCGGCCAGACATAGGCCTGCAGCGTGAAGCTCTCGACGTCCTTGAGCGCCCACTTCTCCGGAATCACGCCAAAGGACCCCGCATGCATCTTCTGCTCGCGCGCCGGATAGGCGGCGTTCGCCGGCGTCTCGACGACCACCTCGCGATACTCGCTCGCACCCATGCCTGCGTTCGGGCTGAGCAGCCGGACGATCTCGGCGCGGTAGCTCTTCGCGCCGATGCAGCTCGCCATGATGCGGACCGTCTCGCCCGGCTGGAGGCTGACACGGTCGGCGTAGCCCATGATCCTGGTCATCTGGGGATTCCGATGAAGAGAGGACTTCTTTTGGGAAACGTCAGTCGATCGGCAGGTCGTGGCCGGTGATGTCCTTCCAGCGAAGCTTGAAGACGTGCCACTCGGCGTCCTCCAGCCGGTCGAAGGTCTGGTTGGTCAGCTTCGGCACGCCGCCGCCCGTCGGCATGTAGCCCAAGACCCAGCGCTTGCCGGGCTCGGTCATCACCAGCACCTCGAATTGCGAGGTCTGGCGGGTGCGCATGTAGTTGAGGACGTATTGCAGCTCGGGCGAATGCTCGCCGAACGGCCTGGCCTTGAATTCCTTGGCGACGTCGAGGCGCGACGGATCGATCTTGAACATGGAGGCGACTGTAGCGGCGCTTTCCTTGAGGAAAAAGCCTGCTCAGTAGGAAGCGGCCCAGTTCCGAAGAAGCGCGCGCTCGAGCCCGCGGGCGCGCCGGATCCAGGTGGCGGCCGTGGCCGGCATCTCCGGCACCCGCCTGTCGAGGGTCGCGTCGAAGGCGGCGCGCTTCGCATCGTCATAGGCGAAGACGGCGAAAGCCACCCGGCGTCCGGAATGGGTCCAGAGCAGCCCGACCAGGCCGCGCGCATAGGCCATCGTGCCGCTCTTGGCACGGATCGCGAGGCTGGCGTTCCTGGCCTCGGCCGCTTCCTTGCCGTTGCCGGCCTCGGCATCGGCGATCTCGCGGCTCGGCAGCGCGTCGACCAGATCGGGCACCAGGACCAGGCCATGGACCACGAGGCGCGCCATCTGCCTCGGCGTGGTGCGCGAGGCCGGCGACAATCCGGAGTGGTTGGCGCGCGCAAAGCCGGTCCAGTCGACTTCGGGCACGATCCCCTTGATCCAGCCATCCACGACGCCGACCGAATGGGCGAGGTTCGGCGGTGCCACACCGGCGAGACGGCCCGCGGTGCTGAGGCCGACCATTTCGGCCGCCATGTTGTTGCTGTGCTCGAGCAGGCGGCGGACGATCTCGGCAAGCCGATGGCTCGAATGGATCTGCATGATCGTCGCGTCCGGCGGACGCTTGCCGGCGACCGGCATCGGCAGGCTCACGCCCTCGCGCTCGGCGAGGCGGCGGAGGACAAGCGCTGCGTTGAGGGCCGGCTGCTTGACCGGAAGCCAGATCCGTCCCGACGGCTGAAGATTGGCGAAGACCCAGCGATCGGCGCCCTCGGCGAGGAATCGATAGGGCGGCGGCACCGGCGCCGGCGAGGGCACCAGGCGCACCGCATCGGCCTTGAGGCGAAGCGCGTCGGAGACGGCCAGCGCGGTGACTTCCTTGCCGTTCGCCTTCCAGTCGATCAGCACGCGGTTGAAGTCGAGCGCGAGGGCACCGATGCCCGGGTTGTAGGAGGAGTTCTCCGGCTGCAGCGGATCGATCTCCGGCGCTTCCGGGAGCGCCGTCGCGTCATAGACGAAGCGCTCTATCCTTAGGCCGCGCTCCCTGATGCGCCGGAAGGCGGGCCGGAGGTCTTCCGGCGTCAGCAGCGGATCGCCGCCGCCGACCAGGAACAGCGCGGAGCCGTGGAGCGCCAGCTGGGTCTCGAAGCGATGCTCTGGCCCGAGGACCGCGAGCGCGGCGATCGCGGTCGGCAGCTTGGCGACCGAGGCCGGGACCACCATGCGGTCGGCCTGGTGCTCGGCCAGGACCTGCCCGTTCTCGGTGTCGATCACGACGAAGCCGAGCTGGTCCGGGGCGAGCCCGAAGCCGCCGCTCAGCTCGGCGAGGCCGTCGGCCGGCGCGGGTCCGGCGAGAAGCAGCGACAGGGCGAAAGCGAAGATGGAAGTCGGCCGCACGCAGCGCTCCGGAGGTGTGTCCTTTTGTCCCCCAGCTAACACCGGACCGCAACATTCCGATTAACCCCGGTTTAACCCGACCTGACGAGATTGCGCCCCATGACGTCCGCCTCCCCCGCCTTCCCGGCGAAAGCCCAGCCGCGCTCGCCCCATTTCGAGTTCCAGCACCCGGTCTTCAACGTGAAGGGAGGCTATTTCGCCTTCATGCGGCCGTCCGACGAGGTCGGGTTCCATTTCCCGCTGGGCGACATGTTCGGCGTGACCCCGGTCGCAAGGCTGCAGCGCGAGTTCCGGCTCGACCCCGACGGCGGCGACACTCGCCTTCTTCAGACGATCACCCAGGGGCTGCGCTACGTCCGCGAGATCCGGCCAGGCGATTCGATCCCGAAGGAGATCCTGGATGGCTCCGCCTCCTGGTCGGTCGAGGACCGGCACCACGCGCTTGCCCGAAACCGGCTCGACCTTCAGGTGTGGTCGTGGGTCAAGGGCCGCGAGCGGGTGATCGTGGTCCGCGAGAACCAGGAACAGATCGCCGGCGACCCCGACATCCAGAAGAACATCGCCGACGGTCGCGCGGCGCTCGCCCAGACGCTGGGATTCGCTGTCGAGGAAGTCGACTTCCAGCTCGGCCGCATCGCCCGCGAGATCGTCTATGTCGAGGCGCTCCGCGACCGCTATGCCTTCATCCGCGAGATCGCCCAGGCGCTCGCCCGCTACAACCGCGTCTACGGCAACCACAAGACCGTCGAGGGCGAGATCGCCCGGGCGCGTGCGCTGATGCAGACGCCGCTCAAGCTCTTCGACTCTCGCTTCGCCCAGGTCGACGCCAAGACCGGCCAGGTGGCGGCGCTGATCAAGAGCGCCGACGTCGCGATCGAGCTGATCCGCGAGAACCGCGACGACCTGCACTTCGGCTTCATGATCTGGGACGCGCTGATCGAGAAGTGGCAGGGCGCGATCTACGAGCGCAGCGACGCCGCGGTCGCGCTGATCAAGGAGACCTACCGCTTCCTCGCCACCCACTACGCCGCCGCGGTGCAGTGGACGCTTTCCACCCAGCGGCGCTGACGCGCCGGCGGCGATGAGCTAGCCTCAGGGCGATGTTCGACCGCGTCCTCACGATCCTGCACGGCCTCGCCGGCGCCAAGCCGCATGCGCGGGCGGACGGGAAGCTCGTCCGGCTGTTCGACGCGCTCAAGCGGGCGCCCAGCGCCGACGTCGCCGAGACCGTCGAGGGCGAGATCTGGCAGATCTGGTGCAAGGGCTCCGACGAAGCCGGCCGCCGTCTGATGCAGGAAGGCATATCGGCGCTCGCCGGCGGGCGGATCGAGCCGGCCGAGATCGCCTTCGCCCGCCTGATCGTCCACGACCCCGACTGCGCGGAAGCCTGGAACAAGCGGGCGACCGCACGCTTCCTCCTCGACGACCTCCGGGGCTCCGTCACCGACATCGAGGAGACCCTGATGCGCGAGCCGCGCCATTTCGGCGCGCTCTCGGGACTGGGTCAGATCATGATGGCGGAGTCGGAATGGGTGGGTGCGACCGCGTCGCTGGAGGCGGCGCTCCGGGTCAACCCGCACCTGAAGAGCGTCCGCACCGCGCTCGAGACCCTGAAACGCCGGGCCAAGCGCTCGTTGCATTGAGCGCCGCCACTCCCCGATTGCGTTCGTCATGATCGGCGGGCGATAATTTCATGACAGATTTATGAAAACCCTCAGGGGAGCCCCATGAAGCGCTTCGTCTCCTTGGCCGTGCTCGGCCTCGCCCTTGCCGCGACGCCCGCCTTCGCCCAGTCCTCGTCGCTGGTGCTCTACAACGCCGGCGGCCTCAAGCTGATGCAGGCGATCGTCGACGACTTCACCAAGAAGAACCCGGGGATCAAGGTCGAGGTCATCAACGGCGGCGTCGGCGAGCTGATCACCCGCATCCGCGCCGAGGCTTCGCGTCCGCGCGGGGACGTCTACTTCGCCGCCTCGTCCGACGCCTACGACTTCGCTCTCGACAACTTCGAGAGCTACAAGTCGAGCGAGGACGCTGCCTTCGACCGCAAGACGGTGCAGAAGGACAACAAGTACTACGGCTTCTCGCAGCCGCTGCAGGCCTTCGTGATCAACACCAAGATGATGCCCCTGGACAAGGCGCCGAAGAGCTGGGCCGACCTGCAGAAGCCCGAGTTCAAGGGCAAGCTCCTGATGGCGAACCCGGCGCAGTCGGGCTCCGCCTATTCGCAGATGTACCAGATCGTCGGCCTCCACGGCTGGGACGCGATGACCAAGGTGATCCAGAACGGCACCTTCGTGACGTCCTCGAAGCTCGCCTATGCCAATGTCGGCACCGGCGAGTTCCCGATCGGCATCACCGGCGAGTTCAACGTGCTGACGATGAAGGAAGAGGGCCAGCCGGTCGCCGCGATCTATCCGAGCGAGGGCACGGGCCTCACCATGGACGGCAACGGCATCATCAAGGGCGCGCCGAACATGGCGAACGCCAGGAAGTTCATCGACTACGCCAACACCAAGGCGGCTCACGAGATCCTGGTGAAGGTCGACAACCGCCGCTCGGTCCGCCCGGACGTGGCGGCGCCGGCGGGCCTGCCGTCGACCACCGAGATCAAGGTCGTCCCTTACGACTCGGTCGCGGCGGCCGGGAAGAAGAAGGAATACCTCGAGCGCTTCGACAAGATCTTCGCGTCGAAGTAAGCGGGTGCATCTGCAGGCCTTCTCGGCGGCCAAGGACCCCGACCGGCCCGAGGCCAACGAGGACCGCTTCGTCGTCGTTCCCGATCGCCTCTATGCGGTGATCGATGGCGTCACCGACCGGACCGGCCGCCGCTACGGCGACCGGACCGGCGGCCGCCTGGCGGCGGAGACGGTGGAACGCGCGCTCCTCGCGCTCGCGCTCGACGAGGAATTCCGGTCCATCGATGCCGCCGGCCTGGTCCAGCGCCTCGACCGTGCCTTCCGCTCGGCCTATGCGCGACACGGCGTGCTGGACGCGGCGGCGGCATCGGATGCCGACCGCATCGGCTCGACGCTGGCGCTGGCGCTCGACCGCGGTGACCGCTTCGCCTTCTTCCTGATCGGCGACAGCGGCGTACGCCTCAACGGCACGGAGACCGTCATCCACGACAAGGATCTCGACACCATCACCGCCACCTTGCGCGGCTTCGCCTATCGTCGCGTCGCCGCAGCAGGCGCCGATCCGGCCCAGACCGAGCTCGCCTCGCGCGCGCTCTGCTGGCGCGGCACGCGGAAGATGCCGGACGAGGCCAAGGCCTGGCTCAAGGAGACGGACCTGGAGGCGATCCGCGTGGACGCGCTGACCAGGCTCGGCCTGGACCTGCCGGGCATCCCGATCGAGGACATGACGCGGCTCGCCCTCGACGGCATCGTCGGCGCCCAGGGCGCCTACCAGAACCGCGACGACCATCCGCTGGGCTATGCCTGCCTCGACGGCTACGGACCCAAGGCCGCCGCGGTCGAGACCTTCGAGCGGCCGAAGGCCGGGATCGGCACGATCGAGCTCTACACCGACGGCTACTTCGCGCTGCCCGAGCAGGCGACGATCGCGAGCTGGGAAGCCAAGGCCGACGAGGTCGAGCGGATCGATTTCGCCAAGGTCGACGCATACGCCTCGACCAAGGGATCGCTCGGCAAGGTACGCGCCGACGACCGCACCGTGGTCGTCGTCTCGACGGGGGGAACCACATGACTGCCCGCACTCTCCAGGTCGGGGCGCTGACCAAGCGCTTCCCGCTTCCGTCCGGCGACATCGTCGCCGTCGACGACGTGACCTTCGAGGTCGCCGAGGCCGAGTTCTTCACGATGCTGGGCCCGTCGGGCTGCGGCAAGACGACGACGCTCCGGATGATCGCCGGGCTTGAGTCGCCGACCTCGGGCAGCATCGTCTTCGCCGGCCAGGACTACACCCGGGTCGATGCGCGCCACCGCAATATCGGCATGGTGTTCCAGTCCTATGCCCTTTTCCCGCATCTGACGATTTTCGAGAACGTCGCCTATGGGCTCCGCGTCCGCGGCATGGCGAACGACGACGTGCGAAACCGGGTGATGCGCATCCTCGAGCTGCTCGGCCTCGGCGCGCTCGCCGGCCGGCATCCTGGCGCGCTGTCGGGCGGACAGCAGCAGCGCGTCTCGATCGCCCGAGCCCTCGTCTACGAACCCGGCATGCTGCTGCTCGACGAGCCGCTCGCCAACCTGGATGCCAAGCTCCGCGTGCAGATGCGCGAGGAGATCCGCCGCATCCAGCGCGAGCTCGGCATCATGTCGCTGTACGTGACCCACGACCAGGAAGAGGCGATGTCGGTCTCCGACCGCATCGCCGTGTTCAACCTGGGCAAGCTCCGCCAGGTCGGACGCGCCGAGGAAGTCTATTCCTCGCCGGCGACGCCGTTCGTCGCCGACTTCATCGGCAAGGCGAACTTCTTCAAGGCGGCTCGACAGGGCGACACCTTCGCGCTCTCGAACGGCACCGCCGTCCGGCCGAAGCAGGTCTTCGCGCTGCCGGCCGATGAGGCCGACGTCGCCGGGTTCGATACCGTCATCATGCTCCGGCCGGAAAGGCTCAGGCTCGATCCGGCCCGGGGCAAGATCCCGTGCCGCATCCTCCGCCGCCAGTTCCTCGGCGGCATCATCCGCTACTCGGTCGAGGCCGAGGGCGCCAAGCAGACGCTGACCATCGATGCGCCCCGCGACGTCGCCGGCGGCGGCGAGGGTGCTGCCGCCTTCCTCGACTTCGACGACGGCGACGCGATCGCCTACGGCAACGCCCGATGACCGCGGCGGCGCTGACGCCGCTGGACCAGCAGCGGCGCACGATCGACTGGGTGCCGATCCTGGTCGGCGCGCTGACGATGGCGACGACCTTGGTCTTCCTCGTCTACCCGCTGCTCCGGGCCATCGGCGGCGCTTTCGTGCCGAACGGAGAGGCGCTGGCGGTCGAGAACCTGACCTTCGCCAATTTCGAGCGCTTCTTCATCTCCGCCAGCTACCAGCGCGCCTTCTGGCATTCGCTGGTGGTCGGCATCGCCGCGACGTCGCTCGCCACGCTGCTCGCCTTGCCGCTGGCCTATGCGGTCGCCCGCGTCGACATCCCGTTCCGGCGCGCGATCGTCGCGCTCGCGGTCCTGCCGCTGATCTCGCCGCCCTTCATCGGCGCCTATTCCTGGATCATCCTGCTGGGCCGCAACGGGCTCATCACCCGCTGGATCGCCGCGACCTTCGACGTGCAGCTGCCGTCGATCTACGGGCCCTTCGGCGTGATCGTGGCGCTGGCGCTCGGCTACTTCCCCTATGTCTTCCTGATCGTCCAGGGCGCGCTCGCCGCCAGCGATCCCTATGTCGAGGAAGCCGCCCGCATGATGGGCGCGTCGCGCTGGCGCATCCTCCGCACCATCACCTTCCCCGCCGTGGTGCCGGCGATCGCCGCCGGCATGCTGATCGTCTTCATCAAGGTGCTGGGCGACTTCGGCGTGCCTTCGATCCTCGGCGGCGAGTACCAGGTTCTGCCGACGCTGATCTACTACCAGATCCATGGCTTCTTCAATTTGAACGCCGCCGCCGCGATCGCGATGGTCAACGTGGCTCTCACCATCGGCGCGCTCGGCGTGCTCGCCTGGGTCAACCGGCGCCGCACCTTCGCCACGATCACCGGCGTCGCCCGCGCCTCCAGGCGCGCGACCTCCTTCGGTGCCAAGCTGACCGCCGGCCTCTACGTCTTCGTCGTGCTGTTCGTAGCACTCCTGCCGCAGCTCACCGTGATCGTCTCCTCCTTCGTCGAGCGCTGGTCGGGCTCGCGCATCCCGCTCATCTGGGGCCTCGGCAACTTCAAGCGCATCCTGACCAACCTGAACCAGCCGGTGATCAACAGCCTGATCCTCGCCGGCACCGCGACGCTCGTCTGCGTCGTGTTCGGCACGATCACCGCCTACTACGTCTCCCGGAAGCGCTTCTTCGGCCGCTGGGCGCTCGACCTCACGATCATGCTGCCCTTCGTGCTGCCGGGGCTCGTGGTCGGCGTCGCCTACCTGGTCGGGTTCAACGACGGCTGGATCGTGCTCACCGGCACCGCGACGATCCTGGTGCTGGCCTACTTCACCCGCCGTGCCGCCTACATCTTCCGCTCGGTGCAGGCCGCCGTCGGCCAGATCGACAGCAAGCTGGAAGAGGCCTCCACGCTCTGCGGCGCCGACTGGGCGACGACGATGCGCCGCGTCGTGGTGCCGCTGATCGTGCCGGCGATCCTGGCCGGCGCGATCCTGGTCTTCGCCACGCTTCTGGGCGAGATCAGCGTCACGATCCTCTTGTTCTCGGCCAAGTGGAAGACGATCTCGATCGCGATCTACGAGTACGTGATCTCGGACGAGCTGCACAACGCCAGCGCCATGGGAACGGTCGCGATCGTGATGACGCTGGTCCTGGTGCTGGGCGCCAGCCGGCTCGTCGGCCGCAGCATGGCCGACCTGTTCCGCTAGTTGAGCGGCAGGGGAGCCTGCTCCAGGCTCGAGACCTCGTTGGTGACCGTCGTCCGCCGCATGTCGCGGACCTGGGTCGAGTCGTAACGCCGTGCCCGGTGCATGGTGACGCGGTTGTCCCAGATCACCAGGTCGTGCAGCTTCCAGACATGGGCGTAGACGAACTTCCGCTGGGTCGCGTGCTCGACCAGGTCCATCAGGAAGGCGCGCGCCTCGGGCGTCGGCCAGCCGATGATCGTGCCGGCGTGCGACGCGAGATAAAGCGACAACCGCCCGGTCACCGGATGGCGGCGCACCAGGCGCTGCTGCACCGGCACGCAGAGGCGCTTCTCCTCCTCGGTGAACTCGGTGAAGCCCAGCAGGCTCCGCGAGTACATCTGGCTGTGCTCGCAGATCAGGTCGTGGACCTGGCGCTTGGTGTCGTCGTCGAGCGTGTCGTAGGCGGCGCGCATGTCGGCGAACTCGGTATTGCCTCCGGTCGGCGGGATCACCCGCGCCGAGAGCAGCGAGTACTTCGCCGGCACCTTCTTGAACGAGCTGTCCGAATGCCAGAGCAGGTTGCCGAGGCCGAACAGCCGGCG
>CAZDGR010000066.1:0-14438 GCA_964504845.1 uncultured Rhizobium sp. | reverse complement strand
GTGATCAGCATGATCGCGGTGCCGTGCTCGCGGCAGAGACGCTTCAGGAGCGCGATGATCTGCGCCTGGATCGAGACGTCGAGCGCCGTCGTCGGCTCGTCGGCGATCACCAGCTTCGGGTTGACGCAGAGGGCCAGCGCGATCACGACGCGCTGGCGCATGCCGCCGGAGAACTGGTGCGGATAGTGATCGATCCGGCGCTCGGCCGCGGGAATGCCGACCTCGTGCAGGAGCTCGATCGCCCGCGCCCGCGCCCGCGTCGGCGTCATGTCGGTGTGGGTCTGGATCGTCTCGATCAGCTGGCGGCCGACCGAGTAGAGCGGGTTGAGGCTGGTCAGCGGATCCTGGAAGACCGCGCCGATCTGCTTGCCGCGGATCTTGCGCATCTCCTCGTAGGGGAGATTGTCTATGCGGCGGCCCATCAGCCGGATCTCGCCGGCAGCAATGCGCCCGGGGGGCTCGAGGAGGCCGATCACCGCGGTGCCGGTCAGCGACTTGCCGGCACCGGACTCGCCGACCACGCCCAGCACCTCGCCCTCGCCGATCTGGAAGGAGACGTCGTCGACGGCGAGCAGCGTGCCACGCCTGGTCGGGAACTCGATGCGGAGGTGATCGACCTCGAGAAGGGCGGCCATCAGCGGAGCTTCGGGTTGAGGGCGTCGCGCAGCCAGTCGCCCAGAAGGTTGACCGACAGCACGAGGATCACCAGGAACAGGCCGGGGAAGATCGCCATCCACCACTCGCCCGAGAACAGGAAGTTGTTGCCGATGCGGATCAGCGTGCCGAGCGACGGCTGGGTCGGCGGCACACCGACGCCGAGGAAGCTCAAGGTCGACTCCGTCAGCACGGCGATGCCGAGGCCCAAGGTCGCGATCACCAGCACCGGGCCCATAACGTTCGGCAGCACGTGGCGGAACATGATCAGGATCGGATGCAGCCCGATCACGCGAGCGGCCTGGACGTACTCCTTGTTCTTCTCGACCAAGGTCAGGCCGCGGACGGTGCGGGCGTACTGGATCCAGGTGGAGAAGCCGATCGCCATCACGATCACGTAGACCGCCGCCTTGTCGTGCAGATCGCGCGGCAGGAGGCCGCGGGCAATGCCGTCGATCAGCAGCACGATCAGGATCGCCGGAAAGCTGAGCTTCACGTCGGCGACACGCATGATCACCGCGTCGGTGACGCCGCCGACGTATCCGGCGATCAGTCCCAGCGCCACGCCCATGGTCAGCGCGAGCGCGACCGAGGCGAAGCCGACCAGCAGCGAGACGCGGGCGCCGAGGATGATGGTCGAGAAGACGTCGCGACCCTGGTCGTCGGTGCCGAGCAGATAGGAGAGCTTGCCGCCGTCGACCCAGGACGGCGGCAGGAAGGCGTCCATCAGGTTCAGCTTGGCGACGTCGTAGGTGTTGTGCGGGACGATCAGCGGCGCCAGCACGGCGGCGACGATGAACACCATGGTCAGCGTGAAGGCGATGACCACCGTCGGCGAACGCTTGAAGCTGTAGAAGACGTCCGAGTCCAGGAAGCGGCGGACGAGGTCCTTGAGATTGTGCCAGATGGGCATGGGATCAGTGCGCCGAGACCGACCGCTCGACCCGAAGCCTCGGATCGACGGCGAAGTAGAGGAGATCGACGACCAGGTTGATGATGACGAAGAACAGCGCCACCAGAACCAGGTAGGTGCTCATCACCGGGATGTCTACGAACTGGATCGCGGTGATGAACAGGAAGCCCATGCCGGGCCACTGGAACACCGTCTCGGTGATGATCGCGAAGGCGATCAGGCCGCCGATCTGCAGCCCCGCGATGGTGATCACCGGCACCAGCGTGTTCTTCAACGCATGGCCGAAGTTGACGGCGCGGTTGGTGAGGCCGCGGGCGCGCGCGAACTTGATGTAGTCGGCGCGAAGCACCTCCAGCATCTCCGAACGCACCAGGCGCATGATCAGCGTGGTCTGGAAAAGGCCAAGCGTGATCGCCGGCAGGATAAGGGCCTTGAGGCCGCTCTTGGTGAGGAAGCCGGTCGACCAGAACCCGATGTTCACCACGTCGCCGCGGCCGAAGGACGGAAGCCATCCGAGCAGCACGGCGAAGATCAGGATCAGCAGGATGCCGATCAGGAACGTCGGCAGCGACACGCCGATCAACGACACCGTCAGCATGAAGCGGCTGAGCGCGCCGTGGCGATGCAGCCCGGTGTAGACGCCGGCGGGCACGCCGATGAACAGCGCGAACATCGCGGCGACGATGACCAGCTCGAGGGTCGCCGGCAGGCGCTCGGCGATGATCTGGGCGACCGGCGTTCCGACGCGGAAGGAGAAGCCGAAGTTCCCGGTGATCAGGTTCTTCAGGAAGAGGAGGAACTGGACGTAGAACGGCCGATCGAGGCCGAGCACGCGGCGGAGCGCCTCGCGCTGCTCGAGCGTCGCGTCCTGGGCCACCATCTGGTTGATCGGGTCGCCCATGTACTGGAACAGCGCGAAGGCGACAAAAGCCACCGACGCCATGACCAGCACGGATTGAAGGGCGCGACGAACGATATAGGCGAACATGATCTGAAGCGCTCGGGGTCTATGCGGCGGGGCCCGGACGGATCGCTCCGTCCGGGCCCCGTCACTAGCGAAACCGAATGCTTACTTCAACTTGATCTGACGCAGATCGACGTCGTTCGACGGACGCGGCTTGACCGAGTCGTGGATGATCTCGTCGCGAACGCCCCACGCCAGCGTCTGCTGGTGCAGCGGGATATGGCCGTACTCGTCCTTGTGGATCTTCTGAGCCTCGACGAGCATCTCGATACGCTTCTTCGGATCCATCTCGGTGCCGGCCTTGACGGTCAGCTCCTCGACCCTGGCGTTACGATAGACGCCCGAGTTGTTCTGGCCGGCGCCCGGGCCGTCCATGGTCACGATGTTCACCAGCATGTTGTGAGCATCGAAGGTGCCGGGGGTCCAGCCCAGCATGTAGAAGCTGGTGTTCCGGTTCTCCTTGAGACCGATCTTGTCGAAGTGCAGCGACCGGGTCTGGGCGTTCAGCTTGATCTGGATGCCGACGCGGGTGAGCATCGGCACGATCGCCTGGCAGATCGCCTCGTCGTTGGTGTAGCGGTCGTTCGGGCAGTCGAGCGTGACCGAGAACCCATTCGGATAGCCGGCATCGGCGAGGAGCTTCTTCGCCTCGTCCGGGTTGAACGGCGGCCGCTTGTCGACCTCCTCGGAGAAGCCGGCGATGCCGGGGGCCACCATCGAGCCGGTCGGGCGCGACTCGCCGCGCATGACGACGCGGGCGATGGTCTGGATGTCGATCGCCTTGTAGAAGGCCTCGCGCACCCGCTTGTCCTTGAACGGGTTCTTGCCCGAGCCCTTCATGTCGAGGAGCTCGGCCCGGTGCTGGTCGAATCCCAGGAAGATCGTGCGGAGCTCGGGCCCCTCGAGGACCTTGGTGCCCTTGCTGCTGTTGATCCGCTGCTTGTCCTGAGACGGCACCGGATACATCAGGTCGATCTCGCCCGAGAGCAGGGCCGCGACGCGGGTCGCGGCGTTGGCGATCGGACGGAACTCGGCGCGGGTGATGCCGTTGTCGAGCTTGCCCCACCAATCCTTGTTCGGCTCGACCACCGTGCGGTTGTCGGCCACGCGCTCGACCAGCTTGTAGGGGCCGGTGCCGTTGGCGTTGAAGTTGATGAAGGTCGGCGCCGAGGTGCCGCGCACCACCTGGGTGGTGTTGTTCTTCTCCGCCCAGGTCTTGGACATGATGAAGAACAGCGGCAGCTGCTGCGGCAGAATCGGATCCGGGCCCTTGGTGATGATGTCGATGGTCGTCGGATCGACGATCTTGATCTCCTTGATCGTCGCCGTGTAGCCCCGCATGTCCGCCTGCTCGTTGTTGTAGCGGGTCAGCGAGAACTGGACGTCGGCGCCGGTGAACGGCGTGCCGTCATGGAACTTCACGCCCGGGCGCAGCTTGAAGCGCCAGGTCTCAGGATTCACCTGCGACCACTCGGTCGCCAGCGACGGTGCCAGGCTGAGGTCGAAGTTGCGATAGAGCAGACCCTCGTAGAGGTTGGTCTTCATCGCATTGGTCGGACCCTCGTTGTTGATCGCCGGGTCCAGGCCGAGCAGGTCGGCGTTGGTCGAGTAGCGCAGCACCTTGGCATGCGCCGGAAGAGCAGCCATCGCGACGGCAAGCGCCGTCGCCACAACGTAACGCATCGGGATCTCCCTCCGAAAAAGCGGCGCTTTGCGGGCCGCGTCCCTGTCATTCAATCCAACACCGGATCATGCCGGCGCCAGCTAACGCCTAGTTTCACAAGACGGACCCAGAAAATCAACCTGAAGCGCGGGGTACCCCGCAACCGTGAAGTCGAACGTCTATTTAGTCCCGTAGATGCGGTCTCCGGCATCGCCGAGGCCGGGAACGATGTAGCCGTGATCGTTGAGGTGGCTGTCGATCGCGGCGGTGAAGATCGGCACGTCCGGGTGCACCTCGCCCAGGGCGGCGATTCCTTCGGGCGCCGCCAGCAGGCAGACATAGCGGAGGTTGACCGCGCCCCGATCCTTGAGGCGCGAGACCGCCGCGATTGCCGAATGCCCGGTCGCCAGCATCGGGTCGACGACGATCACCGGCCGGTCGGCGATGTCTTGAGGGACCTTGAAGTAGTACTCGACCGCCTCCAGCGTCTCGGGATCGCGATAGAGGCCGATATGGCCGACCCGGGCCGAGGGGATGAGATCCAGGATGCCGTCGAGGATGCCGTTGCCGGCACGCAGGATCGAGACGATGCAGAGCTTCTTGCCCGCCAGCACCGGCGCGTCCATCTCGGCGAGCGGCGTCTCGATCGGCTGCGTCGTCAGCGGCAGGTCGCGCGTCACCTCGTAGGCCACCAGCAGCGCGATCTCGCGCAAGAGCTGACGGAACTCGGATGACGGCGTCTCCTTCCGGCGCATCAGCGTCAGCTTGTGCTGGACCAGGGGATGGCTGACCACGGTGACGGTGCTGGACATGAGTTCCTCGCCTCTCCTTCGGCCCGTCTTAGAAGACCGTCCCGTCGCTGTCGAGCCGGAGCGGCGGCCCGCCATCGGCGCGAAGCCTGGACGCGACCCGGCGGCCGGCGGTCCAGGTACCGCCCTGCAGCACCTTCGCCAGCGGCAGTCTCCCGGCGTCGAGGCCGAGGCGCCTGCGCATCTCGCCCGCCACCTGATCGAGCAGGGCCACGGTCAGCGCCCGCCATTCGACGATCGGCTCGTCGCCCGGCTTCATCACGCGCCCGGCCGTCGCCGGATCGCGCCAGGCAAGCACGCCGAGATCGAGGAAGAGGCCGCCGTTGCGGTACTCGGGCAGGCCGGTCAGATCGTCGAGGCCGGTGACCTGCAGGCCGAGCCACTCCAGCGGCTCGACCAGCGAGTATGTGAGCCACTGCGAAAGCTTGTGGAAGGGAACGAGGCCGTTGGCGGCATCGCCGCTGCGCGCCGACGCGTGTCGCCACGTGTCGCCCAGGGGCAATCCGGCGAGGCTCAGGCGTCCGGGCCAGACGAGACCGAAGCCGGCGAGCACCGCGTCCAGGATCTCCGTCGCCCGCAAGGTGCCGTTCACGGAGCGGCGCTCGAGATAGTCGACGAGGTTGCCGATGCGCGCGTCGCGGCCGAAGAGGTCCGGTGCCTTTGCGATCGCGCTGCCGAGGCTCCGCAGCAGCGAGGCACGGCCTTCGAGCCCGACCATCGGGTTCGACGATCCCACCTGGCAGCCGAAGGCGAGCTTGCCTGCATCGAAGCGCGCGAGCCCGGTCGAGTCCGCACGCAGAGGCCGCGTCGGATCGCCGGAGAAGGTACCGGCGACGAACAGGTCGAAGCTGGCGACCGCGAGCCCTTCGGAGCGCGCGTAGAAGGCGCCGCTCGACGGCTCGCAGTAGCGCCAGTCGGGACCGGCGCCGGCATCGAGCAGCACGCTGGTGACCGCGAGGTCGAAGCCGATCCGCGCCCGCTCATGCGCGTCGGCATCGAGCGTCGCGCAGAGATCGCGCCAGCGGTCGCGGCCGCCGACGGCGAAGTGGCGCCAGCGGCTGTGATAGGGGATGTCGAGCGTCGGATAGTCGGCGCGGGTCGCCGCCAGCACCTCGTCGACGACCGCGGGCATCCGCGCGCGATCGAGCCTCAGATGCGGCAGGCGATCGTCATCGGCGAGGGCAAGGAGCTGATGCGCGCGGGAGCGAACGGCCTCGGTCGAGAGAAGCCAGCGCGCCGCTTCGGCCTCGCTGCGGACGCTCATTCCTTGAGGGATCTTCCCTTGGCCTTGGCGAGCTCGGCGGCGTCGGGGACCGCCGGGCTGTAGTAGCCGGCCGCCTTCTTCGCATCCATCTCGACGCTGGCGTCGGCGGGGATCAGCTCTTCCGGGATCGGCACGCGCTCGACCACCTCGATGCCGCTCCTGACCAGCGGCTCGTACTTCATGTCGCTCATCGAGCAGAAACGGTCGATGCGGCCGACGCCGAGCCAATGGATCACGTCGGGCGCCAGCTCCTGGAAGCGCATGTCCTGCACGCCGGCGACGCATTCGGTGCGCTCGAAGTACGTCGCGGCGCGGTCGCCGCCCTCCTGGCGCTTGCGCGCGTTGTAGACGAGGAACTTGGTGACCTCGCCGAGCGCCCGGCCTTCCTTCCTGTTGTAGACGACGATGCCGGCGCCGCCGCCTTGCGCGGTCTCGATGCAGACCTCGATGCCGTGCGCGAGGTAGGGCCGGCAGGTGCAGATGTCGGAGCCGAAGACGTCCGAGCCGTTGCACTCGTCGTGGATGCGGCAGGCGACCTTGCGGCCGGGGTCGGAAAGCGCCGCGACATCGCCGAAGAGATAGATCGTGTGACCGCCGATCGGCGGCAGGAAGACCTTGAGGTCGCTCCGCGTCACCAGCTCCGGGAACATGCCGCCGGTGTACTCGAACAGCGAGCGCCTGAGCATGCTCTCCGCCACCTCGAAGCGCTCGGCGATGCCGGGCAGGTACCAGACCGGCTCGATCGCGATCTTGGTGACGCGCGTGTCGCCGTTCGGAAGCAGCACCTCGCCGTCGGGCTCGAGACGCCCCGCCGCCATCGCGTCGCGCAGCTCGGGCAGGTTGATGCGCGCCTTGGTGACCGCGATCGTCGGCCTTATGTCCCAGCCGTCCTTCAGCCTGTCGGCGAAGGCCTCGGCCACCATGTGGCCGAAGGGATCGAGCGAGACGATCCGTTTCGGGTCGGCCCATTGCGGGTGCGGGCCGATCGGCTCGGCCGGCGCGGTGTTGGTGAGGTCGGGCACGTGCATCGAGCTCAGCCGGCCCGAGGCGATGGCGAGCGCGCGATAGAGCGCATAGGCGCCGGCATGGGCGCCGATCACGTTGCGGTGCTTGGGCTCGGTCGTGGTCGCGATGACCGGCCCGCGCGTCTTGGCGTCGGCGGCACCCCACTTGATCGGCAGCGGCTTGGTTCCGCTCGCGCCGGGATGCGAGGTGAGGACGATGTGGCCGGGTGCCTTGTTCGGGCCGGGCATGGCCTATCCTACTTCATCCGCACCCAGCGGAGATCGACGTCGTTCCAGGGCCGGGGCTTGATCTCGGCGACGGTCGGGCGCACGCCCCAGGCCAGGATCTGCTGGTGCAGCGGCACGTGGCCGACGTCGTGCTTGTGGATCGCCAGCGCCTGGCTGATCAGCTGGCGGCGCTGCGCCGGGTCCTGCTCCTGGGCCGCCTTGCGGGCAAGGATGTCGATCTTCGGGTTGGAGTAGCGGCCGAAATTGGCGCCGCCGCCGGTCCCCATCACCGAGGTCAGCACGCTCAGCCCGTCGAAGGTCGTCGGCGTCCAGCCGAGGATATAGAAGGAGGTGTTGTGCCCTCCCCGCGCGCTCGCCTTCTCGAAGTGCTCGGCGCGCGGCTGGACGTTGAGCTTCACCGTGATGCGGATCCTGGCCAGCATCAGCGCGACCCGGCGGCAGATCGCCTCGTCGTTGTCGTAGCGGTCGTTGGTGCAGTCGAGCGTGACCGGGAAGCCGTTGGCGTAGCCGGCCTCCACCAGGAGGCGCGCCGCCCCTTCCGGATCGTAGGCGGCGGGCTTGTCGAGCTCCTCCGAATACCCCTCGATGCCGGGCGCGATCATCGATCCGGTCGGGCGCGACAGCCCCCGCATCACGTCGTTGTGCAGCCATTCGAGATTGATCGCCTTCTGGAACGCCTCGCGGACGCGGCGGTCCCTGAACGGGTTCCTGCCCTTGCCCTTGAGGTCCAGGGACTCGCTGCGATAGGTGTCGAATCCAAGGAACACCGTGCGGAGATCGGGGCCGAGGATGACGCGGATGCCGGCCTGCTCGAGCCTCGACACGTCGAGGCCGTGCACCGGATAGGCCATGTCGATCTCGCCGGCGAGGAGGGCCTGCTGGCGCGCCTCGGTGTTCGGGATCGGCCGGAACACCGCGCGGGAGAGATTGTGCTCGCGCTTGCCCCACCACGCCGGATGCGGCTCGAGCACGGTGCGAACGCCGGCCACGCGGCGGACCAGCCGGAACGGCCCCGTGCCGTTGGCATTGCCGTTGGCGTATGTCGCGGCGTTCGAGCCCCGCAGCACATGCGTCGTATTGTGCGCCTCGAGCCACTGCTTGCTCATGATCATGAACAGCGGCATGCCCTGGTCGAGCGTGCCGTCGGGCTGCTTGGTCGCGACGTCGATCTCGAAGTCGTCGATCTTCCGGACCTCGCGGATGGCCGACATCGCACCGCGATAGGCCGACTGGTCCTGGGTGATGCGCTCGAACGAGGCCAGCACGTCGTCGGCGGTGAAGGACGTACCGTCGTGGAAGGTGACGCCCTCGCGTAAGCGGAAGCGCCAGACGTCGCCCGCGATCCTGGACCACTCGACGGCCAGCGCCGGCTCCAGCCCCATGTCGTGGCGCCGGTTGAGCAGCCCCTCGTAGAGGTTGCCCTTCATGGCGTTGGTGACGCCGTCGTTGTTGATGTAGGGGTCGAGGCCAAGCAGATCGGCGCTGGCGGCATAGCGGAAGGTCATCCCTTCCGCCGCTAGCGGCGCCAGCGTCAAGGCCGCGATCGCCCACCCGGCAATCCTGGTCTTCACCCCCTCATTGCTAGCGCCGGCGCCCGAGGCGGTCAAACCCCTGGCGTTCCAGGCAATACCAAGTCCATGCTGGCCTGAACGTCCTGGGATCCCCGAATGGCCGCCGTCCGCAACCTGCTGTTCATCATGTGCGACCAGCTTCGCTACGACTACCTGTCGTGCATGGGCCACCCGACGCTGAAGACCCCGCACATCGACGCTCTGGCCGGCCGCGGCGTGTTGTTCCGGAACGCTTTTTGCGCCTCGGCGGTCTGCGGCCCGTCGCGGATGTCCTTCTATACGGGGCGCAGCATGCGAAGCCACGGCTCCAGCTGGAACGGCGTGCCGCTGCCGATCGACGAGCTGACGCTCGGCGACCACCTGCGCCCGCTGGGCCTCAGGGTGGCGGTCGCCGGCAAGCTGCACTTCACCCCCGACGTCGCCGGCATGACCCGACTCGGGCTCGACCCGGCGGCGCCCGAGACGCTGCTTCTCCGCCAATGCGGCTTCGAGCCCTACGATCTCTACGAGGGCCATGTGCGGCCGCCGGACGACTCTCCTTATATGCGCTACTTGAAGGCCAGGTATCCGGGCGACGACCCATGGTCCGAATACGTCGTCGGCGCCGAAGGACCCGACGGCCAGGTGCTCGACGGCTGGCTGATCCGGAACGCCCATCTGCCGGCGCGGGTGGCGGAGCCGGATTCCGAGACCGCCTACACGACCGACCGCGCCATGGCCTTCATCCGCGAGCAGGGCGACAGGCCGTGGTGCCTGCATCTCAGCTACATCAAGCCGCACTGGCCCTATCTCGCGCCGGCGCCTTATCACGCGATGTACCCGCCGGAGACGCATCTGCCGATCGCGCGCCAGATCCACGAGGCCCGGGACGCGCATCCGGTGGTCGCCGCCTACCGCAAGAACGACGAAGGCAGCTTCGAGCGCGAGGACGTCGCGACCAACGCCAAGATCGCCTACATGGGCCTGATCAAGCAGCTCGACGACCACATCGGCCGCCTCACCCGGTTCCTCGCCGAGGCCGGGCGCCTCGACGACACGATGATCGTCTTCACCTCCGATCACGGCGACTTCCTCGGCGACCACTGGCTCGGCGAGAAGGAGATCTTCTACGAGCAGGCGGTCCGCATCCCGCTGATCGTCGTCGACCCCGACCCGTTCGGGCAGCGTGGCATCGTCGACGACCGCCTGGTCGAGGCGATCGACGTGCTGCCGACACTGGTCGAGGCGGTCGGCGGCAAGGTGCCTGCTCACATCGTCGAGGGCACCTCGCTGCTGCCTCACCTCCGCGACGGCGAGGTGAAGGCGAAGGACGCGGTCTTCTGCGAGCTCGACTACGGCTTCCGCCGCGCCCGCCAGGTGCTCGGCCGCCAGCCCGGCGAGTGCCAGGGGATGATGGTGCGGACGGATCGCTGGAAATATGTCGAGTGGCCTGGCTACGCGCCCCAGCTCTTCGACCTCGAGAACGATCCCGGCGAGTACCAGGACCTGGGCTCCGATCCGGCCAAGGCCAGGATCCGCCGCGAGCTGAAGGACCGCCTGTTCGGCTGGATGACGACCCGCAAGCTCCGCGCCCGCCTAACCGACGCCGAGGTCGAGACGCGCACCGACACGCACCGCGCGCGCGGGATCCATATCGGGATCTGGTGAGGAGGCTGCGCGGCCGCTTGTAGCCATAAGCGGACGTTCGCCTCGAGGTACCATCGGAAGAAGGGCGTCTCAGTTTCACAGCATCGAAAGTGATGTGGGAGGGACTTCCGATGCCGTCTAATTGCATGGTTCACACACGTCCCATTTACCTACTGCTACTGAATCCCCGTTTGTGCTCGGTGATATTCCAGTGCCGCAGCAACGCCCCGAGCGACGTGTAGTGTACGTCGATATCGTCGACACATTCTTTGACGCCTTTGACCATCGCCTCGCAAGAAACCATGTCATCTAGTGCAAAACGGATAACATCCCTTAGATGCTTTTCGACTAGATCGAGTCGATACAGTTCCTGCTCGATGCCAATGGCAATGCCGTCGAAGAAGTTGAGCAATCGCCTGACTCCACGAACGACCTCCCGCTGTTTCTCAGGGGTGAACGACGTGGCGCCAGAACCTAAGCTCTGTGCGGCCTCTGTCAGGAGGTCCCGAGCAGAGACAATGGGCGCTTCAAGATCGTAACGGTCGCAAGCTTGAAGTGACGTCCAAGTTCTTTGGTTGTACTTGATTGAGAGGATCTGCCAGACGCCGACGATTGCCAGTGCTGCTGTGACAATTCCTAGTAAGACTGTTGCACCGGCCGTAAGCCAATCGGGTGCCGTTCCTCCCGTTGCGCTGCTCCAACCCATCTTCGCGTAGAAGAGCCAAAAAACACCCGCTCCGACGACCGCACCTACTGTTCCCCAGACGACGAAAACCAAGGGAACCTTGAACGGAGCAGTCGGTCATATCATGCGGGCGATCCCGGCCAGGATGAGCCCTACCGCTATCCCGACCAGCGTCGAGAACCAGTCAATCGTCATGTCGTATCTCAAGACGTATGTCGGATCTGCCCGCGCGCCTGACGGCGTAGCGGGTAACGGCGTCAGCTGAGGTTATGTGATGCTGTTCGAGCAGCTGAGGTACGCGACTAACGTCGTTTCGCGTATGCAGAACTCTAGTGATCGATGCTACTTCGCCAACCTTTCCGCCAACTCTTTTGAACGCAGCTTTTCAGCTTTCAACTTTGCCTTCAGCGCTTCGTTCTCCGCCTTTTGGGCTTCCTTCTCTGCCATAAGCCTCTTCTCGCGGAGCGAAAGGTTTTTGTCTCCGGTCGTGCGAGCCATCGCAACCTCCTAGCAATCTAATCTATCGCCAAATCTATCATAAAATAAGGAATAGTCTAGTGTCCTGCTGTTCCGTCGCCCAATCAGGGAACGGCATGCCGCCTGCGCTGCTGCTTGGCAATCGAACCCCGCCATGGGTCAAAACCAGGGTTGGCGTCAACGGCGGCGGAACGACCAACGCTGCCGAGAGCGGACTTGATAGGAAAAGCGCAGGCATCCGCCGCCGAGTTCACGATATCTCGGCGGCGGTCGCAATAGAGGCTAGATTTCGGTCTGCTCCGAGATCGCCAGGGCATCGTCTGCCTCGATGCCGAGATAACGGACCGTGCTCTCGATCTTGGTGTGCCCCAGGAGGAGCTGAACGGCCCTGAGGTTGCCTGTCCTCTTGTAGATTAGAGACGCTTTCGTCCGCCTTAGCGAGTGCGTGCCGTAGGCGGACGGATCGAGGCCGATCAGGCCGACCCACCGCCCGACAAGCCGCGAGTACTGACGGGTCGACAGGGGACGGCTTCCGTCCATTCGGCTCGGGAAGGGATAGCCTTCGTCAGGGCCGCGTCGTTCGAGCCACCGGGCCAGCGAGGTACGGGCCTGCTCGGTTATCTCGAAGTGAACGGGACGGCGCGTCTTGTGCTGTTGCACGGTCGAGCGGCTCTTGATCGCCCCATTCAGGACGACGTCGTCGCTTCGCAGTTCAACCAGATCGCAGCCCCGAAGCTTGCTGTCGATCGCCAGGTCAAAGAGGGCGAGGTCGCGAACTCTCCTCGCCAGCTTGAGGCGCATCCTGATCTCCCAGATGTGCCTGGGCTTGAGCGGCGGCTTGGGGCCGATAAGCTTGCCGCGGTTCCAAGGAGCGACGGGCTTCGACGATGTGACTTGAGACTGTGCCATGGCCTATCTCCGTTGAGTTAGGCCCTCCGGCAAATCGGCCGGGACAACTATGGTACGCCAATCACGACGGCTTTCGGACTTAGCATGGACGGTGAAGCTTGCCCTCCGGGCCGCAGGTAGACGGCGCGTAGCCGGGACCGGACCTATCGACCACTAATGTAATCGAAAGGCTAACAAAGCTTCTGGGGCGGTCAGCTAGCCAAAACTAAGCGGCGATGTCAGGATTTCTCGGGATAGATCAGGCAAGCGACGAACGTTCGGTTCGGAGAAAAGATCGTACTAGCCCCAAACTGGGCCGAGGTAGACCTCGCCCTCGCTGGCGCGTGGTAGTCCGCATCGAGTTCGTTTGAGGAGCCGCCATGACAGATGCAGTTTCGCGCGTCCTAACGCTTATCGCCGCTGAGACAAGCGTGGACAACCTGCTCACTATCGCCGGCAATGCGCGAGGCAAGTCGCAGGAGGTCGAGCAGGCGGCTCTGAGGCGTCTAGCCACCATATCGGCAAAGCACGCGACAGGCACTGTTGAGCATGATTGTTGGACTATGGTGCACACCATTGAAGCTATCCGCCGACTAAAGGGGGCGAAGGTTTGGCGGATGAACCGAATGCGCCCCAAAATCGAGAATGAGGACGAGATAGCAGCCTTAGAATATTGCGCGCTGAATGAGACGGATGGCTTTGCTGAAGTCCTGGCCTACGGGTTGCCCGAACTCACCGCAGAGGCAATTGTACTGCGCCATAGCGCCCACTTCTCTGATGCTGCGAAGATCGCCGCTCGACTGCGCCTGCAGAAGGCTGGTTTCGAAATTGGCGACGATGGCAATCTCGTGAAAGCGACTCGCCCCCTGTCACTCGCGTCAAGAAATTGACCGTGGAGTGTTAGGGGTCCGCTGTGGCCAGTGCGGTCATTCGACGATAGCCGCAGGTCGGGCTATTCGCTAGACCGCTTTCACAAGAGCTTCCATTCAGAAGCCATGCGACCTCCACTGCTAATAGCTCGAACCGCGTCGCCGTCAATATTTTCAAGAGCGTATCTTACGGAAAACTCGCATGCCCTTCTCCTGCGCCTAAACTTGACTAGAGATGGAGACAAAGCGCTCGGGCTACTAGGGGTGTTCACCGGGCGATCGGGCGTAGAGTGCAGATCCCGTCTGCCGGCGAGCAGACTGATAATCGACATTGCGATCGCGACAATTGCGGCGATAAGCGCGAGGGTCGCGACCCGGTTATTGAGGCGCGCGGCATTGGAATTTTGACGCGCCAACGCCGCTGCATCGTCTGCCTTCGTAGCCGCTGAACTCGCCAGACTATTCGCGGCGAGTGCAGCTGAGTTAGCAGCTAGTGCAACCGCCTCGGACCTGTTGGCGCTCTCTCTAGCACTGCGCGCGGATTCGCTCGCTTCCCGGGCGCTTTGGGTCGTCTCTTCCCTTGCATCCTCGGCGGCTTCAGCCTCCTTGTGGCGCAACCACTCACGCGCAAGACGTTCAGCCGCCGGTTCGAATGCGCTAATAGCTACGCGCTTCCGAACCTCTGCTGGCCCCATATTCTCGAAGTCAGCCCACATACGAGCGCGCGCATCGTCGGAGTAGATCATCGTTCCTCTGAAAACAGCCTACTCGCGAATGTCTTCTGTCCGCAAAGAACGTTGTA
>CAZDGR010000065.1:0-14453 GCA_964504845.1 uncultured Rhizobium sp. | reverse complement strand
GGTCGCGCACCTCGATCGGGTCGCCGCGCTCGGAGCGGCCGCCGGTCTCGACGATGCCGGCGGGCAGCAGGCTCTTGCCGCGGCCGAGCGCGCGCGCGGCACCGGCATCGACCTTGACCCAGCCGACCGGCTTCACCGATCCGGCGATCCAGCGCTTGCGCGCCGTCTTCGGCTGCGTGTCCGGCCTGAACCAGGTGCACTTGGCACCGTTCGAGAGCGCGGCCAGCGGATGCATGATCTTGCCGTTGGCGATCGCCATGCGGCAGCCGGCGCCTTGCGCGATCTTGGCGGCGGCGATCTTGGTCACCATGCCGCCCGACGAGTATCCGGGCGGCGCCTCGCCGGCCATGCCTTCGATGTCGCCGTTCACGCGGCCGACTTCCGAGATGTGCTCGGCGGCCTTGTCCTTGCGCGGATCGGCGGTGTAGAGCCCGTCGATATCGGAGAGCAGCACCAGCGTATCGGCCGAGATCATCTGCGCCACGCGGGCGGCGAGGCGGTCGTTGTCGCCGAAGCGGATCTCGGACGTGGCGACCGTGTCGTTCTCGTTGATCACCGGCACGGCGCCCAGGGACAGCAGCGTCGCAATGGTCGCGCGCGCGTTGAGGTGCCGGCGGCGCTCCTCGGTGTCTTCCAGCGTCACCAATACCTGCGCGCAGGTGATCTGGTGACGGGCGAGCGCCTCCTGCCACGCATGCGCCAGGCGGATCTGCCCGGTCGCGGCCGCCGCCTGCTTCTGCTCGAGCGCCAGCGCGCCCGGCGGCAGCCTGAGATGGCGCCGGCCGAGCGCGATCGCGCCGGAGGAGACGACCACCAGCTCGACGCCCTCGGCCTTGAGCCGAGCCAGGTCCTCGGCCAGGGCTTCGAGCCAGGCGCGCTTCAGCGTGCCGGATTCCTGCTCGACCAGAAGCGCCGAGCCGATCTTGACGACGAGGCGCTTCGAGGTGGCGAGCGACCTGCTCACGCCGCGTCCTCCTCCGCACCGGCACGCTTCGCCGCGATCTCGGTCCAGAGGGCTTCCAGCACCGCATCGACTCCGATGCCGGCGGCACCCGACAGCGCGAGCACCTTGACCTTGGCGCCCTTCCGCCGGGCCGAGCGCTTGAGGGCTGCGAGCTTCTCCTTGATCGCGTCCTTGTCGAGGGCGTCGATCTTGTTCAAGCCGACGACCTCCGGTTTCTCGGCGAGGCCCGCGCCGTAGGCCTTCAGCTCCTTCCGGATCAGCTTGTAGGCCGCGACCGGATCTTCCTGCGTGCCGTCGATGAGGTGCAGCACGACGTTGCAGCGCTCGACGTGGCCGAGGAAGCGGTCGCCGAGGCCGGCGCCTTCATGCGCGCCCTCGATCAGTCCGGGCAGGTCGGCGACCACGAACTCGCGCGCATCCTTGTCGCCGCCGAGGCGGACGACGCCGAGCTGCGGCTTCAGCGTGGTGAACGGATAGTCGGCGATCTTCGGCCGGGCACGGCTGACCGCGGCGAGGAAGGTCGACTTGCCGGCATTGGGCAATCCGACGAGGCCCGCATCGGCGATCAGCTTGAGGCGCAGCCACACCCAGCGCTCCTCGCCGGGCCAGCCCTCGTCGAAGCGGCGTGGCGCACGGTTGGTCGAGGACTTGTAGTGCAGGTTGCCGAAGCCGCCGTCGCCGCCCTTGAGCAGGCGCTGGCGCTGGCCCGGCTTCACCATGTCGAGCAGCACTTCTCCCGACTCGTCGTCGATCACCTGGGTTCCGGCCGGCACCTTGAGGACGATGTCCTCGCCGTCGGCGCCGGTCTTCTGCCGGCCCTCGCCGTGATTGCCTTTCCTGGCCTTGAAGTGCTGCTGGTAGCGGTAGTCGATCAGCGTGTTGAGGCCGTCGACGCATTCGAAGACGATGTCGCCGCCGCGGCCGCCGTCGCCGCCGTCAGGGCCGCCGTACTCGATGAACTTCTCGCGCCGGAACGAGCACGCGCCGGCGCCGCCGTCGCCGCTCCTCAGATAGACCTTGGCTTCGTCGAGAAACTTCATCGGAAGACATATGCCCAAAAGCAAACGGGGGAATGGCGAACCATTCCCCCGTCGAACTCAAGGAATGGTCCGGTCGGGTCAGGCGCTCGGCGGCACCACGGAGATGTAGGTGCGGCCCTTGTCCTTCTCCTCGAACTTCACATGGCCGTCGATGAGCGCGAACAGCGTGTGGTCGCGGCCCATGCCGACATTGGTGCCCGGGTGATAGGTGGTGCCGCGCTGGCGGACCAGGATGTTGCCGCCGACGACGGCCTCGCCACCGAACTTCTTCACGCCGAGGCGGCGGCCTTCGGAGTCGCGACCGTTGCGCGAGCTGCCGCCTGCTTTCTTGTGTGCCATGTGTCGTGCTCCTTAGGCGGCGACGATGTCGGTGATCTTGACCACCGTCAGGTCCTGACGGTGACCGTTCTTGCGGCGCGAGTTCTTGCGGCGGCGCTTCTTGAAGACGATCAGCTTCTCGCCGCGGGTCTGCTTGACGACCTCGCCGACGACCTTGGCGCCGGCGACGACCGGCTTGCCGACCTTCACATCCGCGCCCGCGCCGACCGCGAGCACCTGGTCGAACTCGACCCTGGCGCCGGCAGCGCCGTCGAGCTTCTCGATGGTGAGGGTCTCGTCCTTGGCGACCTTGTACTGCTTGCCGCCGGTCTTGATCACTGCGTACATGGCTTCGTCCTAACGTCGCGGGATCGAGCCCCGCGCCAATAATTCATCGCTCGCGAGACGGTCCCGTCCGCGGCCGGCGGATAATAGCGACGGTCTTGCCCATGTCAACGCCGCTGCTATCGATGGATATCGTATTGCAACCAAACGCTTTTCCCCGCGCCTGTCGCGTCCCGCTCAGTGCGAGCCCAGCCGCGGGGGATGGATGATGGAGGCCCTGATCTTCAGGGATTCCTGCATGGATTTCAGGCCGGGGATCATTTCCGACAGGATGTAGTCCGCGCACTTCTGCGGTGCTGCTCGGCGGCCCCGGTTGAACTGCTGATCCCAGGCGTCGGTCTTCACATACAACCCGCAAAGGAGAGCGCCCATCGTCGTGTGCTGCTGAGAAACGGCTAGGCGCAGGGAGTTGAACGAGACCATGCTGATCTCGTCCCAGAAGCTCTTCGCCGTCTTGTCGAATCCATCGAATATGGTGGTGATCGAGCCCGCCACTTTGCCGAGATTCTCGGTCATGCCGTCGCAGGCCCGTTGGAACGCCTTGTCGTCCTTGAACTGATAGCCCTTGGCGATCTCGCGCGACCAGGACCGCAGGTCGGTGACGAGCGGCAGGACGGTGCCGAAGATCGACCGGAAATAGGCCATCGACAGAAACACGTCGCCGTATTCCTCGAGAAAGTTCGGGATCTCCCCGAGCGAGACCTGGAGATGGCTCGCAAGCAGCTTCAGGTTCCGCAGCGCCTCCTCCTTGTTCGGCTGCGAAAACAGGCCGATGAGCTGCTCAAAATCGCTGATGGCACCGGTCTGGCCACCATAGACCCTCTGAAGCAGCGGGCGCGTAAACTCCTTCATGAAGCCGACGAGCTGGGCTTTCTTGGATTCCGAAAGGCGAAGCCTCTCGGAGGATGTCACGGCGATGCCCAGGCGTCGGAGTTCCGCGCGAAGCGTATAGACGTCAAAGCTGCGGAGGATCGAGAGCTTTTGCAGGATCGCCATGTCCTGCATGAGCGCCTCCCGGTCGCTGAAGTACTTCCCGAGCTCGCTGATGGGGATCTGTCCTCCGGCTCCCTCGTCCGTTCGGAACATCTCGACGACCGTCTCGAGCCGCGCGTTCTTTATCAGGCATAGCCTGCTCAGACCCCTCACCTGCAGCGGGATGAGGGACAGGGGCAATACGTGGATCGAGTCGAACTCGGCATCAGCGACATCTCGCGCGATGGCGCCACCGGTCGTCTCCCCCTCGGTGGTAACCGACATGTGCCCCCCTTGCACCGGCTTCATCCGTCGTCCGTCGTTCCTGGAAAGCCGTGCGGTAAAACGCCTTCACCAAAAATATCTACTCAAAGTAGTTAAAATCCACTTAATGCATGTTTGACTTTTGTTCGTATCGGAAAATTGATGAGCCAAGCGAAATTCCAAGCCTCCCTCTCGCCGCTGAGGTCTTGGATGGCTCATGATCCGCCTGGGGACCGGCTCATAGCTCGCGCACGCCTGGTCGCCATTTGGCGGCCAGAGCGTGTTGTTTTACAAAGACTTAATGAGAAATGGCGGAGAGGGTGGGATTCGAACCCACGGTACCATTGCTGGTACAACGGTTTTCGAGACCGTCCCGATCGACCACTCTGGCACCTCTCCGTCGGGAGCGGCGGTTTACCCCGTCCCCAGACCCGGAAGCAAGGTGTACTTGGGAGCAGGCGGCGGAATTTCGGCCGTTTCCCCTCGTGCCGCGACCGGCCCGGGCTTCGTCCTATGATTGCCTCATGACCGACACGTCGCATTCGCCGCAGAGCACCCTCGTACCGTGGGGCGACATGCGCATGGCTTCGGCTGGCCGGCTCGCCAACGCCCTCACCTTCGAGGACCTGCGCCGGATGGCGAAGGCGCGGTTGCCGAAGCCGATCTTCGACTATGTCGACGGCGGCGGCGAGAACGAGCTCACCCTGGAGTGGAACCGGAGCGCTTTCGACGAGCTCGCCTTCCGGCCGCGCACGGTGGCGGCGATCGCCGACCGGTCGACGGCGACCTCGTTCTTCGGCCGCGGCAGCGCGGCCCCGTTCGGGATCTGCCCGATGGGGGGCTTGGGCATGCTGTGGCCGAAGGCCGACCTCATCAACGCCCGCCTCGCCGCCCGCGCCGGCATCCCTTTCGTGCTGGCGAGCGGCGCCGGCTCGTCGATCGAGGAGGTGGCGGAAGCCGCGCCCGACGGACGGCGCTGGTTCCAGCTCTATGTCTTCTCCGAGATGGCGCTGAACAGGCGCCTGCTCGGCCGTGCAGCGGCGGCGGGCTTCGAGGCGCTGGTCGTCACCACCGACACCCAGCTCAATCCGAAGCGCATACGCGACATCCGCAACGGCTTCGCGCTGCCGATGAAGTTCACGCCGCGGAACGTGCTCGAATTCGCGAGCCGGCCGCGCTGGCTCTGGAGCATCGCCCGCGATCCCAAGTCGGCGCTGATGGGCAACCTGGTGCAGGAGCTGGGTGCCGATCCCTCGGCTCGTAACGCCTTCGACTTCTTCCGCGCCAACCGCAAGCGCAGCGTCGGCTGGGAAGACCTGAAGCCGCTTCGCGACGCCTGGCGCGGCCCGATGCTGCTGAAGGGGATCGTCACGGCTGAGGAGACGGCGAAGGCACTGGCGCTCGGCGTCGACGGCGTCGTCGTCTCCAATCACGGCGGCCGCAACCTCGACGGCACCTTGCCGGCGATCGAGGCGCTGCCCGATGTCGTCGCCGCGGCCGGTGGGCGGATCCCGGTTTTCCTCGACAGCGGCATCCGCCGCGGCGCCGACATCGCCAAGGCGCTGGCCTTGGGCGCGCGCGCCGCGTTCATCGGCCGGCCGGTCGCCTTCGCGTTGGCCGCTTCGGGCGAGGCGGGGGTCGAGCACGTGCTGGCGATGTTCCACGACGAGGTCGACCGCGTGCTGGGCTTCCTCGGCTGCACGCGGGTCGACCAGCTCGATCCCAGCTACGTCGCTCGGCGATAAAAAGAAGGCGGCCCGATGGGCCGCCCTCGCACAAGAGACGCTTGCAGCTCTACGGCACGACGTAGACCGGACGCTCGCGCACGATCACCCGGCGCGGCCGTTCGCGGACGACCACATGGCGATTGCCGTAGCGATCGTAATAGACGTGGCGCACGACCCGCTTCGGCTTCTTGCGGACGACGACGCGCTCGGCGAGGGGCGCCGTGCTGATGATGGTGTGGGCCGAGGCCGGACTTGCCGTGGTGGCGACCGGCACGGCGAGGATGCCGCCGATGGCGAGCGCGAGAATCTTGTTACGCATTGCGAGATCTCCTCATCGTCGCGGCCTCCGGTCGGCCGCGGTACCGCGCCTTGCGGAGACGTCTCCGCGAGACGGCGTGCCCGGTCCAACGGCCGGTTCCGGTCGAGGTTCCGGTCACGAAAAAGCGCGCAGCATTGTCACGCCGCACGGTAGCGAAATGCCGCCCGCCGCGTTGAGCTCGGCGCCCGCCGACACCATCTGCTTCAGTGTCCCCTCCAGTCGCGTCGGTCCGCTCGTGCGGATCGTGCGAAACGCGGGACGACACCTCGCCCGCTCCGATCCCGGTCGGGGCGGGCTTTTTTGTAGCCGCCCTTTTGCTTCAGAGGCGGAGCCGTGCAAAGTTCAGGCACTGCTGAAACCGAGGCGAAGGCGCATGGCGAAGATCCTGGTCATCGACGATGACAGGCCGACCTGCACCGTGCTGGGGCTGGTGCTGAGCGGCGCCGGTCATGAGGTCGCCCTGTTCGAGAGCGGCAAGCTGGCCATCGAAAGCGTCGACGGCGGCGCCACGTTCGATCTCGTGGTCACCGACATCCTGATGCCGGAGATGGACGGTATCGAGGTGATCAAGCGGCTCAGGGCGCATGGCGCGCCGCCGCTGATCCTCGCGGTCTCCGGCGCCACGGTGAACGCGGGCGTCGACGTGCTGAAGGCGGCGCTCAACCTCGGCGCCGAAGGGGCGCTCCGCAAGCCCTTCACCAACGAGGCCTTCCTCGAGACCGTCGCCGAGATCCTCAGCCGGCGAGGCTGATCGCCCGCCTTCGGTGTTTGGTCGTCATGGACCAGGAAGAGAACACCGTCCCCCGGCGGCCGGTCCGGGCCTGGCTCACCTTCGGCGGCGGGATCACCTTGATCGCGCTGGTCGGGGTGAGCGTCGTGGCGCTGTCGCAGCGGCCGTTCCCCGACCAGTCGCCCGATCGGCGGGTCCACGCCGAAGCGCCGGCTCCTTCCGTGCCGGCGCCGGACGAGCAGCTCGCGATCACGCCGCCCCCGCCGCCGGTCGTGCCGCCCACGACGGAAGACACGGTTCCTCCGACCATGGGACCGCCCGGCTCGCCGCCTCCGGGGCCGGCGCCGTCGGGCCCGCCTGTCTGGCCGCCGACGCGTCCGCCATCGGACATGCGCGGCGCCGGAGTCGGCGTGCGGGGCCCGTCCCAGGCGATCAGACCCGAGCCGCGACGGATCGCGCCGCCGCCGTCGACGAGCGCGCCGCGCGGCGGCCGCGACGGCTGATCCTCAGCCGCAGGCGCGCCGATCGGCCGGCGGAGGTTCGGTGCTCAAGGACTCGAGAAAGGCGACCAGGTCATCGATCTCCGGGTCGTCGAGCCCGAGCGGCTTAAGGATCGCCTCGCCGTCGCCGTGCAGGCGCTCCGGATCGAAGCGGGCGTAGTGGCGGACGACATCGGTGAGAGTCGCGAGGCTGCCGTTGTGCATGTAGGGCGCCGTCCGTGCCGCCATGCGGAGCGACGGGACACGGAACTCGCCGAAGTTCCGGTGCTGCGGATCGACATGGCGCGTCGCGATCCCGTCGGCGCGCACCGGATCGTCGTTCCAGGAGCCGAGCAGCGTGAGGCGGCTCTCGCGCAGGCTGCGGATCCCAGAATGCCGGCCGCCATCGGCGCCGCCGGCAGTGAAGAACGGAATCCCGATGCTGTGGAACTCGCCGTTGGTGAAGGCGGGACCCAGATGGCAGAAGGCGCAGTTGCCGCGGCCGACGAACAGGCGCGCGCCGCGCTGAGCGGCGGGCGGCAGCTTCGCCGCTTCGGCTTGGTCGCCGCGGGCGAGCGCGTCGCGGAAGTCGTCGAATGGGGCGCGCGGGCTTGCCAGCGTTTCCTGGAATGCCGCCAGCGCCTTCGCCGCGTCGATCGCCAGCGCTTCCGCCTCCACGGCGCCCGGCTCGCGGCGGAAGGCGCGCGCATAGCAGGCAGCGAGATTCATGTCGGTGCGGACCAGATCGGCGATACCGGCGGTGCTGCCGCCGATCTCGCGCGCATCCAGGATCGGACGGAGGCTCATGGACCACAGATTGTCGTGGCCGCCGTCCCAGCCGAACCAGCGCCGCTGGCGGACGTCGAGCAGGCTCGGCGCGTTCCGGGGCAGCGCCGTGCGGCCCATGCTCGTGGCCCGGCCCTCGCTCCATGCCTTGTCAGGGTCGTGGCAGGAGACGCAGGCGAAGGCTCTGTCGGGGGAGAGCCGGGCATCGAAGAACAGCGCACGCCCGAGCTCGACAGCATCCTGCTTTCCGGAGACGCGGTTGCTGGGGTCGGCGGCGAAGGCCGGCGGCCAGGGACCGTGACGCACGATCCGCGCGATCTCGTCGGCGGAGAAGTCGAGAAGCTCGGCGCGCGGTGCGGCGGCGGCGAGCATCACGAGCAGTACGGCGACCCAGCGCATCAGTCGATGTCGTGTGTCGCGGTCAGCCGCTCGCCCGCGACCTCGAACACGAATTCCCAGCGGCCCGGCATGTGCAGCAGCAGGCCTTCCGCGCGGAACACTCCCTTCCTGGTCTCGGTCAGGCTCGGCCGGTAGTTCATGCCGTGGCGGTGCGCCGGCATCCACGCGTCGACTTTCGGCGCCGCCACCGCCGACCCGTCCTTGGCGCAGACCGCGACGTCGAGGGCGAAGCTGGCGTTCAGCGGCAACGGCGCCGGGTTGCTGCGGAACAGCACGACATGCCTGGCCCCGTCGATCCGTCGCGCCTGATCCAGCGACGGCGGTTCGCAGGCGATCGCGGGAGACGACGCCAGCAGCAGAGCGAGGCTAGTCGCGGCGGAACGCATCGGCGAACAGGGCCTCGCCGTTGCGGTAGGCAATGCGCTCGGCGACCTCGCGCGGCAGGTCCTCGAGCCAGGCGCGTGCCGACGACGCATGCTCGACGACATAGTGCCAGCGCTCCGGCACGAAAGTATCGGTGCCGAGCATGAAGCGCGTCGGGTGCGCCATGAACAACGCCCGCCAGGCCGCGTCCACCTTGCCGCCGCTGGCATGGTCGGTGCGGAAAGCGAGATCGGCCCAGAGCTTCGGATGCTTCTCCAGCATCGCGCGTACGTTCTCCGGCCGATCGAAGCCGGAATGGGCCCAGAGGATGCGGGCCTCCGGGTCCTGCCTGATCACGCGCTCGACCGCATCGGCGTCGCCGTGCAGATGCAGGAACAGGTTCCGTTCCTTCGCCATCTGCACCATGCGGCGGACCACCGGCAGGTCGGCATCGGCGCCATAGACGTGGAACTCGCCGATCGCAGCATAGCGATGCTTGGCGAGCCGCTCGGCGAGGTAGGTCAGCACGGTCTCGTCGCGGACCCAGGTCGAGACGTCGCCGCGCTTGCGATAGGGGCGCAGCACGGGGATCACAATGTCGGGCGCCAGCGCGTAGAGCTTCTGCGTGCCCTCGTCGTCGGAGCTCGAGATCATCGCGCGGCGGAGGCCGGCCTGACGAAGGATCGCGACCGCACGCTCGGGCGGCACCGGATCCCAGGCATCGTGGCTGTAGTGCAGATGCGCGTCGAAGACCGGCATCAGGTCGGCCGCGCGTGCTGCGCCGCCGCTCGCCAGAAGAGCTGCCAGGACCAACAGGGCTCGCCGCATCGTCGCCTCCCGTTGGCGCCGATCTTAGCCCGTGTTGGCGACGGGCGCCCATCACGATAGCCTCATCGCATGCCCGAGACCTTCGATGCCGCCGTCGTCGGCAGCGGCCTTGCCGGACTTGTCGCCGCCTGCGAGCTCGCCGATGCCGGCAAGCGTGTCGCGATCCTCGACCAGGAAGGCGAGCAGTCGCTCGGCGGCCAGGCCTTCTGGTCCCTGGGCGGCCTCTTCATGGTCGACACGCCCGAACAGCGTCGTCTCCGCATCAAGGACAGCCGCGAGCTGGCCCTGTCGGACTGGCTGGGATCGGCCGGCTTCGACCGGGCCGAGGATTACTGGCCGCGTCGCGTCGCCGAGGCCTATGTCGACTTCGCCGCCGGGCCGATGCGGCCCTGGCTGCACGGGCTCGGGCTCCGCTGGTTCCCGGTCGTGGGCTGGGCCGAGCGTGGCGGGGCGGCGGCGCATGGCCACGGCAATTCGGTGCCGCGCTTCCACATCACGTGGGGCACCGGCCCGGGCGTGGTCGCTCCTTTCGAAGCTCGGGTGCGCGCGCATGTCGCGGCCGGCCGCATCCAGCTCCGCTTCCGCCACCGGGTGACGCGGCTGATCCGGGCGAGCGTTGCCGTCACCGGTGTCGCCGGCGAGGTCCTCGAGCCGACGTCGGTCGGGCGTGGCCGGTCTTCCAGCCGCACGGTCGTCGGCGACTTCGAGATCGCGGCGCTGGTCGTGATCGTCGCCTCCGGCGGCATCGGCGGCGATCCCGACCGGGTGCGACGGCATTGGCCGGCAGATCGCCTGGGGCCGGCGCCGAGGTCGATGGTCTCCGGCGTGCCGGCCCATGTCGACGGCCGCATGCTCGATGTCGCCGGCGATGCGGGGGCGGCGATCGTCAATGCCGACCGCATGTGGCACTACACCGAAGGCGTGAAGAACTGGGCCCCGATCTGGCCCAGCCACGGCATCCGCATCCTGCCCGGGCCGTCGTCGCTGTGGTTCGACGCCAAGGGCGAGCGCCTGGAAGCGCCGTGCCTGCCGGGCTTCGACACGCTGCGCACGATGAAGCGGATCCTTTCGACCGGCCACGAGCATTCGTGGTTCGTGCTGACCCAGTCGATCATCGCCAAGGAGTTCGCGCTGTCGGGCTCCGAGCAGAATCCGGACATGACGGCGAAGAGCTGGCTCGGCGTGATCCGCAGCCGCCGCGGCACCCGCGCGCCGCTGCCGGTCGAAGCCTTCAAGGAGAAGGGCGAGGACTTCGTCGTCCGCAACGATCTCGCGGCGCTGGTCCAGGGCATGAACGCGCTTGCCGGCGCGCCGTTGATCGACCTCGAACGGATGCGCCGGCAGATCGAGGCGCGCGACCTCGAGATCGACAATCCTTACGCCAAGGACGCGCAGGTCGTCGCGATCAACGGCAGCCGCCGCTACATTGGCGACAAGCTGATCCGCACCGCGGCGCCGCACAAGATCCTCGATCCCCGGCACGGGCCGTTGATCGCCGTCCGCCTCCACGTGCTGACGCGGAAGACGCTCGGCGGGCTCCACACGAATCTCGATGCCCAGGTCCTCGATTCGGCCGGCGAGCCGGTTCCCGGTCTCTATGCGGCCGGCGAGGTCTCGGGCTTCGGCGGCGGCGGATATCACGGATACAACGCGCTGGAGGGCACTTTCCTCGGCGGCTGCCTGTTCTCGGGGCTTCGGGCCGGACGCCACGCCGCATCGATGCTATAGAGCGGCGATGCTTCGCCTCGCGGCCCTCCTGCTCGTCGCCGTCTCGCTTTCCGGCTGCGGCCTCGCCGCCGCGCCGTGCCGCGTGGTCTCGGCGGTGGTGAAGGCGGTGCCCTTCGTCGGCCACCAGGCCGCAGCACCCACGGACGCCTGCGCCTTCGCGATCGACCCGTGAGGGTCGCCGTCGTCGGCGGCGGCCCGGCCGGGCTGATGGCTGCCGAGATCCTGTCGGCATCGGGCGCATCCGTCACCGTGTACGAGAAGATGGCGACGCCCGGGCGCAAGCTGCTGATGGCCGGCCGCGGCGGCCTCAATCTCACGCACTCCGAACTGATCGAGCCGTTCCTCGCCCGCTACGGCAACGCCGCCGGGTGGATGCGTGCGATCCTCGACGGGTTTCCGCCACCGGCGCTGATCGCCTGGGCCGAGAGCCTGGGGCAGCCGACCTTTGTCGGCTCCAGCGGCCGCGTGTTTCCGAAAGCGCTCAAGGCCTCGCCGCTGCTGCGCGCCTGGCTGGCACGATTGGGGACGCAGGGCGTCGAGTTCCGCCTGCGACACGACTGGCGCGGCTGGAACGCGGCCGGCGATCTCGTCTTCCGCATCGGCGATCGCGAGGCAGTGGTGCCACGCCCCGATGCGACGATCCTGGCCTTGGGCGGCGCCAGCTGGCCGAAGCTCGGATCGACCGGCGAATGGGCCGAGGTGCTGGCGCGGCACGGGATCTCGCTGAACCGGTTCCGTCCGGCCAATTGCGGCTTCCGGATCGGCTGGAGCGAGAACTTCCGCGATCGCTTCGCCGGCAGCCCGCTCAAGCCCGCGACCTTCTCCTTCGGCGGCCGCGCGATCCGCGGCGAGGCGATGGTCACCGCCTACGGCATCGAGGGCGGGGCGATCTACATGCTCTCGGCGGCGCTCCGCGATGCGATCGAGGCGTCGGGACATGCCGTTCTCACGATCGACCTGGCGCCGGACCTCATGGCCGACCGGCTGGCGGCGAAGCTGGATCGGCCGTCGCGCGGCCAGTCGCTGTCGACCTTCCTGCGCAAGGCCGCCAGCCTGTCGTCGGTCGCGATCAACCTGCTTCGCGAAGCGCATGGGGCGGCGCTCGCGCGTTCGGCGTCCGCGCTCGCGGCGCAGATCAAGGCGGTGCCGCTCCGACTCGATGGCACGCAGGCGATCGAGCGCGCGATCTCGACCGCGGGCGGCATCGATCTCGGCGCGATCGACGTCGGGCTCAGGCTCCGCGCGATGCCGGACGTCCATGTCGCCGGCGAGATGCTGGACTGGGAGGCGCCGACCGGCGGCTACCTGCTGCAGGCGACGCTGGCGACCGGCGTCGCCGCGGCGAGGGCGGTGCTGGCGCGCTAGCTGGGATCGCCGGCGTCGGGAACGAGGCCGACCTTCCTGATCGCGGCGACGGCGCAGGTTTCGTCGTTCTCCGAGGTGTCGCCGGTGACGCCGATCGCGCCGACGATCTGGCCGGCGGCGTTGCGGATCAGGAGCCCGCCCTGGGCCGGAACGATGCGGCCGTCGCTGGCGGCCATCAGCGCGTTCATGAAGGCCGGCGCCTTGGCGGCGCGGCGGGCGAACTCGCGGCCGCCGAAGCCCATGCCGAGCGTACCCCAGGCTTTGCCCATCGCGATGTCGAGGCGGAGCAGGCTGGTGCCGTCGCTGGCGAGATAGGCCTTCAGCGCGCCGCGGTTGTCGAGCACGGCGACCGCGAGCGGATTCATCTTCTGGGCCCGGCCATGCGCCAGGGTCTCCTTCGCGATCTCGAGCGCGGCATCCAGCGTGATGGTTTCAGCGGGCAAGGTCAGCGCCATGTCGGGGACTCCGGGAGGAAAGGTCAGGCCGGCTGCGCGCAGGCGCCGCCAAGCATAGCCGATTAGCGGCGCCGCCAGGACGGGGGCCGAGATCGCGAGGATGGTGGCCGAGAGCGGCCGGTCGACGAACACCCGCCGGTCGCCGCGCGAGCCGATCAGCGCCGCGCCCGAATTCCAACTCCAGCGGCGGGCCGAGGACGAGGCCCAGGATCGAGTCGGCATTCCGCCGGCCCAGGCGCGGTATTAGGCAACCCTGCACCCCCACGGAGCGTTGTTCGGAAGCCTATGTCCCCGCGGCCGGCTCGCGGCCGCGTCTTATGGAGATTCCCATGGCGAAGAACGGGCTGACGGTGATCGGCGCGATCCTGGCGGTGCTCGGCCTGATCGGCCTCGCGGTCCCCTATTTCACCACCCAGGAGACCAAGGAGGTCGCGCGCATCGGCGACCTCAAGCTCCAGGCGACCGAGCAAAAGACCTACACGATCCCGCCGGTCGCGGCCGGCGGCGCGCTGCTCGTCGGCGTGATCCTGATCGGCGCCAGCGTCTACCGCCGCGGCTGACCGGAAGCTGCCGGAGCCCGGCTCCGGCGGCGTCCGTCCTCAGCGATAGACGTAGACGATGAGGTTGGTCGAGGGCTCGACCAGCACGGTGCGGCCGTTCACGACGGCGTAGCGATACTCGTAGCGCGGCACCTCGTAGACCGTCGTGGTCTTCGGCAGGGTCGCGCCGACCACGACCTCGCCCTGCAGGTAGATCGGCTCGATCTTGTTGGTGGTCACGTAGGTCCGGACCTCGGTCGGCGGCTCGACGATGGATCCCACCTTCAGCGTGCCGAGAGACTGGTCGGCCGGGATGATCGTCTCGTCGACGATCACCGGCGCCTTCGGGACGACCGTCGAGGCCCGCTGCTCCTGGTACACCACGGTCGGAACCTGCGTCGTGGTCGTCGTCTCCCGGATCGCGACGATCCTCCCCTGGGCCTCCTGGCCGAGATAGGCGGAGAAGGTCCAGCCGGTGACGCCGTTGTGGGTCACCCGGCACCAGGCGCCGCCGTCGACGCAGCCGTCCAGCTCGACGATGCTCTGGCGGTCGATGCTGGCGATGATCGGATGGGCGGGGCCGGGGCCAGCGCGGAGAGCCAGGTCGGACATCACGACCGCCGGCATTGCCATCGCCGTCGAGCCGAGCATCGCGACTGCCGCCGTAAGCACGAATTTCGCGTGCATGGAGAGCTCCTGTCTGCTGCGCCGATCGAATGCAACGGCGGCGCGGGAGCTTCGTTCCGCCGACAAGAAAGCCGCCCGAAGGCGGCTTTCTCGTCCAAGTCGCCTGCAGTCAGGCGGCAGCTTTCTGCAGGGTGTCCTTCCACAG
>CAZDGR010000064.1:12393-14498 GCA_964504845.1 uncultured Rhizobium sp. | reverse complement strand
GGTAATGCCGAGGCGACGCTGGATCTCGCGGATCTCGCCCCGCATCTCCTCGCGGAGCTTTGCGTCAAGGTTGGAGAGCGGCTCGTCGAGCAGCAGCAGGTCCGGGCGTATCACCAGCGCGCGGGCCAGCGCGACGCGCTGCTGCTGGCCGCCGGAGAGCGCCTTCGGCCGTCGCGACTCGAAGCCGGTCAGGCGCACCAGCGCCAGCGCCTCGGCGACCCGGTCGCGGATCTCGGCCGCCGCGACCCCGCGCATCTCAAGACCGAAGGCGACGTTGTCGGCGACGCTCATATGCGGGAACAGCGCGTAGTTCTGGAACACCATGCCGATGTTCCGCCGATGCACCGGCTTTGCCGTGAGGTCGTCGCTGCCGAGCAGGATGCGGCCCGCGCTCGGCTCGACCAGGCCTGCGATCATCCGGAGCGTCGTCGTCTTGCCGCAGCCGGAGGGCCCCAGCAGCGCCACGAACTCGCCCTTCGCGATCTCGAGGTCGAGCCGATCGACGGCCGGCTCGCCGACGCCGTAGTCCTTGCGCAACCCCGCGAGAACGAGGTTGCCGTCCCCCGCAGTCATCGCCGGGCTCTCAGCGACCGGCGATCACCTCGCGACGCCAGCGGTTGTTCCAGGAGTCGCGGATCGTCGTCACCCAGTCCCAGTCGAGCGGGATCATCTTCGCCATGTTCTGGGCCGAGGCTGCGGTACGGTTGATCGCCGCCGGCGAGATCTCCGCCTTGGCGTTGGTGGGCGCGTAGAACATCGTTTCGGTGAAGCGCTTCTGCGCCTCGCGGCCGAGCGCGTACTCGATGAAGGCGGTCGCCGCGTCGACGTTCTTGGCGCCGGCGACGTGGTTGATCGTGTTGATCTGAAAGACGCTGCCTTCCTTCGGGAAGACGACGCCGAGCCGGCCCTTCGAGTCGTCGTGATAGAGCTGGGCGCGGGCGTTCCAGCCAGAGGCGACGGTCAGCGTGTTGCCGAGGATCAGCGTGTAGCCGTCCGGCTGCGGATCGAAGGTCTGCACCGACGGCCCGAGATCCTTGAGCCGCTTCATCGCGCCGTCGATCGAGGTCTTGAAGTCCTCGCCGGCGATCTTGGAGGCGAGCACGGTCGCGGCGATGCCTTGGATATTGGGCATGGCGGAGAGACCGATCTGGCCCTTGAGCCGCGGATCCCAGAGATCGGCCAGGCCGGTCGGAGCCGGCTTCACCTTCTCGGTGTCGTAGACCAGCACCCAGTGGTCGAAGGTGACGGCCGGCCCGAAGCCGTTCGGAACGATCGCCGTCGGATGCAGATCTTTCAGGCTCGGCACCTTCGCCGGGTCGAGCTTGGCGAAGATCCCCTCCTTGTTGCCGACGTTCGAGACCGAGACATCGAGGATCGCCACGTCGACCTGCGGGCTCGAGCGCTGGGTCCGAAGGGTTCCCAGCATCTGCGCCGAGTTGCCGGAGCTGAAGTAGTTGACCTTCACCGCCGGGAACTTCGCCATGAACGGCTTGATCACCGCCTCGGTGTACTTGTCCTGGAATATTCCGGCATAGGCCATGACCGTGATCTCGCCCGATTGCGCGCGGGCGATCGAGGTCGAGGCGAGGAGTGCGAGAAGGGCGAAGGTGGCGCGGACGAGCATCGTTGGAGCCTCCCGGGCTTGTCGTTGCCCGAGACGATAGCCGGCCGGTGCCGCACAAAGAAAGAGCCTCCGGGGCCGGGACCCCGGAGGCGAGTCAAGAAACAGGGAGACTAGATGCGTGCTCTAGGCTGAGGCTTCGGTGCGCGTGCTCAAGGCTAGGCGGTGCGCGTGAAGGCTAATGCGTGGTACGTGCGCGGGGCTGAGAGGCGTCGGCCATGGTCGCCTTCGGCACGCTCGCGGGCTGGATCGGCTGGCAAGCCTGCTTCTGGCGCTTGAGGTCCTCGCAGAGCGCCTTGGCCTGGGTGGGCGACAGGTTCTGCAGCCGCGCGCGGAAGCGCTTGCCTTCGGCGGTCTTGATCTGGGCCACATCGCTGGCGGCGGTCGAGGTCGACTTCGGCGCCATGCGGAAGGCGTCGGCGACGGCCTTCTCGGCCTGGGCCTGGGTCTTGAAGACGCCGACCTGGACCGACCAGCCGCGGCC
>CAZDGR010000064.1:0-12293 GCA_964504845.1 uncultured Rhizobium sp. | reverse complement strand
GCGGCCGGTATTGCCGCCGAACACCACGCCGATCACCCGGCGGCCGTCGCGCTGAGCGGAAGCGACCAGGTTGAAGCCGGATGCGTTGATGAAGCCGGTCTTGATGCCGTCGACGCCGTCATAGGCGCCGAGCAGGCGGTTGTGGTTGTGGTGTACCGTGCCGCGGAAGACGAACTCGGAAGTCGCGAAGTAGCGGTACTGGCGCGGATGGTCGCGCAGCATCGCAAGTGCCAGCATCGCCATATCGCGGGCGCTGGTGACCTGGCGCGAGTCGGGCAGTCCTGAGGCGTTGGTGAAGGTCGTGTGCGCCATGCCAAGTGCACGGGCGCGCTGGGTCATGGCACGGCCGAAGTCGGCTTCGGTCCCTTCCATCGCCTCGGCGAGCGCGACGGCGGCATCGTTGGCCGACTTGGTGACGAGCGCGAGGACCGCCTGCTCGGTGGTCAGCGTGTCGCCCGGGCGAAGACCGAGCTTGGACGGCAGCATCGCAGACGCGTGCGCCGAGACCCGGATCGGCTGATGGAGCGAGAGCTGTCCCCGCTTCAGCGCGTCGAAGGTCATATAGAGGGTCATGATCTTGGTCAGCGACGCCGGGTGCAGCACCTGGTCGGCGTTGGTCGCGGCGAGGACCCGGCCGGACTCCGCATCGACGACGATCGAGCCGTAGCGCTCGTCGGCGGTGAAGGCGGGCATGGTGGCGGCGGAGACGGGGGCGGCAAGCAGCAGGAGGGCTGCGACGCTCAAGGCACGAATGTCGAAAAACCTTATCCCTTCCGACTTCATCCCTATCTCCCCGAATGCGTGTGCGAGAATCTCTTGGATGGTCACCGTTATGCCACAGCATCGTCCTAGGTGTTAGAAATTTCTCGTAAATAGTTGTTTTAAAAGAGATTTTATGCGGTACTATAATAGTGCCGGCGGGGGAGAGCGAACCGAATCAATAACTTACCGATCGTCGCCCGTTCCACCCTAGCCCGCCAACCCAACTATGTGCGGGCGCGATATTGCACTGCACAAAATCTCTTGACACTCCCGGCCGGTCGCCTATTTATGCCTCATGCTGCGCTGCAGCACGGATCATCAGGCGCCGACGACCCGGCCCCGTAGAGGAGTGAAACCCATGAGCACCACCAGCACGAAGACCCAGAAGCCCACCGCGAAGGACGCGTGCCAGGCCGCCGAGACCGTCCAGGAGACCGTCGAGACCATGGTCAAGACCGGCACCGCCGCCGCCAAGGCTTCCTACGAGCAGGCCATCGAGATGACGAAGTCGCAGGTCGAGAAGGCCTCGCAGACCTTCTTCAAGGGTTACGGCGAGCTCGCCGTCATCGGCAAGGACAACCTCGAGGCGTTCGTTCAGTCCTCGACCGCCGTGGTCAAGGGCACGGAGACCTTCGGCAAGGAGTGGATGGGCTTCGCCCAGTCCGCCGTCGAGCAGAACGTCGCCGCGATCCAGAGCCTGTTCGCCGCGAAGACCCTGAAGGAGGTCGTCGACCTCCAGAACGACTGGGCCAAGAAGGCCTTCGACTCGGCCGTCGCCGAGAGCGCGCGCCTGTCGGAGATGGGCGTCAAGACCGCCAACGACGCGTTCGAGCCGATCAAGGCTCGCGTGAACGTGAGCGTCGAGAAGCTCTTCAAGCCGGCGGCTGCCTAACGATCGCCTAAACAGGCGATTCGTCGCTTCTGAACGGCCCGGCGAGGCAACTCGCCGGGCCGTTTGCTTTTCTGTCTCGGCGTACCCATCTGACTAGTCCGCTCAGGTTGCCCGGTTTTCGCCGTGATCCTTGGCGATCATGGCCAACCCTTTCCCTCCCGGTTCCGCGACCCTATGATTTCCCTCCATCTGATCGTCCCTAGGACGCGCGTCACGTGAGCGATCCGACCATCGGCAACGGCAAGGGAACAGGCGGCGGTCCGCAGACCGGCGTGGTGGTCAAGGCCAAGCCCAAGACCAAGAAGCCGTCGATGTACAAGGTCTTGATGTTGAACGACGACTACACGCCGATGGAGTTCGTCGTCCACGTCCTCGAGCGTTTCTTCGCCAAGACCCGGGAGGAAGCGACCCGCATCATGCTTCACGTTCATCACCGTGGCGTCGGCATCTGCGGTGTTTACACCTACGAGGTGGCCGAGACGAAGGTCACCCAGGTCATGGATTTCGCGCGCCAGCACCAGCATCCGCTGCAGTGCACTCTCGAGAAGGACTAGGAGGACTTACCTTGGGCATGCTGTCACGCAACCTCGAGAAGTCGCTCCACCGCGCGCTGGCGCTCGCCAACGAGCGCCACCACGAATACGCGACCCTCGAGCACCTGTTGATGTCGTTGACCGAGGACCAGGACGCGATCGCGGTCTTGCGCGCCTGCGGCGTCGAGGTCGAGAAGCTCCGCCGCGATCTCGCCGGATACATCGACAACGAACTCCAGGCGCTCGTCTCCAAGCGCGGCGAGGAGGCGAAGCCGACCGCGGGATTCCAGCGCGTCGTGCAGCGCGCCGTCATCCACGTCCAGTCCTCCGGCCGCAGCGAGGTCACCGGCGCCAACGTGCTGGTCGCGCTCTTCTCCGAGCGCGAGAGCCACGCCGTCTATTTCCTGCAAGAGCAGGACATGTCGCGCTTCGATGCGGTCAACTACATCAGCCATGGCATCGCCAAGGTCGCGGGCCGCACCGAGCAGAAGACCGTGCGCGGCGCCGACGAGGAGCAGCAGGGCGGCGGCCAGGAGAAGCAGAACAAGAAGGGCTCGGACGCGCTCGAGTCCTATTGCGTCAACCTCAACCGCAAGGCCTCGCAGGGCAAGATCGACCCGCTGATCGGCCGCGCCGACGAAGTCGAGCGCACGATCCAGATCCTCTGCCGGCGCACCAAGAACAACCCGCTCTATGTCGGCGACCCCGGCGTCGGCAAGACCGCGATCGCCGAGGGTCTGGCGCGGCGCATCGTCCAGGGCGAGGTGCCGGAGGTCCTGAAGGACGCGACGATCTTCTCGCTCGACATGGGCGCGCTGCTCGCCGGCACCCGCTACCGCGGCGACTTCGAGGAGCGTCTCAAGGCCGTCATCACCGAGCTCGAGGCTCAGGACAAGGCGATCCTGTTCATCGACGAGATCCACACCGTGATCGGCGCCGGCGCCACCTCCGGCGGTGCGATGGATGCGTCCAACCTGCTGAAGCCGGCGCTGGCCTCCGGCACGCTCCGCTGCATCGGCTCGACCACCTACAAGGAATACCGCAACTACTTCGAGAAGGACCGGGCGCTGGTCCGCCGCTTCCAGAAGATCGACGTCAACGAGCCGTCGGTCGAGGACTCGATCAAGATCCTCCAGGGCCTCCGTCCCTACTACGAGGACCACCACAAGGTCCGCTACACCGCCGAAGCCATCAAGTCGGCGGTCGAGCTTGCGGCCCGCTATATCAATGACCGCAAGCTGCCCGACAAGGCGATCGACGTGATCGACGAGGTCGGCGCCGCGCAGATGCTGCAGCCGCCGTCGAAGCGGCGGAAGACGATCGGCGTGAAGGAGGTCGAGGCGATCGTCGCCAAGATCGCCCGCATCCCGCCGAAGAGCGTCTCGGCCGACGACAAGCAGGTGCTCAAGGACCTCGAGCGCGATCTCCGCACCGTGGTCTTCGGCCAGGACAAGGCGATCGAGGCACTGTCCGCGGCGATCAAGCTGTCGCGCGCGGGCCTGCGCGAGCCGGAAAAGCCGATCGGCTGCTACCTGTTCTCAGGGCCGACCGGCGTCGGCAAGACCGAGGTCGCCCGCCAGCTCGCCAAGGTGCTCGGCATCGAGCTCACCCGCTTCGACATGTCCGAGTACATGGAGCGGCATTCGGTGAGCCGGCTGATCGGCGCGCCCCCGGGCTATGTCGGCTTCGACCAGGGCGGCCTGCTCACCGACGCAATCGACCAGCATCCGCATTGCGTGCTGCTGCTCGACGAGATCGAGAAGGCGCATCAGGACCTCTACAACATCCTGCTGCAGGTGATGGACCACGGGAAGCTGACCGATCACAACGGCAAGTCGGTCGACTTTCGTAACGTGATCCTGATCATGACCACCAATGCCGGCGCCGCCGACCTGGTGAAGCCGCCGATCGGTTTCGAGCGCTCCGTGCGGATCGGCGAGGACACCGAGGCGATCAACCGGATGTTCACGCCCGAGTTCAGGAACCGTCTGGACGCGATCATCCCGTTCGCCGGTCTTTCGCCGGAGATCGTCGGCAAGGTCGTCGACAAGTTCGTGACCCAGCTCGAAGCCCAGCTCGGCGAGCGCAACGTCGAGATCGAGCTCACCGAGGCGGCCCGTCACTGGCTCGCCCAGAAGGGCTACGATCCGCAGTTCGGCGCACGTCCGCTCGGCCGCATCATCCAGGAGCACGTGAAGAAGGCGCTGGCCGAGGAGCTGCTGTTCGGCAAGCTCGCCGCCGGCGGCCGGGTCCGCGTGGACTTCGACGGCGAGAAGCTGGTGTTCGACTATCCGACACCGCCGGCGCCGCGCGACGAGGAGCCCAAGGTGCCGGCGCTGGTCGAATAGCCCCGCCACGTTCTCGCACAAAAAAGAAGGCCCGCTCTTCGGAGCGGGCCTTTTCAATTCTGGAGGAACGCAATAGATCAGGCGGCCTGGTCGGCCTCGTCCTCGAAGTCCTCGGCGGCACCGGCGATCTGGCGGATCAGATCGCAGAGGCGGCGGCGGACGGCGACGTCCTGGATCCGGTAGTAGGCGCGCACCAGCTCGAGCGTCTCGCGCTTGTTCAGCGGATCGGCGCTGGCCTTCATCGAGTCCGGCATCTCGCGCACCGGCACCGGCTGGGTGTCCGGTTCGAGGCCTTCGAAGAAATAGGTGATCGGCACGCCAAGAACCCGCGAGAGCTCCCAGAGCCGGCTGGCGCCGACGCGGTTGAATCCCCGCTCGTATTTCTGGACCTGCTGGAACGTCAGTCCGAGGGCCTCGCCGAGCTGGGTCTGGCTCATCCCCAGCAGCGTCCGGCGCTGGCGGACCCGCAGGCCGACATGGGCGTCGACGGAACTCGCTCCCCTGGGGTTGTGGCGGTCGCTCTTGGCCGACTTGGCAGCGGCTTTCCTCGGCATAGCGAGACTCCTGGTTTCACGCATGTTTGCGGGTGTTTCAACCTCTTCTTGTCACAATTTGGAGCCGTGCGCGACGGGAAACAGTGCCCCAAAATGGCGTTTCACAACAATTTACATAACTTAACCGCAAAAGCCATATGAGGGCGTTGCGCAACGATTCCGGGTTAACCTTCTAATGGCCTGGAACGCTCGTCCTTCGATTGCACTCAGCTACTGTCGGGCGGAAAATCCGCAACCGAAAGTTACGAGCCGATAAGCTACCGCCGTCGCTCCGGCGTCAGCTCGCGCTCGAGATACTGGCTGTACCTCGACATCGTGAAGCAGAAGCAGAAGTAGATCAGCGCGGCGAAGACATAAGCCTCGGTCGAGAACCCGAGCCAGTTCGGATCCGCCAGCGGCGCGCGGACGGCGAACAGGAAGTCGAACAGTCCGACGATGATGATCAGCGTCGTGTCCTTGAAGAAGCCGATGAAGGTGCCGACCAGAGGCGGGATCACCATCTTCAGCGCCTGCGGCAGCACGATCTGGCGCATCGATTGCCAATAGGTGAGACCGAGCGAGTCGGCCGCCTCGTACTGGCCGCGCGGGATGCCCTGCAGGCCGGCGCGCACCACCTCGGCGAGATACGCGGCGGCGAACATGATGATCGCGATCTGGGCACGAAGCAGCTTGTCGATCGTCGTGCCGGTCGGCAGGAACAGCGGCAGGATGACGGACGCCATGAACAGCAGAGAGATCAGCGGCACGCCGCGGATCAGCTCGATGTAGCAGACCGACAGCATCCGGATCAGGGGCATGGTCGAACGCCGCCCGAGCGCCAGCATGATCGCCAGCGGAAAGGCCAGCACCAGGCCGAACAGCGAGATCAGCAGCGTGACCGGGAGCCCGCTCCAGCGGTTGGTCGGCACCGGGGCAAGGCCGAAGACGCCTCCGGCCATCAGGATCAAGAGGATCGGCACCGTCACGGCCCAGGCGTAGAGCAGCTCCTTCCGCCACAGCGCCTTGAACATCGAGGCGACGATCATGCCCATGAAGAGAGCCATCATCAGCGTCGGCCGCCACAGCTCCTCGGCCGGATAGACGCCGAAAAGCATGACCCGCCACTTCTCGCCGACGAACGCCCAGCAGGCACCGGCGCCCTTGCGGCAATCCTGGGCGGTTCCCGACCAGGTCGCATCGAGCAGGAACCAGTTGACCAGCTTCGGCGTGATCCAGACGAGCAGCAGGATGCAGACGAGCGAGATCGCGCCGTTGAGCGGCGTGCCGAAGAAGGTGCGCCACGCGCGAAGCAGCGGCGTCTCCTTCTGCGACGGCGGCGGGCCGATCAGGTTCTTGGCCGACGTGACGTCGGTCGCGAGCTGGGTCATGGTCGCGTTCCTTCGTCCCTCATCGCTCGCGGAGCGAGATTTTCTTGTTGTACCAGTTCATGAACGCCGAGATCAGAAGGCTCAGCGTCAGGTACACCGACATGAAGATCGCGATCGCCTCGATCGGCTGGCCGGTCTGGTTCATCGTCGTGTTGGCGACGCTCACCAGATCCGGGTAGCCGATCGCGATCGCGAGCGACGAGTTCTTGGTGTAGTTCAGATACGTCGACGTCATCGGCGGCACGATGATCCGGAGCGCCTGCGGCAGCACGATCAGGCGCAGCACCCGCGGACGGCGGATGCCAAGCGCCTCGGCCGCCTCCCACTGCCCCTTGTTCACCGACAGGATGCCTGCGCGCACGATCTCGGCGACGAAGGCCGCGGTGTAGACCGTGAGGCCGATCAGGAGGGCCGCGAACTCGGGCGACAGCGTCAGGCCGCCCGAGAAATTGAAGCCCTTGAGCTCGGGCACGTCGAGGTCGAACGGCGCGCCGACGAGAAGGCCTATCACCAGCGGCAGGCCGATCAACAGGCCGGCCGCTGCCGGCAAGGTCGAGAGCCGCTCGCCGGTCCGGGCCTGCCGCAGCTTCGACCAGCGATGGAACAGGAATGTGCCGACGGCGCCGACGACGAAGGCGCCCGCAACCCACCAATGGCTGTCGTCCACGACGACGCCCGGCACCTTGATGCCGCGGTTCGACAGGAAGACGCCGTCGATCGGGTTGAGCGCCTGCCGCGGCGGGGGAAAGGTGATGACCAGCGCGTACCAGAAGAACAGCTGCAGCAGCAGCGGGATGTTCCGGATCAGCTCGATGTAGCCGCTCATCAGGCGGGCGAGCAGCGGATTGGTCGAGAGACGGAGGATGCCGAGGAAGGTGCCGAGGAACGTCGTCAGGATGCAGCCGACGATGGCGACCTTGATGGTATTGAGGAATCCGACAAGCAGCGCGCGGCCATAGGTGTTCGCCGGCGAGTACTCGATCAGGTTCTCGCCGATGCCGAACCCAGCCTCGCGGCTGAGGAAGCCGAAGCCGGTCGCGATGCCGGCCTTGGCGAGGTTGCTCATCGCGTTCGAGGCGAACCAGCCGATGACGAGGATGACGGCGAGAAGGACGCCGGCCTGGTAGAGAAGCGAACGGACGTGCTGGTCGTTCCACCATGCGCCGCCGCGTCTGACGCGGGCCGCGGCATCCGGGTAGCCGACGGCGTCGCCCGTGCGGGGCGTGTCGAGCTGGCTCATGTCATGATCCTCCCGGTCGCATGGGACGCGGGGACGAAGATCGGACCGCCCCGCGCCTCCGGGCGCAGGGCCTGGGGCGCGGAGCGGTCCGACGGCTTCAGAGGGCTCTCGTCAGATCAGCGAGCCGGGGGCGAGTACATGATGCCGCCCTTGGTCCACAGATCGTTGATCCCGCGCTCGAGCTGGAGCGGGGTCTTCGGTCCGAGGCTGCGGTCGTAGATCTCGCCGTAGTTGCCGACCGCCTTGATGGCGTTCAGCGCCCACTTCTCGTCGAGGCCGAGCGCAGCACCCATGCCCGGGGTCTGGCCGAGCAGGCGCTGGATGCGCGGGTCCTTGGACTCGGTGGCCATCTTGTCGGCGTTCGCCTGGGTCACGCCGTATTCCTCGGCCTCGAGGAGGGCGTAGACCGTCCACTTGATGATGTCGAACCACTGGTCGTCGCCGTGCTTCACGACCGGAGCCAGCGGCTCCTTCGAGATCACGTCGGCGAGCACGATGTGGTCGGCCGGGTTGGACGCCAGCGAGCGGATCGCGGCCAGCGACGAGCGGTCGTTGGTCATGACGTCGCAGCGGCCTTCGAAGTAGGCGCGACGGATCTCGTCGGCGTTCTCGATGACGACCGGCTTGAAGCTCATCTTGTTGGCGCGGAAGTAGTCCGCGAGGTTGAGCTCGGTGGTGGTGCCGGGCAGCACGCAGACGGTGGCGCCATCCAGCTTCAGGCCCGAGGTGACGCCCAGCTTCTTCGGAACCAGGAAGCCCTGGCCGTCATAGAACACGGTCGGCGCGAAGTTGAAGCCGAGCTGGCTGTCGCGTGCGAGCGTCCAGGTGGTGTTGTTCGAGAGGACGTCGACCTCGCCCGACTGCAGCGCCGGGAAGCGGCTCTGCGAGGTGACGACGACGTACTCGACCTTTGTCATGTTGCCGAACAGCGCGGCGGCGACGGCCTTGCAGACGTCGATGTTGAAGCCTTGCCAGGCGCCCGAAGAGTCGGTGTAGCCCCAGCCCGGCGTCGGCTGCGCGGTGCCGCATTTGAACGAGCCGCGCGCCTTGATCGCATCCAGGACCGCACCGGCGTCCGCCGGTGTGGCGGTCACGGCGCCGATCGCAAGTGCCGCCGCGGCGGCGAAGAGTTTCGAGAACCGCATCTAAAGCCTCCTAGTTGTAGACCCGCCCCGTAGTTCAGGGCTTAGTGCTTCAATTGTCAAAATTTAGCCCCATTTACCCGGCCGCGCTAGGGCTACTCAAGCAGGCGAACAAAAGCAGACGGCGGCCCGAAGGCCGCCGTCTTTTTGAGCGCGAGTACCTGCTAGAGAGGCGTCAGCGGAAGAGGCCGAGCACCGACTGCGGCTGGCGGTTGGCGATGTTGAGCGTGAGGCCCGACAGCTGGCCGCGAACGGCTTCAGCCTGGCTCCGCGCCGCGACCGATCCCAAGTTGGCATCGACGATCGAGCCGAGGCCTTCCTGGGTCGCATCCGCCAGCACCGACAGGAACTGCGACTGGTTGTTCAGCGTGCGCGTGTCCTGGCCGACATTGCCAAGGACCGTGGCGATCGAGGCCTGCGCCTGCTGGAGCGCGGAGAAGGCCTGCGCCGCCGCCGCCGGGCTCGACAGCGTCTGCGCGCCGAGATTGGCGGCCGCGACCGAGAAGGCCGAGTTCGACGCCACCGTCAGCGTCGTGCCGTCGATGTTGCCGAGCACGTTGAGCGAGGTCGAGCCGGCCGACAGCACATTGCGGCCGTTGAAGCTGGCGTTCTGAATGGTCTGGTTCAGCTGGGCGACCTGCGCCTGGAAGTCGGCGTTGTAGATCGCCTGCTGCTGCGAGGTGTTCGCCGGATTCTGCGCCGAGATGATCGTCGCATTCAGGTTGGCGAGCTGGTCGGAAGCAGCGGTCGCCGCGGCGTTGGTCACCGCGAGGATGCCGCGGGCATTGTCGATGCCCTGCTCCACCGCGCCGAACGACTTGAGGTCGCCCTGCAGGACCTGCGCGATCGTGAAGGCCGACGCGTTGTCGACGGCGTTGTTGACGCGCTTGCCGGTCGACTGCTGACGGCCGAGCGCGTCGCGGCTGCGCTCGATCGAGTTCGCGTTCTGGAGCGCGGTCGCCGCGCCGGTATTGGTGAGAATGGAATTGGTGGCCATTTGGGGATCCCGCTATCCGTTTCTCGGGGGATTATTAAACGAAACGCTAGCACCTGGACGACGGCGACGCAACGCTTTTTACGCCGAACTTCCGTTACAAGCCGCTGAGATAATTAACGATTTCCCAGCTAACGCGGTCGTGCACTGCCTAAGCGGCCGTCAACCCTCGATCACAGCGGAAAGATGAGGCAAGTCGCCGTTCCGTGGGCCAGAAGCCGGCCCTGGGCATCGGCAAGGCGACCCTCGGACGTGCCGATCCGCTTTCCCGCGTTGATCACCTTACCTTCTGCCCGAACCAGGCCGGTCTTATCTGTGACCGCGCGCACAAAGTTCACTTTGATCTCGACCGTGGTGTAGCCGAAGCCGGCCGGCGCCGTGGTGTGGACGGCGCAGCTCATGCAGGAATCCAGCAGCGTCGCGATGTAGCCGCCATGGACCGAGCCGATCGGGTTGTAGAGGCGGAAGTCGGGCGTGCCGGTGAACAGCGCCCGCCCCTCCTCGACCTCGGTCAGGGTGAAGCCCAGCAGATGGGCGATCGGCGGCGGCGGGAAGCGCCCCTCGCTGATCCCTTTCAGAAACTCGAGGCCGGAGATCTTCTTGACCTCCTCGAGCGGGGTGAGGCCGGGGCTGAGCGCGTTCATCGTCGTCAGGCCGCCTTTCCGGAAAGCTTGTCGAGGCGTGCGGCGAGCGAAGCCTCGAGGAAGCGATCGATGTCGCCGTCGAGCACGGCGCCTGAGTTGCCGGTCTCCACCCCCGTGCGGAGGTCCTTCACCATCTGATAGGGCTGCAGCACGTAGGACCGGATCTGGTGGCCCCAGCCGATGTCCGTCTTGGACTCCTGCTCCTTCGCCGCCTCCGCCTCGCGCTTCTGCAGCTCGGCCTCGTAGAGACGGGCCTTCAGCATGTCCATCGCCATGGCGCGATTGCGGTGCTGCGAGCGGTCGGTCTGGCAGGCGACGACGATGCCGCTCGGCATATGGGTGATGCGGATCGCGCTTTCTGTCTTGTTGACGTGCTGGCCGCCGGCCCCCGACGCGCGGTAGGTGTCGATGCGGAGGTCCTTGTCGAGCACCTCGATGTCGATCGAGTCGTCGATCACCGGATAGACCCAGGCCGAGGCGAAGCTGGTGTGCCGCCTTGCCTGGGAGTCGAACGGCGAGATGCGGACCAGCCGATGCACGCCGGACTCCGACTTGAGCCAGCCATAGGCGTTCTCGCCGCTGATGCGGATGGTCGTCGACTTGAGGCCGGCCTCTTCGCCCGGGCTCTCCTCGATGTACTCGACCTTGTAGCCCTTGGCATTGGCCCAGCGCGTGTACATGCGGGTCAGGATCAGGGCCCAGTCCTGGGCCTCGGTGCCGCCGGCGCCGGCATGGATCTCGAGATAGCAGTCGTTGGCGTCGGCCTCGCCGGAGAGCAGGCTCTCGAGCTGCTTCTTCGCCGCGGTCTCGGCGACCTTGGCGAGCTCGGCCTCGGCTTCCGCCAGCGTCGCCTGGTCGTTCTCGGCCTCGGCCAGCTCGATCAACCCGACGGCGTCCTCCAGACCCTGCTCGATCTCGCGGACGGCACCCAGCGACTTCTCGAGACGGGTGCGTTCGCGCATCACCGCCTGGGCCTTGGCCTGGTCGTTCCAGAGCGACTGGTCCTCGGCCGCCTGGTTCAGCTCCTCCAGGCGCCGGGTCGCGGCATCCCAGTCAAAGAGACCTCCTCAGCAGTTCCAGCGACTGCTTGATCTGGGCGACGGTCTGCTCGGTCTCGGCACGCACTGCTCGACTCCTCGAATTCGCGGCGGCGGAAACTGCCACAAGCCGCATCGGCCGCCTAGCCGGAAGGTCGGCCCTTGGGCAAGCCGTCAGGAAAGCGGTCGGCGACGAGATCCAGGACCAGCCCCTGCTCGAGGAACGCCTTCGCCCCGGCGAGAACGAGCGCGAAACCCTCCGTCGTGCCGACGGCCTGGGCGACGACCTCGGCATCGCTGCCGTGGAAGCCGCTGTTGGTGATCGAGACGAAGGTGGTGTTGTCGGGGCGCGCGGTGAAGGTCCATTCGACCTGCGTCGGGCCGCCCTCGCTCGGCCAATGGATCAGGATCCGCCGGTTCTCGTCGACCCGCATCACGTCGATGTCGACGGCGAAGCCGTACATCTCCCATTCCCAGCGCACCGTCTTTCCCATGTGCAGCCGGTCGCTGCCTTTGGTGAACCAGAAGTTCGAGGTGATCAGCGGATCGACGAAGGCGATGAAGACGTCGGCCACGGGCCGGCGGATCATCATTTCCGCCTTGGCCACCGCCATGGGCTTGCGCATGGCAGCCGTCCGCTTCGTCTTCGCCGGTGCCGCGCGCTCTGTCCGCGCAGCGGCCGGCTTAGGCCTGGCCGCGACGCGCTTCGGCTTGGCCTTCGCTGCGCGCTTCGGCTTTGCGCGCGTCGCGCGCTTCGACTTGGTCGCCATGGCGATCTCC
>CAZDGR010000063.1:0-14527 GCA_964504845.1 uncultured Rhizobium sp. | reverse complement strand
GCGAGCAGCCCTGGGACAGGCCGCAGGCGACCGCGACGTCGCCGGCGAAGAGCACGCCGGAGATTCCGCCCTCCGCGGCGCCATGGCCGGATCCGGCGACCTGGGCATGTCGGCTTCGCGACGCGGTGAGCCCGCCGACCAGGTAGCAGGGAAGCTCGTCGGCGAGCCGCGTCACCATCTCGGGCGTCTTCGGGTTGCGCGGATCGGCATGCACGACGCCGAAGCTCGGCTGCTTCTCGGAGAGCCAGGCGCCGTGTTCGCGCCGGAACCGCTCCATGCCGTGCTCGAGGCCGGAGAAGATCCGAAACGAACCCTCCGGCAGCGACCCCACCATCACCGAGATCGCCGGCCGGTCGAAGTAGCCGGCCGATGTGGCGCTGACACCGAGGCCGACGGTGCCGACCCATTCCTTCACGCCGGTCGCTTCGCGCAGGCGCCCGAGCAGCGATGGCAGCTCGGCGGCAAAGGTGTCGGTCGCGTAGACGAAGCCGAGATTGGCGCCTTGCGGCAGCGGCGAGAGACCGGCCAGCGTCAGCGCCACCGCCTCGTCGGCATCGTCGTCGGCCGCGTGCGAGGCGACGAAAGTACTCATCGAGGGGCGCTCATCCCGGCGGCGTCTCCAGGAGCTGCTTCACCAGCGGCGCCAGGCGGCCGGCGATGATCTTCACGCCGTCGGCGTTCGGATGGATTCCATCGCGCTGGTTCAGCTTCGGCTCGAGCGCGACGCCGTCGAGCAGGAACGGATAGAGCGGCACGCGATGCTTCTCGGCGAGCTTCGGGAAGATCCCGGCGAACTCCTCGCGGTAGTCGGGGCCGAGATTGAGCGGCGCCAGCATGCCGAGGATCATCACCTTCACGTTCTTGGACTTGAGGCGCGCGATGATCGTGTCGAGATTCTCGTAGGCCTTGGCCGGGCTCAGGCCCCGGAGCGCGTCGTTGGCGCCGAGCGCGACAAGGGCATAGGCCGGGTTGTCGGCGAGCGCCCAGTCGAGACGCGCCAGGCCCCCGGCGGTGGTGTCGCCCGAGACGCCGCCGTTCAGGATCACGACGTCGAGCCCCTGGCCCTTCAGCACGGCTTCGAGCTGCGACGGCAGGGATTCGGCGAGCGGCAGGCCGAACCCGGCAGTCAGGCTGTCGCCCAGCATCAGCACGCGCGCCGGCGCGGCCGTGGCCGTCTGCCCAAAGAACAGGCACAAAGCCGCGAGCGCGGCCGCCAATCCGTTGACAATCCTCTTCAAGGGACCACCTTTCAATCCGGTGCCGGCCCGTCGGCCACGTTCAGTCCTTAGTCTCAAGTCCCCGGAACACGCCCGATGCCCGATGCTTCCACCGATGGCGCTCTGCTCGAGCTTGCGGACGTCCAGGTCAGCCTGCCCAGCACCGTCGGACCCGTCAACATCCTGCGCGGCATCGACCTCGCCATCGGCCGCGGCGAAGCGGTCGCCGTGGTCGGGCCGTCGGGGGCCGGCAAGTCGACGCTGATGATGGTGGTGGCTGGCCTCGAACGGGTCAGCTCCGGGCGCATCTCGCTCGCGGGCCAGGATCTCTCGACGCTGGATGAAGATGGGCTCGCGCTGCTCCGGCGCAAGCATGTCGGCATCGTTTTTCAGAGCTTCCGCCTGGTGCCGACGATGACCGCGCTCGAGAACGTCGCGGTACCGCTGGAACTGGCCGGCCGCGGCGACGCGTTCGACGCTGCGGCGGAAGCGCTCATCTCGGTCGGGCTCGGCCATCGCCTCGAGCACTATCCCGATCAGCTTTCCGGCGGTGAGCAGCAGCGGGTGGCGATCGCGCGCGCGGTCGTCGCCAAGCCGGCGCTGATCCTCGCCGACGAGCCGACCGGCAACCTCGACGGCGACACCGGCCACCAGATCATCGAGCTGCTGTTCGAGCGCCGACGAGCCGCGGGATCGACGCTGATGCTGATCACCCACGACCCGGAACTTGCCGCCCGCGCCGATCGGATCATCCGCCTTGCCGACGGCAAGGTCGTCGGAGCCGCCGCTTGATCGGTCTCGCGCTCAAGCTCGTCCGCCGCGAGCTCCGCGGCGGCCTCAAGGGCTTCCGGCTTTTCCTCGCCTGCCTTGCGCTCGGTGTCGGCGCGATCGCCGCGGTCGGCTCGGTGACCTCGTCGCTGATGGCGGGGCTTGCCAGCGACGCGCGTGCGATCCTCGGCGGCGACGTCGAGATCGCCTTGACGCAGCGCGACGCGACCGTGCCCGAGCGCGACTTCCTCGGCCGCTTCGGCCGCCTCTCGCAGGTCGCCGAGCTGCGCGCGATGGCGGTCAAGACCGGCGGCGAGGACCGCACGCTGGTCGAGCTCAAGGCGGTGGATGGGCTCTATCCGCTGGTCGGTTCGCTGAGCTTCGAGCCGGATCAGGCGCTGGCGCAGGTTCTCGCAGGCAGGGGGGCTGCGATCGAGCCGACGCTCGCCGCGAGGCTCGACCTCAAGGTTGGCGACACGCTCGCGGTCGGCGACGTGAAGCTCGAGGTGCGCGCGATCCTGGCGCGCGAGCCCGACAAGGCGACCGGCGCATTCACCTTCGGCCCGCGCGTGCTGGTGTCGTTCGACACGCTGCGCGCGACCGGGCTCTTGCTTCCCGGAAGCCTCGTCCGCCATCTCTATCGGATCGCGCTCCCGCCCGGCACGACCGCTGCGGACCTGCGCGCCGCCGCGAGCGCGGAGCATGCCGATGCCGGCTGGCGCATCCGCGCCTTCGACGAGGCGGCGCCGGGATTGCGCCGCTTCCTCGAACGCATCGGCCAGTACCTGACGCTGGTCGGCCTCACGGCATTGCTGGTCGGCGGCGTCGGCGTCGGCAATGCGGTTCGCAGCTATCTCGACGGCAAGCTCGCGGCGATCGCGACGCTGAAGGCGCTGGGGGCGCCGGCTCGGCTTGCCTTCACCACATACCTGCTGCTCGTGCTGGCGATGGCTATCGGCGGCATTCTGCTCGGCCTCGTGCTCGGCGCGGTGACGCCGGCGATCTTCTCGAGCGCGCTTGCCGCCGTGCTGCCGATCCAGGCGAAGGCCGGCATCTACTGGCAGCCGCTCGCGGTCGCCGCGACCTGCGGCCTCTTCACCACGCTGGCCTTCGCGCTGATCCCGCTCGCGCGGTCCTCGCAGGTGGCGCCGGGCGATCTCTTCCGCGCTCAGATCTCGCCGCCGCGTCGGTTCCCCGGCTGGTGGCCGATCCTCGGCACCGCCGCGGCCTTCATCGCGCTCTGCATTCTCACGGTCGCGACCGCGCAGGATCGTGTGCTGGCGCTGTGGTTCCTCGGCGGCTCCGTCGGCTCGGTCTTTGTCTTCTACGGCGCCGCGACCGCGATCGCGGCACTCGCCCGCCGCGCCGGCAGGCCGAGCCAGCCGCTGCTCAGGCTGGCGCTCGCCAACCTGACGCGGCCGGGCTCGCCGATGGGCGCGCTCGCATTGTCGCTCGGCCTTGGCCTCACCGTGCTGGTCGCGGTCGCGCTGATCGAGCGCAATCTCGACCGCCAGGTGAACGAGCGCCTGCCCGAACGCGCGCCGACCTTCTTCTTTATCGACATCCAGCCTGACCAGGCCGAGGCTTTCGACTCGCTGGTGCGATCCACCCCGGGCGCGAGCGACCTCTCGCGCACGCCGATGATCCGCGGCCGCGTCGCCAGCGTGAACGGGGTGCCGGCCGATCGAGTGCAGGTGGCGCCGGGTGCCGCCTGGGCGCTGCAGGGTGATCGCGGCTTTTCCTACTCGAGGACGCAGCCGGCGAACGCGCGGATCGTCGAGGGCAAATGGTGGCCGGCGGACTACGCAGGACCGCCGCTGGTCTCGGTCGATGCCAACATTGCGCGCGGGCTCGGCATCGGTATCGGCGATCGCATCGGCCTTAACGTGCTCGGCCGCGAGATCGAGGCGGAGATCGCTTCGCTGCGCGAGATCGACTGGGGCACGCTGGCGATGAACTTCACCTTCATCTTCGCGCCGGGCATCCTCGATCGCGCGCCGCAGTCCCATCTGGCGACGGTGCATCTGGCGTCGCCGGCGGAAGAGGGGCGCCTGCTCACCGCACTCGGCAAGCGGTTTCCGAATGTCTCGGCGGTGCGGGTCAAGGACGCGATCGACGCCGCCAACCGCATCCTCGAAGGCATCGCCTTCGCCGTCCGCGTGACCGCGGCGGTGACCTTGGCCGCAGGCACGCTGGTGCTCGCCGGCGCGGTCGCCGCCGGCCATCGCCGACGGGTCAAGGACGCGGTCGTGCTCAAGGTGCTGGGTGCCAGGCGGATCGAGGTTCTGGGCGCCTATCTGCTCGAGTTCGGACTGCTGGGTCTGGTGATCGCGGCGATTGCCGCGGCCGCCGGCACGGTCGCCGGCTGGGCCATCCTGGTCTTCGCGATGAAGAGCGACTTCGTCTTCTCGGCGACCGCCGTCGCCGGATCGGCTTCGCTCTCCGTCGTGTTGACGGTTCTGCTGGGGCTGATCGGTACCTGGTATGCGCTCGGCCAGAAGGCGGCGCCGATGCTCCGCGACACGTGAGGGGACTCTCGCCTTAGTACGGGAACGCCCGCCGCGGCTGCATGGAACCGGGATACGGCGCATAGGACCGCGGCACGTTCGAGGATGAGGACGGCGCCTGGCCCGGCCTCTGTTCCCGCGGCTGCTGCTGGGCCGCGAGCCGCTGCGAGAGAGCGTTCAGGCTCGTATTCAGCGTCTCGGCGAGGCTTCGGTTCGCATCGCGGAGCCCGGTGGCGACCTGGTTTCCGACCCCGTCGAGCTTGTTGCCCATCGCCTGGAGCCGCACGCCCATCTCGACCAGGCTGGTGCTGGCGGCATCGAGCTTCGAGGCCAGGGCATCGAGCCTCTCGTCGTACTTGTCCGCGCGGGCCATGCGCACCTCGACGCGGCCCCCGGTCTCGGCGTTCTGGGCATAGAGCAGGCCGAAGCCGCCGAGCATCGTAAGCACGATGACGGCGGTGGAGAGGCCTGCCGTCAGGACCGCGCGCGGCTTCTCGACCGGCGCTTCCACCCGAGGCTTGGGCACCGGAACGGCGCCGAGCGTATCGGCGATCTTGCGGCCGGTCGTGTCGATCACCTTACCCATTTGCCTTCTTCCTCGTCGCAGCGGCACTCAGCGTCTGGTCGATGCCGTAGGTGGCGATGTGGCCGCAGTCGGCGCAGACCAGCGGCAGGATCGGCCCGCGATTGAGCAGATCGTCGCCATAGATCACCGGCTGAAGGATGCGGTCGCTGTCGCGCCCGCAGGACAGGCAGAGCTTCAGCGCACCGAGCTCGGCTAGCGCGCGCACCGCGTCCCGCGCACGCAGATCGTCGGGGTTGAGCGGCTTGTCCTTCCCATCGTCCTTCCCGGTGTCTTCCCCGACGGCTTCTTCCGCCATGTCGTGCTCCGCGCTGATGCCGTTGACCCGGCAACTGACACGACGCGTCGCGAGCGCTCCTGCGGGTTCCCCGATGGCCGGCGAGTCGCGGCCGCAGGCGCGGTATCCAATGCCGCATCGGCTTCACGTGTCGGCCAAAAAGCCGCCCCAATGCTGCGCGAGGAATAGAGTGAAAGGACGCCCACCCCATGCTTCGTGTCGTCGCCCTGGTTCTCGCCCTCGCGTTCGCTGCCCCGGCTTTAGCGCAGTCGACCGAGCCCTATGCGCCGCCTCAGGTCCCGAGCGCGCCCGACATCGTCGCCGAGAGTGCACGTCGCATTCTCGAAGGCATCCGCCGCCTGATCGACCGCATGCCGATGTTCGAGGCGCCTCGGGTGACGCCCGAGGGCGACATCATCCTGAAGCGGATCCGCCCGCCCTTCCCGGAGGCCGACGAGGCCAAGACGGGCGAACCGGGCCACGAAGGGGTCGATCTCTAGGAATCTCAGGATTTTGTGGTCCTGACACCGAGGTTCAGCTATATACTGTAACCCTCGGGCATTGCTGTCCCAATCCGGCCCGGGCTTCGTGCTGACCCCTGGACGTGATGACCAACCGCCGCCTCGACCCGCTCAAGGACTACGCTTTTCGCCAGCTCCGGGAGCTGCTGGGCCCGATCCAGCCCAGGAGCAACCGCGCCCCGATCCTGCTTTCGGTCGGCGAGCCGCAGAACCAGCCCCCGGCCTGCATCGCCGAGGAAATCGCCAGGAACGCCGACAAGTGGAACCGCTACACCGACCACTCGGGCACGCCTGAGTTCCGGAAGGCGGTCGCTGCCTGGCTGACCCGACGCTACCGGCTGCCTCAGGGCATGGTGAACCCGGACAAGCACATCCTGCCTATCCCGGGATCGCGCGAGGGCCTGTTCATGGCGGCGCTGTTCGCGGTGCCGGAGACCAAGGCCGGGAAGAAGCCGGCGGTGCTGATCCCGAACCCCTCCTATCACGTCTACACGGGTGCCGCGCTGATCGCCGGCGCCGAGCCGGTCTACCTGCCGGCGCGGAAGGAGACCGGCTTCCTTCCTGATCTCGACGCGATCGCCAAGGCCGATCTGGAGCGCGCCGCGGTCTTCTACCTCTGCACGCCGGTCAACCCGCAAGGCACGGTCGCTTCCCTCGACTATCTCAAGCACGCGGTCGAGCTGGCGCGCCGCCACGACTTCCTTCTGGTCGTCGACGAGTGCTACGCCGAGATCTACGACAAGGTGCCGCCGCCGGGCGCGCTGGAAGCCTGCGCCGCCCTCGGCGGCAGCATGGACAATGTCGTCATTGCGCATTCGCTCTCGAAGCGTTCGAGCGCGCCGGGGCTGCGCTCCGGCTTCGTCGCCGGATCGCCTGAGTCGATCCAGGCCTTCGTCAACGTGCTGAACTACGGTGCTGCCGGCATGAGCCAGCCGACGCTGGCGGCGGCGACGGCCCTCTGGTCCGACGAGAAGCACGTCGACGCCAACCGCGAGATCTATCGCCGCAACTTCGACATCGCCGACAAGGTGATCGACGGCCGCTACGGCTATTACCGGCCGGCCGGCGGCTTCTATCTCTGGCTCGATGTCGGCGACGGTGCGGAAGCCGCGAAGAAGCTGTGGAGCGAGGCCGGCATCCGTGTGCTGCCCGGCGGCTTCATGTCGTGGCCCGATCATACCGGCAAGAACCACGGCCAGCCCTATATCCGGGTCGCGATGGTCTATGACGAGCCGATGATGGAGACGGCGCTCAAGCTCATGACGCAGGTGCTGTAGCGATGGTCGCGGAAGCAGGCTTCCTGCCCGAAGGTGCGGAGGTCTTCCTCAAGCGCCGCACCCAGGAGTTCTTAGGCACGGCGCTGCTGCTGTTCGGCCTGTTCCTCGTGGCCTGCATCGTCTTCTACGTGCCGGGGGACCGTTCGTTCAGCGTCGCCGTCGATCGTCCGGTCGCTCATCCGCTTGGCGCGCTCGGCGCCACCGCCGCCGACGTGCTGGTGCAGGGCCTCGGCGCATCCGGCTTCGTGCTGGCGCTGGTGGTGCTGGTCTGGGGCGCGCGCTTCCTCGTCCATCGCCCGGTCAGCCGGTTCTGGCTCAGGCTCACGACCCTGCCGGCGGCGACGCTGGCGGTCTCGGTCGCGCTCTCGCTCCTGCCGGCGCAGCTTCTCTGGCCGGAGCTTCCCGATCTTCGTCTCGGCGGCGTCGTCGGCCAGCTGATCGTCGGCCGGCTGATCGCCTGGGTTCCGCCTTGGGGCGGGCTCGCCGCGACCAGCCTGATCTCGGCGGGCGCCACCGCGCTCGCGGTGCCCTTGGCCGCCGTCGCATTCGGGCTCTCGGTCGGCGACTGGATGTCCTTGGTGCGGAGCGGCGGCAAGGGCCTCGCCGTCGGTGGGCGTGCCGCCTGGCGGGTCGGGGTCTGGGGCGGCCGCGCCGGCAGCAAGGCGGCCCAGGCCGGCTACAAGAAGGCGAGCGCCTTCACCGCGAAAACCCCGAAGCGGATCGAGCCGCGCCTCGTCGCGCGTCCGCTCGCTCCTGCGACCGACGAGCCTGAGGATCCGCCGCTCATCCTCGACCGCGCGGCGATGCCGGAACCGAAAGGCCTGAAGGCCGAGCCTCTGGTCGCTGCCAAGGCACCGGCGCCGAAGAAGTCGGAATCCAAGCGCCAATCGCGCCTGGCGCTCGAAGAGGTGGGCGGCGACTACCGTCTTCCGCCGGTCGATCTGCTGGCGCTGGCAAAGTCGGGGCCGGTGGCGAAGCTGGACGAGAGCGCGTTGGCGGAGAACGCGCGCCTGCTCGAGTCCGTGCTTCAGGAATTCGGCGTGAAGGGACAGATCGTGAAGGTGCGGCCGGGCCCGGTCGTCACGCTTTACGAGCTGGAGCCGGCGCCGGGCATCAAGTCGTCGCGCGTGATCGGCCTCGCCGACGACATCGCCCGCTCGATGAGCGCGCTCTCGGTGCGCGTCGCCGTTATCCCGGGCCGCAACGTGATCGGCATCGAGCTTCCGAACGGCAGCCGTGAGACCGTCTATCTGCGCGAGCTTCTCGGCACCGAGGCTTATGACCGCTCCGGCGGCCGGCTGCCCCTGATCCTCGGCAAGGACATCGGCGGTGCGCCGGTCGTGGTCGATCTCGCCCGCATGCCGCACCTGCTCGTCGCCGGCACCACCGGCTCGGGCAAGTCGGTGGCGATCAATACCATGATCCTGTCGCTGCTCTATCGGCTCTCGCCGGAGCACTGCCGCTTCATCATGGTCGATCCGAAGATGCTGGAGCTCTCGGTCTACGACGGCATCCCGCATCTCCTGGCGCCGGTCGTCACCGATCCGAAGAAGGCGGTCGTCGCGCTCAAATGGGCGGTGCGCGAGATGGAGAACCGCTATCGCTCGATGTCGAAGCTGGGAGTGCGAAACATCGACGGCTACAACGCGCGCGTCGAGGAGGCGAAGACCAAGGGCGAGATGATCACCCGTCGCGTCCAGACCGGCTTCGACGCCGACACCGGCAAGCCGGTGTTCGAGGACGAGACGCTGGAGCTGGCGCCGCTGCCCTATGTCGTCGTCGTCGTCGACGAGATGGCCGACCTGATGCTGGTCGCCGGCAAGGACATCGAGTGGGCGATCCAGCGGCTGGCCCAGATGGCGCGCGCCGCCGGCATCCACCTGATCATGGCGACGCAGCGTCCCTCGGTCGACGTCATCACCGGCACGATCAAGGCAAATTTCCCGACCCGCATCAGCTTCCAGGTGACGTCCAAGATCGACAGCCGCACGATCCTCGGCGAGCAGGGCGCCGAGCAGCTGCTGGGCCAGGGCGACATGCTCTACATGGCCGGAGGCGGCCGCATCACACGCGTGCACGGGCCGTTCGTCTCCGACGGCGAGGTCGAGGACGTCGTGCGCTTCCTGAAGGCGCAGGGCCAGCCGGAATACGTGGAAGCGGTGACCGAGGATCCGGAAGAGGAAGCCGCCTTCGGCGCCATGACCGGCGAGGATGGCGAGGGCTCGGGCGACGCGCTCTACGACCAGGCCGTGGCGCTGGTCATCCGCGAGCGCAAGTGCTCGACCAGCTTCATCCAGCGCCATCTGCAGCTGGGATACAACCGGGCCGCGCGCCTGGTCGAGCGCATGGAGGCCGAGGGCCTCGTCTCATCCGCCAATCACGTCGGGAAGCGCGAGGTCCTCACGCGTCCCGACGCGGGCGACGTCTAGCGGCCGATCAGCTCCAGGCGGCGATGCGGCGATCGCGGCGCTCGTCGGCCGGACGCTCGCGCTTCTCCGAGACCGTGTAGGCCTTCTGCCGGTGCTCGATGCAGTAGGGGCCGCGGTCGTCGGTCGGCGTGCCGCAGAAGCGGAAGTCCGCGTTCCTCGGATCGCCGATCGGCCAGGCGCAGCAGGCGCGGCCGAGATCGATCAGGCTCTGGGTCGCCGCCTTCAGCGGCGCTGCGGCCGCCTCCTGGGGCTTCCGCTTCTTGTGCCCGCCATGGGCGGCATTCTTGCCCTGGCCGGTCAGCTTCATGCGGTTGACCAGGCCTGCGATCACGTCGCGGCTCATGTTGAGCCGCTGCGAGATCTGGCCGTAGCTCAGTCCGTCATCGACGAACAGGCGACGCACCTGTTCGCGGGTCTCGTCCGTCCAAACGCGCTTGCCCATTTTGGGCTCCCGAAAGTGATCCTTCGGCAGTGGGTCGCATTTGGCTGGAATTCGGTTCAAAGCAATTTCAGAGAAAACCGAGAGACCGGAGATCCCGCTCGAGCTGCATCGGCGAGCGGAAATGGATACCGTGGATGCCGACGGCGTTCGCGCCCTCTACGTTCTTCGGAACATCGTCGATGAAAATGGCTTCCTTGGGGTCGACGCCGTAGCGCGAGCAAAGAAGCTCGTAGATCCGCGCTTCGGGCTTCAGCATCTTTTCGTCGCCCGATACCACGATACCGCGGAAGCGCTGGAAGAAGGGAAAGCGCTTGAAGGTTGGCTTGAAGGTCTCGCCCGAGAAGTTGGTGAGCGCGTAGAGGGGCGTGCCCTTCGCATGCAGGCGCTCCAGGATGTCGACCGTGCCATGGACCGCGTTCGGGATCATTTCGCTGAATCCGGGCAGCCAGGCGCGGATCAGATCGGCCTTGTCGGGGTGGCGCGAGATCGCCTCCGCCTCGGCATCCGCGAAGCTTCGGCCGGCGTCCTGTTGCACGTTCCATTCCGGATGACAGACCTCGGTGAGGAACCGCTCGCGCTCGGCTTCGTCGGGGATCAACCGGCGATAGAGATTGCGCGGATCCCATTCGAGGAGAACGCCGCCGAGATCGAAGATGACGACGGAGCGGCGAGCGATCATTCGAGGAGGTCCGTTACAGTTTTGTGAAGGCGGGCGGCGATCATAGTCAGGCGAGAGCGTAACGCCAGCATGCTAAGGTTGATGTCGCACGCCTCCCTGGTTCGCTCTATATTCACGTGACTTTAGGGGGTCTAATGAAAATCTACATCGCAATTGCGGGAATATTGGCGCTGACCGCGGCGCCGGCGTCCGCGCAGAACGCCGACGTCTCGATCCTGGCCGCGACCTGCTCCGGCTGCCACGGCGCCAATGCCGATGGCTCGGGCGGCATCCCGGGCCTCAAGGGCCAGCAGCAGGCCTACCTCGCCAACCAGCTCAAGGCCTTCAAGGGCGGGAGCCGTCCGGCGACGGTGATGAACCGTCTCGCCAAGGGCTACACCGACGAGGAGATCGCCGGCCTCGCCCTTCATTTCTCGCGGCTGAGGTAGGGAGGCAGAGATGACCGGATTTTCACGCCGCAGCTTCATCGCCGGTGCCGCGGGCGCTTCCGCCGCGATCGGGATGCCGCAGATCGCCTACGGCCAGGCCGCCGCTCGCGTCGTCGTCATCGGCGGCGGCTTCGGCGGCGCCACGACCGCGCGACATCTCAAGAAGGTATCGCCGCAGCTCAACGTCACGCTGGTCGAACCGAACCGCCGCTTCGTCACCTGCCCGTACTCGAACCTGGTGATCGGCGGCTGGCGCAAGCTCGACCAGATCAGCTTCGGCTACGACAGGCTGGCGAAGGCCGGCATCACCGTCGTCCACGACACCGCGGCCGCGATCGAGCACGACCGGAAGCGCGTCCGCCTTGCCGGCGGGCGCATGCTGCCCTACGACCGATTGATCGTCTCGCCGGGCATCGATCTCCGGTGGGGCGCGATCGCGGGTTACGACGAGAAGGCGGCGCCGCTGATGCCGCATGCGTGGAAGGCGGGCGAGCAGACGCTGCTGCTGCGCCGCCAGCTTGAGTCGATGCCGGACGGCGGTCTGTTCGTGATGGCCGCACCGGCCAATCCGTTCCGCTGCCCGCCCGGGCCGTATGAGCGGATCTCGATGGTCGCGAGCTATCTCAAGCAGTCGAAGCCGCGCTCGAAGATCCTGGTCCTCGATGCCAAGGAGAACTTCTCAAAGCAGCCGCTGTTCCAGGACGCCTGGGCCAAGCTCTATCCGGGCATGATCGAGTGGGTGCCGGTCGGCAAGGACGGCAAGGTCGTGAAGGTCGATCCGAAGGCGAAGACGCTGGAGACCGAGTTCGGCCAGGTCCACAAGGCCGCGGTCGCCAACGTGATCCCGCCGCAGTTCGCGGGAAAGATCGCGCGCGACTCCGGCCTCGCCGATCAGTCGGGCTGGTGCCCGATCGATCCGACGAGCTTCGAATCCAGGCTGGTGAAGGGCATCCACGTCGTCGGCGACGCGACTATCGCGGCCCCGATGCCGAAGTCGGGCTTCGCCGCCAACAGCCAGGGTAAGGTGGCTGCCGCGGCGACGGTCGCGATGCTGCAGGGCAAGGCGCTTGGGCCGATCGGCATGGTCAACACGTGCTACAGCCATGTCGGCAAGGACTATGCGATCTCGGTCGCGAACGTGTTCCGCGTGGTGCCGGATCGCGGCCTGATAGAGGTCCCGGATTCCGGCGGCACCAGCCCGCGCCAGTGGGAGGACGAGAACCGCCGGCTCGAGTCGGTCTATGCCGACGGCTGGTACGCCAGCATCACCGGCGAGATGTTCGGCTGATCGAAAACGGCCTGAAAGCGAAAGCCCCGCGCAGTCGCGCGGGGCTTTTCCTTTTCGGATACCGAGACGATCAGCTCTTCATAAGCTGGTCGCGCGCTTCCTTGGCGAAGCCTTCGAGCTCCTTGCGGATCCGGTGCTCGCTGATATCGAGGCCTTTGGCCTTGATATCGGCCAGCACCTTCTGCACCACGTCGTCGTCGCCCGGCTTCGACATGTCCTCGACCACCAGCGACTTGGCATAAGTCTCGGCCGCGTCGCCGGAGTGTCCGAGCTGTTGTGCGACCCAGAGGCCGAGCAGCTTCGTGCGCCGTGCGTTGATCTTGAAGCGCATCTCCTCGTCGAGCTGGAACTTGTTCTCGGCGGTCTTCTTGCGGTCGTCGAAACCGGTCATATCGAGCCACTCCTGGGGATAAGAGGCGAATTCTGGGTACCTGACTTAGTGGTTGAAGCGGGCCACGGCAAGAGGCGGTCAGGATCGGCTGAAAACCGTTCGCAAAGCCTCCGCGAAGTTGCCGGATTCGAGCCAGCGTAGCGCCAGGACCGCGCCGAAGACGATGCCGGCGACCGCGATGAACGAACCGACGGCCAGCGTCGAGAGTCCGGACAATCCCTGGCCGACCGTGCAACCGAGCGCCAGCACGCCGCCGACGCCCATCAGCATGCCACCGGATATGTGACGAAGGAGATCGGGCGTGTCGCGGAACCCTTCGATGCGGAAGCTTCCGGAAAGAAGCGCTGCGACGAACGCGCCCGCGATCACGCCGCCGACCGTCGCGGCGCCGAAGCCCAGGCTGGCACCGGTGAAGAACATCAGATACTGCAGCCCGTCGCCGATGGGGGCGACGAAGGAAAGCCCGGCGACCTGCATCGGCTCGAACGGGTCGCGTGAGGCCCAGGTCGTCGCCGCCCAGGCAGCAGGAATGGTCAGGCCCACGATCACGGACGCCGCGAGCAGCACGCGGTCGCGCCGGAGCGCCGGCGAGGCGAGCGCCCAACTCGCCATCGCGATACCGATCGCAAGCACGAGCACGATCCGCCACGCGCCGACGCCGAAGCCGGTGGCGTGCGCCACCAGGTCGGGCAGTCCCTGCGAGGCGACGCCGATGCCGCGCAGGTCGATCTGCGTTGCCTGCTCGAACGGCCGGCGGACGACCGCGATCAGGCCGCGCAAGGTCATCAGCGCGGCGATCGCGAGCACGATCACGGCGACCAGGCTCTTGAGATTGCCGGCACCGGTGCGCACGAGGATGCGGCTGCCGCAGCCGCCGGCCAGCACCATGCCGAAGCCGAAGGCGGTGCCGCCGACGATCGCGCCGAGCCAGCCCAGCGCCGGCGTCCGGTAGATCGACTTCGACAGATCGGCAAGGCCGAGCGTCTCCAGGATCTGGCTTCCGATCAGCGCGACCGCGATCGACAGCACGCCGGCACGGGCGCGACGGGAATCGCCCATCAGGACGACGTCGGAGATCGCGCCCATCGTGCAGTAGTTGCTGCGCTGGACGCTGGCGCCGAAAAGCATGCCGAGAGCGAAGCCGAGGGCAAGAACTACGTATTTCGGTTGTAATTCCTCCAAGACTTCCCCCTCGGCAAGCGCGATTGCTTCACTTATATAGCTGTACTGTCTGTTTCTTTCGCCGCAAGGGAGCAACCCTGGACGTCTCCACTCTAGATGCGCGCGGGCTCACCTGTCCGCTGCCGGTCCTGAAGGCCAGGAAGGCGCTACAGGGCTTGCCGGCCGGCGCGCGGCTTCGGGTGCTGGCGACCGACCCGGGCGCGGTCGGCGACATCAGGGCGCTGTGCGAGGCCGCCGGCCACACGCTGGTCGCATGGGCCGAAACCGACAAGGTCTTCACCTTCGATCTGCAGAAGAAGACGGACTGACGTCCGCCTTCCTCGCCGTTCCCTTACTTCGCCTTCAGCTCCGCCTTCACCCGCTCGATCACGATCGCGGGGTCGCCCGGCTTCATGCAGCTCGGACCGAAGACGACGAGGCCGTCGCGGACGCGCGCGTGGTTGGCGTGCACGGACGGATTGCCGTCCTGCAGGCGCTTGACCAGGTCGCGCGCGGAGAAGCCCAGCGCATCCTCGTCGACCGCGAGCTCGACCGCCGG
>CAZDGR010000062.1:0-14559 GCA_964504845.1 uncultured Rhizobium sp. | reverse complement strand
TCGCCGGCATAGAGAAGCTTCGTGCCGGCGAGGCGATAGCGGAAACGCAGCGGATTCTCGATCACGTCGAGCATGAATATGTTGGACAGGAGATTCGGGATGTCGGCCGCGTCGATCATCGACCGTGCCGGCAGGAGGCCAATGGCAGGGGCCCGCGACCGCCAATAGGCATGAAGCGCTTGTGTCTTCGGATGCCACGTGGCGACGTCGTCCATGGTCGGGATCATGTTGACCGGCACCCCGGCGCTGGCAAGGGCAATCGCTCAGCATTTCTCCGGCATTTCGACCAAACTCTTGCCGACGAGCGCCGTCCGCCGCATCTTGCCGGTTCCGGACGCATTTGCTTCGAGGATCGAGATGGCTGACGCCTTCGCCCGCTTTCGCCTGGACGGCCGTGTCGCCGTGGTCACTGGTGCCGCTTCCGGCATCGGCTTCGCCAGCGCCCGGGCGCTGGGCCTCGCAGGATCCCGCGTCGCGGTCTGCGACATCAACGCCGAGGGCGCGGAGAAGGCGGTCGTCGCGCTGAAGGGCGACCGCATCGACGCCGCTGCTCACGTCTTCGACGTCGCCGACGAAGCGCGCGTGGTCGCCGCGATCGGACAGGTCGCAAAGGCGTGGGGCCGCATCGACGTGCTGATCAACAACGCCGGCCTCGCCGCGCGTCAGCCCTCCGAGGCGCTCGATCTCGCCACCTGGGAGAAGGTGCTCCGCATCAATCTCAATGGCTCCTTCCTCTGCGCGCGAGAGGCGGGAAAAGTGATGCTTGAGCAGAAGCGCGGCAGCGTCGTCAACATCGCCTCGATCATGGGGCTTGTCGGCGGCGGGCTCTATCCGAACCTCGCCTACCACTCGACCAAGGGCGCCCTGGTCAACTTCACGCGCGCGCTCGCCGTCGAGTGGGCAGACCGGGGCGTTCGCGTCAACGCGGTTGCGCCGACCTTCGTCAAGACACCGCTGACCGCGCGGCTTCTCTCCGATCCTCAGATGAAGTCGGCGATCGAAGGCATGACGCCGCTCGGCCGGCTCGCCGAAGCGGACGAGATCGCGGACGCGGTTCTCTACCTGGCTTCCGATGCGTCGGCGATGGTCACCGGCCATACGCTGCCGGTCGACGGCGGCTGGGTCGCGCGCTGACGCCGGATGGCGACGGAGATCGTCTGGAACCAGGCGACCGTCGCCGACTGGCGCCGTCTCATCACCGGTGCTGCCGGTGCCACCCTGCCGCAGAGCGGCGCCTATGCCCGGGCGATGGCGGCGACCGAGCGCCAGGTGCCGTATTTCGGCGTCATCCATGACGCGACCGGCGAGACGGGATGCATCCTGGTGATGGAGCGCCGCGCGCTGAAGACCTTGAGTCGCGTCTCCATCCATCGGGGGCCGCTCTGGCTGCGTCCCGACGTTCCGACCGAGACCGTCATCGGCGCGCTGGCCGCGTTGCGCCGCCGCTGGCCGACAAGGCCCTGGCGGCGGGTCTCGTTCATTCCCGAGCTTGCCGCAGGGGCGGCGAGCCACGTACTTCTTGCCGAAGCCGGCTATCGCCGTGTCGGCGAGGGCTACCGCTCCATCCTGGTCGACCTGCCTGCGAGCCGAGATGCATTGCGCGCGACGTGGCGGCACGATCTGCAGCGCGCCGAACTGGGCGGGCTGAGCGTCGAGATCGATCGCCATGGCAAGACGACGTTGCCTTGGCTGCTCCAGCTTGCCGATCTCGACCGCAAGCTGCGCGGCTATCGCGGACCTTCGGCGAAGCTGGCATTGCAGCTGATGCTCGCCGCCCGGCCCGACGGCGACGGAGTAGTGCTGGTTGCGAGCCACGGCGGCGAGAGGATCGCCGGCATCCTGGTTGTCCGCCACGGCGACACCGCTACCTACCTGATCGGCTGGACCGGTGCCGAGGGACGGCGGCTCTGCGCCACCCACCTGCTGCTGTGGCGGGCGATGGACGTCCTCGCCGCCGACGGCGTCCGCCGCTTCGATCTCGGCGGCATCAATCCCGAGGAGGCGCCCGGCCTCTCGCTGTTCAAGCGAGGCCTCGGCGGCCGCGAATACGAGCTGATCGGCACCTATACGTGATATAGAGGGTTGATGCTGACCTTTCTCCATACGGCCGAATCGAACGTGGCCGCCGTCACCAAGCTGATGTCCGAGCTGGCGCCGGAAATCCCCATCCGCCATCACCTGCACCCCGAGCTTCTGGCCGAGGCGGTGAAGGCCGGAACCGTCACCGACGCCGTCGCCGCCGGCGTGCGCCAGCGCATGTCCGACGCGGCCCAAGATGCTTCCGTCGTCGTCTGCACCTGCTCGACCATCGGCGCGGTCGCCGAGGCGACCAACGGCAGCTTCCCGGCACCGGTGCAGCGCATCGACCGCGCGATGGCCGAGCTCGCCGTCTCCAAGGGCCGGCGCATCCTGGTCGCGGCCTGCGTAGCCTCGACCGTCGGGCCGACCTCGGACCTGATCGCCAAGGTGGCTAAGGAAGCGGGCCGCCCGGTCGATGTCCGCGTCGTGCTGATCGCCGAGGCCTGGCCTAAGTTTCTTGCCGGCGACGTGAAAGACTACGAGGCGACGATCGTCGAGCGCCTCGTGCAGGAGAAGGGCGATGCCGACGTCGTCGTGCTGGCTCAGGCCTCGATGGCCGGTGCTGCGAGCGACGCCGAGCGTCGTCTCGGGCTTCCGGTGCTGACCAGCCCGCGTCTCGGCGTCACCGCCGCGATCGCCGCGTGGCGACGGGCCAAGGGCTGATCCGCCGATGCCGGTCATCCAATTCGGTGCGATGCAACCGAAGCTCCGGGAGCTCTATGCTTTCTGGGACGACCGGCGACAGAGATCGGACGGCAAGCTTCCCTCGATAATGCGGGTCCATGCGGAGAGCCTGACGCCCTGGCTCAAGAACCTAGTGATCATGACGGTCCGTCGCGAGGGCGAGTTCGTCTACCGCTACTATCCGAAGACCTTCGTCGAGCAGTTCGGCGTCGACATGTCCGGTCGCGACACGACCGAGCTGCCCGAGGCCCAGCGCGCCCTGATCGAGCACGAGTACGACTACGTGCGTCAGAAGAAGCGCCCAACCTGGCGGATGTACACCGGCGAGTTCGACAACGAGATCGTCACCTGGGAGCGGCTGATCCTGCCCTTCGCCGCCGACGGCGAGACCATCGACACGCTGATGATCGGGGTCTACGAGGCGAAGAACGCCGGTCTCTTCGAGATCGCCTAGGCCCGGGCGCGTCCCGCTCGCATCGTTTCGGTGCCGATCCTAAGGAACGCCACCCGGAACGGGATCGAGACGTCGGGCAGCAGCGGCGCCCCAATCTCGTCCTCCACTGGCTTGAACGGGCAGGTGACGAAAGCTTTGAAGTGCTTCGGCTCGATCGGGATGGGACCGCGCTGCAAGCCTGGCGCCGGTGCCGGGCCGGCCCGTCGTGCCATTTCGGCAGGTTCTTCAGCAGCACGCCCATGGCGAAGAGACGCGCATAGAAGGCCTGGACGAACAGCGGCCCCTTGCCGTCTCCGAACACGCTGTCGAAGGCACCACGGACGAGCTTGGCCTCATCGTGGCTCATCACCAGAAAGTCGTCATCGTCACTCTCAGGTCGGCAGCTTCGCCCGCGACAGCGGGCCTGCGACATGTGGCGAGATCGGTCCGCCGAGCGGCGTACCGCTGTCCGGCCGGCGCTTGAACGGCAGATCGATCGAAGGCGGGATCGGGCAGGCGTAGGGTCGCCCTGCCATGCGCTCCTTGAGCTCGGCTTTGGCATCGGCCAGCAGTTTCGGATCCTCGATCGCGTCGATCGCGGTCGAGGCCATCGCCTTGGCGGCGTGGACCATGCCCTTGTGCGCGGCCGGAAGCTTGCCCTGAGTCACGAGCTGCCAGGAATGGCCCGGCGTGCCGATGGCGAAGCAGGCGCCCCAGGCCTGGACCGTCGGCGTCACCAGCGACACGTCGCCGACATCGGTCGAGCCGAACAGCACCTGCGGCGTGCCATCGAATGGCAGGATGTCGTCGTGGAGGACGTTCGCGTATTTCGAGAGGCCGGCCGAGCGGATACTGGCGGCGACGTCGGCAGGCGTCATCGCTGCCTTCCGGAGCTTCTCGGCGAAGGCGCGATCGTTGTCGTCGAAAGGCGTCGGCCCGAGCTTCTGCGCATTCCGGTGCAAGGCCATCTCGAGCGCCGTGTTGGGGAGCACGTTGGAGCAGGCCTTGTCGAAGTCGACGATGGCCTGGGTCTCGGTCATCAGCGCCGCTCCCTCGGCGATCTTCTTCACGCGCTCGAAGAGCTCGACGGTCTCGTCCACCTCGGGCGCACGAACGAGATAGAGCACTTCGGCCTTGGCCTGAATGACGTTCGGCGAGATGCCGCCGGTATTGGTGATCGCGCAATGGACGCGGGCATCGGGCGGCATGTGCTCGCGCATGTAGTTCACGCCGACGTTCATCAGCTCGACCGCGTCGAGGGCGCTGCGGCCGAGATGCGGCGATCCGGCAGCGTGAGCGGCGCGGCCGCTGAAGCGGAAATACGCCTGGATGTTGGCGAGTGAACGCACCGACATCACGCCGAAGAAGTTACCTGGGTGCCAGGTCACCGCGCAGTCCAGATCGGCGAACATGCCGGCGCGCGCCATGAAGGTCTTGCCGGACCCGCCTTCCTCGGCCGGGCAGCCGTAGTAGCGGATGCGGCCGGGGATCCTGTTGGCCTTCAGATAGTCCTTCACGGCCGCAGCGGCGAGCAGCGCGCCGGTACCGAGCAGGTTGTGGCCGCAGCCCTGGCCGTTCGGGCCATCGGCAGGCACTCGCTCGGTCAACCCGGACTTCTGGCTCAGGCCTGAAAGCGCGTCGTACTCGCCGAGAAAGCCGATCAGGGGACCGCCTTCGCCGGCCTCGGCCTCGAAGGCGGTCGGGATGCCGGCGACGCCCGGCGTCACCTTGAAGCCTTCCTTTTCCAGCGTCTCGATCTGCGCCTTGACCGACTTCTCTTCCTGGTAGCGAAGTTCGGCCAGGTCCCAGACCTTGTCGCTCAGCGCGACGTATGCCGGGGTTTTCGCCTCGATCAGGGAGACGATGCGCTTGATGTCCTGCATGGAAGGGTCCTTGGAACCGGCGGGGGCCCGACCATAGCGCCGGAGCGCCCTTGGAACCAACCCTGCTCGGGATCAGCGCGGTGCCTTTGTCTCGTACGCCCGGTGCAGATCGCTCTCGAGCTGCGAGGCCCGCGTGCCGAGGTTGCGGAGGTGGTTGGTGTAGGCGAGGACCAGAGCCTTCAGGACCGGTTCGGCGCCGGCCAGAACCCTGTCAAAGACCTTCTGGTCGATGATCAGCGCCACCGTCTTCGCGGTGGCGGTAACCGTGGCGCTGCGTGGCGACCTGTCGATCAGGGCCATCTCGCCGACGATCGATCCGGACCCGAGCGTGTTCAGGACGATGCGGCGGCCGTCGGCCATCTTCGAGACCTCGACGGTACCGCTCTCGATCAGATAGGCGGCGGCAGCCGTGTCGCCCTCCTTCAGCAGCACGTCCCCGGGAACGAAGGTCACGGCCTGGAACTGGTCGACCATCGGGTGCTCCTCAGAGGTTCCGGATCGCCGCGGCGAGGCGACGGTAGTCGTCCATCTCGTTGTAAAGCTGGGCCGAGATGCGGACCCAGATTCCATCGGCGAGCGCGTTGACCGGCACGTCGATGCGATGATCCTGCCACAGCTTGAGGCGGAGATCAGGGGCGGTGCCGGTCTTGACCGGGAGCTCGATCATCCGCATGCAGCCTGCGAGCGATGCGGACGATCCGAGGCGGGTCTTCCAGGTTTCGGCGAGATAGCGTCCGGCTTCGTCGGCGAGCGCGCGGTTGCGCGCCTTGATGTGCGAGTCGCCGAAGGTCTGGCGGAAGGCGAGCGCCGCCGGCACGGCGAGATACGAGGACGGATCCCTGGTTCCCGTCCAGTCGAACTCGGCAACGAAACCCTTCCCGAGGCCGTGCGAGACGACCGGCGGGTGGATCCAGGGCTGATACGCACGCTTTGCCCATAGGAAGGCGGCGCCCTTCGGGGCCGAAAGCCACTTGTGGCAGTTGCCGGTATAGAAATCGGCACCGAGCGCTGGGAGATCGAGGTTTACTTGTCCTGGCGCGTGGGCGCCGTCGACGAGCACCAGCGCGCCCGCGTCATGCGCCGCGGCGATCAGACGCTCGACCGGCATGACGACGGCGGTCGCCGAGGTGATGTGGTCGAGCAGGGCGAGCCGTGTGCGCGGGCTCAGGCCAGCCTTGAAGGCGTCGACGATCGACTCGCCGTCATCCTCGACGGGGAAGGGGAAGGTCACCTCGACGACCTTTGCCCCGGCGCGGGCCGCCTCGTGGCGGGCGATGTTCTTCACCGCGTTGTAGGTCTGGTCGTTGATCAGGATCTCGTCGCCGGGCTTGAGCTCGATCGAGCCGATCACCGACTGCACGCCGGCGGTGGCATTGTCGACGAAGACGACATCGTCGGTTTCCGCGTCGAGATATCCGGCGAGCTCAGCTGCCGCTGACCGCATCCGCTTGGGCAGCTGGCGGTTGAAGAAGTCGCCGATCGTCCGTTCCATCTCCTGGCGAACCGTATCCTGGGCGGCGAGCACCGGCTTCGGCGTGGCACCGTAGCTGCCGTGATTCAGATGGGTGGCGCTCCAGTCGAGCGTCCAGAAGTGACGGACGGCTTGGCCGAACTCGGACACGGCGGCTCCTTCTAGAGGGGGCGGCGAGGAGCGAGGGCGGTCTCCTCGGCACGGATGCGGACGGCGAGCAGGATCACGTTCGCCGCCGAGAAGATCAAGGCGATCGCGACGGCGCCGAAGGCAAGCGGCAGCAGCGCGATCTCGGCTACGACGATCGCGTAGTTGGGATGCCGAATCCATCGGTAGGGGCCGCGTCGGACGAGAGGCGCATCCGGCAGCGTCAGGATCCGCGTCGTCCAGAAGCGTCCGAGGGTCGCCACGGTCCAGATCCTCAGTCCCTGCAGGACGACGTAGGTGCCGATCAGAATTGGATCCGGCGCCGTTTCCGGCGGAACGAACATCAGCAGCGAGGCGAGCCAGGCGGAATGCAGCACGACGAAGAAGGGATAGTGACCCTGCCCCGTCTCGACCGCGCCCGCTGCCCGGAGGCGACGTTCGTTGCGCTGCGACCACAGGAGTTCGAGCAGGCGCTGAAGCGCGACGAGGCCGAGGACCGGGTAGAGCCAGTTCATCGAGGGCCGATCGCCAGGAACCCGGCGGTGAAACCGGGCCCGAGTGCCGTCATCAGGATGCGTCCGTGCCAGGGCTTGAGGCGGTCCAGGACGAACAGCACGGTCGGCGCCGACATGTTGCCGAATTCCCGGAGGACCGAGCGGGCTTCCGGGAGCGGCCGTTCGAAGACGTGCTCCAGCGCCTCGATCACCTTGGCGCCGCCGGGATGGGCGGCGATCGCATCGAAGCTTGCGAGACTGAAGTCATGGCGGTCGAGAAAGGCCTCGAGTACCGGCGCCATGTCCATGCGGATCAGCTTCGGAATGTCGCGCGAGAAACGGACGCCGAAGCCGTCGTCGCCGATGTCCCAGCCCATGATGTCGAGGCTGTCGGGAAAGCTGTGCTCGCCCCAGGGACCGAGGGCCGGGCCGTCGCCGTCGGTCGAAATCATCGCGGCCGCGGCGCCGTCGCCGAACAGGGCGGTCGCGACGATGTTGGCCGGCGATGCGTCGGCCGGCCGGAAGGTGAGGCCGCAGAGCTCGACCACGACGCAGGCGATGCGCGATCCCGGCTCCGCCATCGCCATCGCTGCGGCGCGCGCAAGACCGAGCACGCCGCCGGCACAGCCAAAGCCGAACACCGGCAGCCGTCTCAGGTCGCGGCGCAGCCCCAGCCGTTCTTGCAGGAGCGCATCCAGCGACGGCGTGGCGATGCCGGTGGTCGAGACCAGAACCAGCCCATCGATGTCGGAAAGCCCGAGGCCGCTCTCGGTCAGGGAGGCTCGGACGACGCGCTCGGCCAGCGAAAGCGCCTCCTGAATATAGAGGCGCGACCGCTCGGCCCATCCATGCGGCGCCATGTACCAGTCGATGGGAACGCACGAGTGCCGCTTGGCGATCCCGGCATTGCCATAGATCTGCGCGAGTCGGGCGAATGCCTCGGTCCGGCCTGAGAACAGTCGCTCGGCACGGGCCGCGACGGCGTCCTGGCCGAGTACATGGCCGGGGACGGCGGTCGCGAGAGAAAGAAGGCGTGGCGTCATGGTGCGGGGCATTCCTGACGTCGGTCGTTGACGGCCGCCACCGATGCCCCCGCATGATCACCCGAACCGGTGACGATGGCGCCTGTCGAACCGAACATAGTTTAACGCGACATACAAGGGTCGCCGCGACCGTCACATCTCTGTGACAGCAGTCACAGCTTTATAGGTAGCGAGATAGCACCATGGCGCAGTTTCCTCGGGATATGAGCCATGACCTCAACGCACTGCGTCTACGAACTTCTCCCGACATTGTGCCGGAGCACGGTCGCGAGCTGGATCGCCGGCGTCGGCCTCTGGGCGACGGCGCTCGTCCTTCTCTCGATCCCGTAAGAGCCAGGGCCTTTGCCCTTCCTCCTGCCGCGGGAACCGACGCCGTCGGCCATGCCGTCTGGGAATCGGCGGTTCGCGCGCGCCGGCTCGGAGACACGGTCGCCTTGGTGCAGGACGACAACGACGACACCCTTCTCGACGATCGTCCGGGCCACGCCGTGGTCACCGCATGGCTCGCCGGCCTCAGCCTCTGGGCCATCGTGCTCTTCCTAATCAGCATGGAGTAGGGCATAAGCTGTCGGAGGAATGACCGACAGCGCCCCGGCCGGATCCAAGCCTCCCCGGTTCCATCATAGCATCGGACGACGCCTGCGCGGCTGGCTGGTCGCGGGAATCCTGGTCGTCGTTCCGCTGGCGCTCACCGCCTATATCGTCTGGGAGCTGATCGGATACTTCGACTCGCTGGTCGAGCGATGGATTCCTTCGCAGCTCAATCCCGGCACGTATCTTCCGTTCAAGATCCCGGGTTATGGCGTCGTCGTCGTCGCCCTCGGGCTGACGCTGATCGGCGCGGTCACAGCGAGCCTGATCGGGCGCTGGGCGGTCGGCATCGGCGACCGGATCATCGCCCGCACGCCGCTGATCAGCGGCATCTACGGCGCGATCAAGCAGATCGTCGAGACCGTCTTTGCGCAGAAGTCGGAGACGTTCCGTCAGGTCGTCCTGGTCGAGTATCCCAGGCGCGAGTCGTGGACCATCGCCTTCGTCTGCGGGCAGACGCATACCGAGGTCGTGCGCGAGGTCGGCGAAGAGCTGGTGCCGGTTTATGTGCCGACGACGCCGAACCCGACTTCGGGCTTTCTGCTGTTCGTGCCGAAGTCGCAGGTGAAGCCGCTCAGGATGACGGTCGAGGAGGCGCTCAAGCTGATCGTCAGCCTCGGCATCGTGCTGCCGCCCGACCGCGGTTTCGACTCGGCAAAGGATTAGCCCGATCTGAGGTAGCGGACGGCGGCGTCCCGCTCGAACAGATAGAGCAGCGTGCGAAGCGCCTTGCCGCGCTCGCTCTCGAGCTCGGGATCCTTGGCCAGGATCAACTTCACGTCATCGGCCGCGATCGGCAGCAGGTCGCTGTGGACGGCAAGGTCGGCGGCGCGGAACTCCGGCATGCCGCTCTGGCGCTTTCCCAGCACCTCGCCGGCGCCGCGAAGCCGGAGATCCTCCTCGGCGATCCGGAAGCCGTCGTCGGTCTCGCGCAAGGTTGCGAGCCTAGCCTTCGCCGCTTCGCCCACGGGCGTCTGGTAAAGCAGCAGGCAGGTTGCCGGCCTGTCGCCGCGGCCGATGCGGCCACGAAGCTGGTGCAGCTGGGCGAGGCCGAAGCGTTCGGCGTGCTCGATCACCATCACGGTCGCCGCCGGCACGTCGACGCCGACCTCGATCACCGTGGTCGCGACCAGCAGCTTGGCAACGCCTTCGGAGAAGGCGCCCATCGCCTTGTCCTTCTCCGCCGCCTTGAGCTTGCCGTGGACGAGCGCCACGCGGTCGGCACCGAAGCGCGCGGCGAGCTCGGCATGGCGCACCTCGGCGGCGGCTGTCTCGTCCATCGGGCTGTCGGGATTGTCCTCGATCAGCGGGCAGACCCAGAAAACCTGGCCGCCGGAAGACATCGCGCGTCCAACTGCATCGATCACCTCGGAGAGGCGATCGAGCGGCACGGTACGCGTGTCGACGGGCTTCCGCCCCGCCGGCTTCTCGGTCAGGCGCGAGACGTCTAGGTCGCCATAGGCGGCCAGCATCAGCGTGCGCGGGATCGGCGTCGCCGTCATCGCCAGCACGTCGACCGCCTTGCCCTTCGAGGACAGCTCGACCCGCTGATCGACGCCGAAGCGATGCTGCTCGTCGACCACGGCGAGCGCCAGGTCGCGGAAGGCGACGCCTTCCTGCACAAGGGCATGCGTGCCGACCGCGAGCGGGATCGACCCGTTCTCGAATCCCGCCAGGATTTCGTCGCGTTTCTTGCCTTTGTCGCGGCCGGTCAACAGCGCCACCGGTACGCCGGCGGCGGTCGCCAGCGGTTCGATCGTCGCGAAGTGCTGACGCGCCAGGATCTCGGTCGGCGCCATCAGCGCCGCCTGCGACCCGGCCTCGACCGCCGAGATCATCGCCAGCAGCGCCACCACGGTCTTGCCGGAGCCGACGTCGCCCTGCAGCAGCCGCAGCATGCGCTTGTCGTCGGCCATGTCGCCGGCGATCTCGGCATCGGCCGTGATCTGCGACTGGGTGAGCGAATAGGGCAGTGCCTTCAGGATGCGTGCGCGCAGCTTGCCGTCTCCCTTGGTGCGCCGGCCGGCCTGCTTCTTCTGGTGCGCGCGCATCAGCGCGAGCGCCAGCTGGTTCGACAGAAGCTCGTCATAGGCGAGGCGCACGCGGGCGGAAGCGGTCGGTTCCAGGTCGCCCTGGCCCGAGGGGCCGTGGATGAAGCCGATCGCCTGGCGCCAGCTCGGCCAGCGGCGCTGGTCCTTGAGCGGCCCGTCCATCCACTCCGGCAGCTCCGGCGCCCGCTCGACCGCAAGCTCGATCGCCTTCCGGAGCGTGCCCGCGGGAAGTCCGGCGGTCAGGGGATAGATGGGCTCCAGCTTCAGCAGCTCGTCCGCCTGGTCCTCGCCGACGATCCGGTCCGGGTGCGCCATCTGGACGTGGCCCCGGAAGCGCTCGACCCGGCCGCTGACGAGGCGGACCTCCCCGATCGGCAGCGCCTTGGTCAGCCAGTCGCCCTTCGCATGGAAGAACACCAGCTCGACCGTGCCGCTCGAGTCCTGGGCAAGCACCCGGTACGGACGCTTCGGGTTCGGCGGCGGAACATGCTCTTCGATCCGCACTTTGAGGGTGCAGACCCGGCCCTCGGGAGCGTCGGCGATGCTCGGCTGGAACCGCCGGTCGATCAGGCCGAACGGCCGGTGCCAGAGCAGGTCGACGACCTTCGGCCCCGCCAGCCTTGCGATCAGCTTGCCGAAACGGGGGCCGATCCCCGGGAGCGAGGTCACGTCGGCGAACAAGGGGAAGAGGACGGCTGGCCGCATGGGGTCGCCAATGTATCCGATTCCGGCCGCTGACATCCGGGCCTGGAAGGCTTATATCGGGGCTCTCCCGGCCCCGCGAAACCGATGCCCCAAGATCGCCTGAAGCGCCTGATCTACCGAAGCTGCTACACCGGCACCAAGGAGCTCGACCTGGTGCTGGGCGGCTTCGCGCGCGGCCGTCTGGCCGAGCTCGATCCGGCTCAGCTCGATCGCTACGAGGCGCTGGTCGATGCCGAGAACCCGGAACTCTACGCCTGGGTGATCCAGCGCGAGACGCCACCCGCCGAGCACGACACCGACGTCCTCCGGATGATCCAGGACTACGCCCGGACGAGCCAGGCCTGATGGACCTGAATCGCGACCTTGGCGTCGCCGGCCGGATCGAGGTCGGCGGGGTCCCCGAAGGCGTCGATGCGCGGCTGGTCGCCGGTCTCGTCCGCGCGGCGCCGAAGCGGCCTGTTCTGCATGTCGCCCGCGACGACGCCAGGCTCGCCAGGGTCGTGGAGGCGATCGCTTTCTTCGCGCCCGAGGTCGAGGTGGTGGCGCTGCCGGCATGGGACTGCCTTCCCTATGACCGCGTTTCGCCCAACCCGGAGATCGTTGCCCGGCGCATCGATGCGCTGACGCGGCTTGCGACCACCGAGGCGCCGGTGGCAGGCCGTGTGGTGGTCTCGACCGTTGCCGGCGTGCTGCAGCGCCTGCCGACCCGCGAGGTCTTCAAGGCGACGGTCCGTCGCCTGGCCAAAGGCACGCGCGCCAACGTCAACGAGCTCGTCGAGTTCCTGCGCCATACCGGATATCGCCGCGCTGACACGGTGCGCGAGGCGGGCGAGTTCGCGCTCCGCGGCGGCATCCTCGACGTCTTCCCGCCCGGCGCCGCCGAGCCGCTCCGCCTCGACTTCTTCGGCGACGACATCGACGGCATCCGCTCCTTCGATCCGATGACCCAGCTGACGACGGCCAAGCACGACCAGGTGCTGTTCCAGCCGGTCTCGGAGGCGATGCTGGACCCCGCCTCGATCCAGCGCTTCCGCTCCGGGTATCGCGGCGCCTTCGGCGCCGACACCGCCGATCCGCTCTACGAGGCGGTCAGCGCCGGCCGCCATCACGCCGGCATGGAGCATTGGCTGCCGCTGTTCCATGAGAAGCTGGAACTGATCCTCGACTATCTGCCCGATGCCCGCATCACCCTTGATCCGGAGGCCGAGCCGGCTGTCGCCGCGCGCTTCGAGATGATCGCTGAGTACTTCGACGCCAGGAAGTCGATGGGAAAGCTTGGCAGCGACGAGGGGCTTCCCTACAAGCCGCTGCCATCCGACCGCCTCTATCCGACGCCCGAGGAATGGCAGGAGCGTCTGCTGGAGCGGCCCTATGCCGCCTTCACGCCGTTCGTCGGACCCGGCCGCGACGCCGGCGGCCGCGCTGGCCACGACTTCGCCGCCGCACGCTCGGCGCCCGAGATCAACCTCTACGACGCGGTCCGCCAGCATCTTGCGACGCTGGCGTCCGAGGGCAAGCGCGTCTCGATCGCGGCGTTCACGGAGGGCTCGGCCGATCGCCTGTCGCGCATGCTGAACGAGCATGGCGTCGAGAACCTGGTGCCGGTGGCCGACGGCAAGGCGCTCGACGCGCTGGCGCCGGGACAGGTCGGCATCGCGATCCTAGGCCTCGAACGCGGCTTCACGTACGAGGGCGCCGCGCTGGTCGCCGAGGCCGACATCCTCGGCGAGCGCCTGTCGCGCCCGCCGCGCCGCCGCCGCAAGGGCGAGGATTTCCTCAAGGAAGCCTCGACGCTCAGCGAAGGCGACTTCGTCGTCCATATTGAGCACGGCATCGGCCGCTACGACGGCCTGGTGACGCTGGAGGTCTCCGGCGCGCCGCACGACTGTCTCCGCGTCCTCTATGCCGGCGGCGACAAGCTGTTCGTGCCGGTGGAGAACATCGAGGTGCTGTCGCGCTACGGCTCCGAGGACATGGATGCTCAGCTCGACCGCCTCGGCGGCGCCGGCTGGCAGGCGCGCAAGGCGCGGGTCAAGCAGAAGATCCGCGACATCGCCGACCGCCTGATCAAGGTCGCGGCCGAGCGCGAGGTCCGCAAGGGCGAGGTGATCGGCGTGCCGGAGGGACTCTACGAGGAGTTCTGCGCGCGCTTCCCCTATGTCGAGACCGATGACCAGCTCCGCGCGATCGGCGACACCGTCGACGACCTGGGATCGGGCAAACCGATGGACCGCCTGATCTGCGGCGACGTCGGCTTCGGCAAGACCGAGGTCGCGTTGCGCGCGGCGTTCCTCGGCCTGATGTCGGGCATGCAGGTGGCCGTCGTGGTGCCGACGACCTTGCTCTGCCGCCAGCACGTGCAAATCTTCACCCAGCGCTTCGCCGGATTGCCGGTCCGCATCGGTCAGCTCTCGCGCCTGGTCGGAGCCAAGGAGGCGGCGGAGACCAAGAAGAGACTCGCCGAGGGCACGATCGAGCTGGTGATCGGAACCCACGCGCTGCTGGCGAAGTCGATCCAGTTCGCCAATCTCGGCCTGCTGATCGTCGACGAGGAGCAGCACTTCGGCGTCGGCCAGAAGGAGCGCCTGAAGGAGCTCCGCGCCGACGTGCATGTGCTGACGCTGACGGCGACGCCGATCCCGCGCACGCTGCAGATGGCGCTCTCGGGCGTGCGCGAGATGAGCGTGATCGCGACCCCGCCGGTCGACCGCCTCGCCGTCCGCACCTTCGTGCTGCCCTTCGATCCGGTCGTGCTGCGCGAGGCGATCCTCCGCGAGCACTATCGCGGTGGGCAGACCTTCTACGTCTGCCCGCGGATCGAGGATCTGCCCGACGTCTCCGACAAGCTGAGGAAGCTGGTGCCCGAGATCAAGATCGCCCAGGCGCACGGACGGCTCTCGCCGACCGCGCTGGAGGCGGTGATGACCGCCTTCGTCGACCGGGAATACGACCTGCTGCTCTCGACCAACATCGTCGAG
>CAZDGR010000061.1:0-14620 GCA_964504845.1 uncultured Rhizobium sp. | reverse complement strand
GTGAACAGCGAGCGCTTGTCGGTCATCTCGACGATCTTGCCGAGATACATGACCGCCACCCGGTGGCTGATGTGCTCGACGACCGCGAGGTCGTGGGCGACGAACAGATAGGAGAGGTTGAACTCCTTCTGCAGGTCCATCATCAGGTTGATCACCTGCGCCTGCACCGACACGTCGAGGGCCGAGACCGGCTCATCGCCGATGATCAGGCTCGGGTTGACCGCGAGCGCGCGCGCGATGCCGAGGCGCTGACGCTGGCCGCCTGAGAACTCGTGCGGGTACTTGAGCATGTGCTCGGCGCGAAGCCCGACGCGGGCGAAGAGCTGGCGGGTCCGCTCTTCCTTCTCCTTTCCGGTGGCGAGGCCGTAGTTGAACATCGGCTCGCCGACGATGTCGCCTGCGCTCATGCGCGGATTGAGCGAGGAGTACGGGTCCTGGAAGATCACCTGCATTTCGCGGCGATGAGGCCGCATCTCGGCCTGGTTCAGGTCCGAGATCTTCGTGCCGTTGAGCTTGACCTCGCCGGCGGTCGGGTCGAGCAGCTTGAGGATGGTCTTGCCGACCGTCGACTTGCCACACCCGGACTCGCCGACCAGGCCCAGCGTCTCGCCGTGGCCGATCGTGAAGCTGACGCCATCGACCGCGTAGACATAGCCCTGGACCCGCGAGAGAATGCCTTTGCGGATCGGGAAGTGCTTCTTGAGGTCGGTGACCTCGAGCAGGTTACCCTTCTTCGCGGCCTCAGCCATGGTAGGCCTCCGCGACCTTGTCGGAATTGAAGCAGGCGGCGTAGTGGCCGCTGGCCTTCATCTCGAAGGCGGGGATCTCGACCTTGCAGCGCTCGGTCGCGAACGGGCATCGGGGCTGGAAGGCACAGCCGGGCGGCATGTTCTTCAGCGACGGCACCATGCCCGGGATTTCCATCAGGCGCCCGGGATTCTCCGTGGCGGCGCGATCGAGGCGCGGCACCGACTTCATCAGGCCGACGGTGTAGGGATGCAGCGGCCGCTCGAACAGCTCGTCCGCCGTCGCTTCCTCGACCTTCTTGCCGGCATACATGACGACGACGCGCTGGCAGGTCTCGGCGACGACGCCGAGATCGTGCGTGATCAATACGATCGCGGTGCCGGTCTTCTCCTTGAGCTCCAGCATCAGGTGCAGGATCTGCGCCTGGATGGTGACGTCGAGTGCCGTCGTCGGCTCGTCGGCGAGCAGGACCTTGGGGTTGCACGACAGCGCCATGGCGATCATCACCCGCTGGCGCATGCCGCCCGACATCTGGAACGGATACTCGTGGACCCGCCGCTCCGCTTCGGGAATGCGGACCAGCTTCAGCATCTCGATCGACTTGTCCCAGGCGTCCTTCTTGCTGAGGCCCTGGTGCAGCATGATCGTCTCGGAGATCTGCCGGCCGAGCGTCAGCACCGGGTTCAGCGACGTCATCGGCTCCTGGAAGATCATCGAGACGTCATTGCCGCGGATCGAGCGCATCTCCTCGTCGGAAAGCTCAAGGAGATTGCGGCCCGACATCTTGATCTTGCCCTGGACGATGCGGCCGGGCTTGGCGATCAGCCGGAGGACCGAGAGCGCGGTCACCGACTTGCCGCAGCCGGACTCGCCGACCACGCCGAGCGTCTCCCCCTTGAGAACGTGGTAGCTGACGCCGTCGACGGCGCGCACCACGCCGTCGCGGGTGAAGAAGTGCGTCTTGAGGTCCTCGATCTCCAGGACCTTCTCGACACCACCCGCACCCGGGCTCGGGCGGGTCATCGTTTGCGTTGCCGTCACTAGCGGGTTCCTTGTCCGGTCGTCACATGCGGCGGGCAAGGCGCGGGTCGAGCGCATCGCGCAACCCGTCGCCGAGGAGATTGATCGCGAGCACCGTTACCGACAGGAACAGGCCCGGGAACAGGATGATCCAGAACGCGATCTGGAAGAAGGTCCGGCCCTCCGCCATGATGTTGCCCCAGCTCGGGATGTTCGGCGGCGTGCCGGCACCGAGGAACGAGAGGCCGGCCTCGATCAGCACCGCGGCGGCGCAGATGTAGGTCGCCTGCACGATCAGCGGGGCCATGATGTTCGGCAGGATGTGCTTCAGCAGGATGCGGTGGAAGCGCGTCCCGATCGACTGGGCCGCCTCGATGTAGGGCTGCTCGCGGATCTGCAGCACGACGCCGCGGACCAGGCGCACGACGCGGGGAACCTCGGGGATGGTAATCGCGATGATCACGTTCTCCACCGACGCCTTGGTCAGCGCCATCATCGCGATGGCGAGAAGGATGCCGGGGATCGCCATTAGGCCGTCCATGATCCGCATGACCACGGCGTCGACGGCACGGACATAACCCGAGAGCAGGCCGATGGTGAGGCCGATCACGGTCGACAGGATCGAGACCGAGATGCCGACGATCAGCGAGATGCGGGCGCCGTAGATTGTGCGCGTATAGACGTCGCGCCCGAACATGTCGGTGCCGAACCAGTAGGTCTCCGACGGCGGCCTGAGGCGCCGCGCCGGCGCCAGCGCCAGCGGATCGCCGGGCGCGAACAGCGGCGCGAAGATCGCCATGAGCACCATCGCCAGCAGCAGCGCCGATCCGAAGATCACCGTCGGATTGCGACGGGCGAACTCGTAGACGATCCGGGTGAGCGGCTTCGGCGGCTCGATGATGTCGATGACGGCGGGGGTGGTCGCGGTCATTAGGGGCTCCTTGCCTGCGCGTTCCGTTAGTACCGGATACGCGGATCGAGGAAGGTGTAGATGATGTCGACGGCCAGGTTCACCAGCACGTAGGCGCCGCTGAACACCAGGATCACGCCCTGGATGATCGGGTAGTCGCGCCTCAGGATCGCGTCGACGGTGAGGCGCCCGAGCCCGGGGATGGCGAACACGCTCTCGGTGATGATGGCGCCGCCGATCAGGAGCGCGAAGCTGACGCCGATGATGGTGACGATCGGCACCGCCGCGTTCTTCAGCGCGTGCCCGATCAGGACCTTGCGGGTGGCGAGGCCCTTCGAGTGCGCCGTGCGGATATAGTCCTCGGCCAGCACCTCGAGCACCGAGGTGCGGGTCATGCGGGCGATCAGCGCCGCCTGCACCATGCCCAGCGTCAGCGACGGCAGGATGATGTTGTTGAGGAAGGGCCCGAAACCCTTGCTGATCGAGGTATAGCCCTGCACCGGCAGCACCTCGAGCTTGATCGCGAAGCCGTAGATCAGGAGGTAGCCCAGCACGAAGGAGGGGAACGAGAAGCCCAGCACCGCGAACAGCATCACGCCGCGGTCGATGATGGTGCCGGCCTTCCACGCGGCGATCACGCCCATCGGCACGGCGGCACAGATGGCGATGATCAGCGTCGTCGTGGTCAGCAGCAGCGTCGGCTCGAGGCGCTGCAGCATCAGCTTGGAGACCGGCAGGTTCGAGAAGATCGAAACGCCAAGGTCGCCCTGAGCGAGGTTGAACACCCATTTGCCGAACTGGACCAGGAAGGGCTCGTTGAGGCCGAGCCGCTCGCGGATCCGGGCGATGTCGTCGGCGGTGGCCAGATCGCCCGCGATGATCGCCGCCGGATCGCCGGGGCTGAGGAAGAGGAGCGAGAAGACAAAGACTGCGACCACGGCCATGACCGGGATGGTCGCGAGGATCCGTCGGATCAAATAGGCATACATCATCACCCCCGCGCGCGCGGTCGAAGATCGGAACGACAACTCACCAACGGCGCATCCGGCGCCAGCAGCGACTCCCAGACAACAGCAGCACGCGTCTGCCCCCGCTTCGGGCGGGGACGGTGCCACGCGTGCCTCCCCTCGACCTTAGTTGGGCTTGCCAACCTCGAGAGAGCCCCCGGAGCCGGCGCCAAACGCAGTCTCTCCTATGCCCTGTCGCTCCGTCAACAATCCCTTAACATCTACGAACAAGCGCTTGTCAAAAAGCGGCCGGAACCTGTTTCACGTTGAGAAATGCATTAACCCGAAGTTTACCGGCGACAGCCATGTTCGCCACCCGAAACGGGCCGGAGGGCCCACCCCGATATTCTCATGGAGACGTGCCGTGACGTGGCTTTCACATATCCGGATTACCGCCAAGGTGCATGTGGTCGTGGGCATCCTGGCGCTGGTCGCCGCCGTCGTCGCAGGCCAGAGCCTGCTCGCGCTCAGGACGTACGACGCACAGGTCGAGCTGATCCAGCGTGCCTCCAAGCGCGCGGTCGTCGGCGAGCGGGTCAACGGGCTGGTGCTCGCCACCGTCATGGAGTCTCGCGGCGTCTACATGTCGAAGGACAAGGCCGAGGCCGAGAAGTTCGCTAAGCCTCTGCTCGGCGACCTGAAGCAGCTCGACCTCCGCCTCGGCGAATGGAAGGCGCTGGTGGAACCGCAGGATGCCGCCAACTTCGGCAAGGTCGAGACTGCCGCCCGCGACTTCATCCGCTTTCGGACGGAACTCGCCCGCCTCGGCACCGAAGTCTCTGCTGCGGCCGCCCGCGAGTTTGGCGACAACGACGCCAACCGCTCGAACCGGCAGGCGCTCAACAAGGCGGTACAGGACCTGGCCGACACGAACAACAAGGCGATCGACCGGATGGCGGCCGAGCTGGCCGCCTATCAGCGCTCAACGGTGATCGAGGTCATCGCGATCGCCGGAATCGGCATCCTGGTCGGCGCCGGCCTCGCCAGCCTGATCGCGATCGGCTTCGTCGCCCGCCCGGTCGGACGGCTGACGCAGACGATGAAGGATCTTGCCGGCGGCGACACCGCGATCGAGGTTCCGGCCGCCGACCGCCGCGACGAGATCGGCGACATGGCCCGCGCCGTCGTCGTCTTCCGCGAGAACGCGATCCGGGCATCCGAAGCCGAGGCCGCCAAGCGCGCCGACGAGGCGCAGCGCGAGGAGCGCCGCCGCGCGCTCGAAACGCTGACCAAGTCCTTTGGCGAGACCATGGACCAGGTGGTCCGCACGCTCTCGGGCACCGCGACCGAGATGCAGGCCTCGGCCGAGACCATGAGCCGGCTGTCTTCGTCGACGGAAGCGCGGTCGAGCACGGTTGCGCAGGCATCGCACACTACGTCCTCGAACGTGCAGACCGTGGCCGCCGCGGCCGAGGAACTGTCGTCGTCGATCGGCGAGATCGGACGCCAGGTTGCCGAATCGGCGAAGGTTGCCCAGCGCGCGGTCGACGAGGCCAACCGCACCGATCAGTCCGTGCAGTCGCTCGCCGATGGCGCCCAGAAAATCGGCGAGGTCGTCCGGCTCATCAACGACATCGCAAGCCAGACCAACCTTCTCGCGCTCAACGCGACGATCGAGGCGGCCCGCGCCGGCGAGGCCGGCAAGGGCTTCGCGGTCGTGGCGTCGGAGGTGAAGAGCCTCGCAAACCAGACGGCGAAGGCGACCGAGGAGATCGCCGCCCAGATCCAGGGCATCCAGTCCGCGACCCAGGCCGCCGTCGAGGCGATCGGCGGGATCACCCGCACGATCGGCGAGATGAGCCATATTTCGACCGGCATCGCGTCGGCGGTCGAGCAGCAGGATGCCGCCGCCCGCGAGATCGCCCAGAACGTGCAGATGGCGGCGGCCGGCACCGACGAGGTGTCGTCCAACATCGCCGGCGTCCGCGAATCCGTCACCGAGACGGGCGCGGCGGCACGCGCCGTGCTCGTTGCGGCGGAAGGTCTCGCACGGCACTCCTCGACGCTCGAGTGCCAGGTCGGCGACTTCCTGGTGAGGGTCGAAGCCGCCTGACGATCCTTATCGGGTGGGGAAATGATGGGCGCGGAGATTTCCGCGCCCTTCTGACTCACGGCATCAGGAGGCCGCCATTGACCTCGATAACCTGGCCGGTGACGAAGCTCGATAGCTCGTCGGAGGCGAGATAGAGGTAGGCGCCGGTGCATTCCTCGGCCGTGCCGTCGCGCTTCATCGGCGTGAGGTCAACCATCACCTGGTAGGCCTCGGGCTTGGTCAGCCGGTCGTGCAGCGGCGTGCGGATGATGCCGGGCGCGATCGCGTTGACGCGGATCCCCGTCGGCGCGAGCTCCTTGGCGAGTCCGCGGGTGAAGCTCGAGACGAAGCCCTTCGCACCGGCATAAAGGATCGAGCCTGCACCACCGCCGTTCCGGGCGGCGACCGATGTCGTGTTGATGATATTGCCCTTCGCCTTGCCGCCCGATCCTGCAGCGAGGAACGAGCGCACCGCGGCCCGGCAGCAGGCGAAGACCGAGCGCGCGTTCAGGTCCATGACCTCGTCGTAGAACTCGTCGCTCAGATCCTGTGCGGGAACCCGGTTCACCACCGAGCCGGCGTTGTTGACCAGCACGTCGAGCCCGCCAAAGGCCTTGATCGTCTTCCCGACGAGGCCGTCGCAAACGTCGGACTTGCGGACATCGCCCGCAAGCAGGATAGCCTTGCCGCCGGCCGCCTCGACCTCAGCCGCGACCTTCTCCGCCGGCGCCTTGCTCGAATTATAGTGCACCGCGACCTTCATGCCGGCCTTGCCGAAGGCGACGGCGACCGCAGCGCCGATGCCGGTCGAAGAACCCGTGACCAGAGCCGACTTGCCTTCGAGATCGACGATCCGCATCGAAATCCTCCCACTGTGTGCGTCTTCATTTCCTAGGGGAAACCGCTTACCGTGTCGCGCCTATCCACTCCCTCCTTGAACGCGAGATCCCCATGAAGATCGAAGAGCGCCTGAAGCAGCTCGGCATCACCCTTCCGGACCCCGGCCCGCCGATGGGCTCCTACGTCCATGCGGTGCAGACCGGCAACTGCGTCTATCTCGCCGGCAAGGGCCCGTTCGACCCGAAGGGCGGCCCCATGCCGTCGGGCAAGGTCGGCGGCAACGTCACGGTCGAGAAGGCCTATCAGGACGCCCGCACGGTCGGGCTCACCCTGATCTCGGTGCTGAAGAACACGCTCGGCGACCTCGACCGCGTGAACCGCGTGGTCAAGGTTCTGGGCATGGTCAACGCGGTGCCGGATTTCGGCGAGCACCCGAAGGTGATCAACGGCTGCTCCGACCTCTTCGTCGAGGTCTTCGGCGACAAGGGCAAGCACGCCCGCTCCGCCGTCGGCATGGGCAGCCTGCCGATGAACATCACGGTCGAAATCGAAGCCATCGTCGAGGTGAAGTAGCCATGGCCAAGATCGAAGCGCGCCTGAAGGAGCTCGGCATCACGCTGCCGGCGGTGCCGGCCGCGGCCGGCAACTACGTGCATGCGGTGCAGACCGGCAACCTCGTCTACCTCGCCGGCAAGGGTCCGCTGGCCGAGCCCGGCAAGCCGCGTCCCTCGGGCAAGGTGCCGAAGGACATCTCGGTCGAGGATGCCCACAAGCACGCCCGTTCGGTCGGCCTCGTGCTGATCGCAGTGCTGAAGGAGTTTCTCGGCGACCTCGACCGCGTCGAGCGCGTGGTGAAAGTGCTGGGAATGGTCAACGGCACACCCGAGTTCGGCGAGCAGCCGAAGGTCGTCAACGGCTGCTCCGATCTTTTCGTCGAGGTCTTCGGCGACAAGGGCCGGCACGCCCGCTCCGCCGTCGGCATGGGCAGCCTGCCGTCCGGCATCCCGGTCGAGATCGAGGCGATTGTCGAGGTGAAGTAGTCGGGCGGGGGAGCCCCTGGCTCCCCCTCGTCCGCCGGTCAGATCGGCGCGTTCCAGAAGTCCTTGTTCCTGAGCGTGATCGCCAGCTCCTCGGCGATCGCGTCGAGAAGCTTCTCGCCTTTCTCGGCCGAAGCCGTCGCGGCATCGCCGATGACGCCGTTCGGCGAACGCGTCGGGATGTAACGCCAGCGGACGGCGGCCGGGTTGACGCCGGCGATCGATGAGCCGCCCGGGATGTAGGGGCCGTGCATCTGCGAGAGCGACTCCTTGTCCACCAGCTCCGGCGCCAGCGCCATGATCATCGAGGTCTCGGCCTCGCAGGCATGAAGCAGCGCCTTCTGACGGTCGAGCAGAGCCGCGATCCGCTTCTCGCCGATTCCCCAGTAGGTCGCATAGGCCAGCGGAATCTTGAACTCGATCGTGAGTTCGGTGACGATCACGTCGAGCGGCGTGGTGTTCCCGCCATGGCCGTTCAGGATGAAGATCCGCTTGAAGCCGTGCTGGGTCAGCGAGCGCACGACGCAGCGGAAGGTCGACAGCATCGTCGGGAAGTCGAGCGTGATCGTGCCGCCCAAAGGCATGTGATGCTCGGACATGCCGAACGGGAGCGTCGGCGTGACCGCGATCGGATCGGTCTTGGCGACCAGGCGGGCGGCGCGATGGCAAACCTCGGTCGCAAGCCGGTAGTCGACCATGACCGGCAGGTGCGGCCCGTGCTGCTCGGTCGCCCCGATCGGCACCAGCACGATCCCGTCGCGCCTGGCGAGATCGCGCAATTCATGCACCTTCAGGCGCGACCATTCGACTTCCATCGCTCGTTCCCTCCGATATCCTTGGGCGGTTCGCCAAGATTCCAGCAAACTTGCCGGGGCGAAACATTTTTCCGATAGTACACCCGCCTTAAAGGGAAGGATCTCAATGTACGACTTGGTGCTGAAGGGTGGTCGGGTCGTCGACCCGAGCCAGGATCTCGACACGACCGCCGACGTCGCGTTCAACAAGGGCAAGGTCGCCGCGGTCGGCAAGGACCTGAAGGCCTCGGCCAAGGGCGAGACGCGCGACGTCTCCGGCAAGGTGGTGGTGCCGGGCATCATCGACCTGCACACCCACATCTATCACCTCGGCACCTCGCTCGGCGTCGACCCGATCATGAGCGCGCAGACCGGCGGCTCGACCACGCTGGTCGACGCCGGCTCCTCGGGCCCGGCGAACTTCATGGGCTTCCGCAAGCACGTGATCGAGCCCTGCCCGGTCCGCATCGTGGCGTACCTCAACATCTCCTTCCCCGGCATCTACGCCTTCTCGAAGACCACGATGGTCGGCGAGTGCCAGGACATGCGCCTGATGGATCTCGGCGAGTGCCGCCGCGTCGCCGACGAGAACCGCGACATGATCGTCGGCATCAAGGTGCGCGTCGGCCGCGGCGCCGGCGGCGACTCCGGCCACATGCCTCTGGACATGGCCGTCGAGGTCGCCGACGACCTCGGCCTTCCGGTCATGTGCCATCTCGACCATCCGCCGCCGTCGCGCCGCGAGGTGCTGGACCGCATGCGGCCGGGCGACGTCTTGACCCACTGCTTCCGTCCCTTTCCCAACGCGCCGATCGACGGCACCGGCCGCGTGCGCTCGGAGATCAACGAGGCGCGGGCCCGTGGCATCTTCTTCGACGTCGGCCACGGCGCCGGCTCGTTCGGCTTCAAGACCGGCCGCGAGATGATCGAGAACGGCTTCTATCCGGACTGCATCTCCTCCGACATCCACTGCCTCTCGGTCGAGCACGGCGCGATCGACAACCTGATCACGCTGTCCAAATTCCTCTGCCTCGGCATGTCGCTGAACGACGTGATCCGCGCGGCGACGGTCAACCCGGCGAAGGCGATCCGCCGCCCCGATCTCGGCACGCTCAAGGTCGGCTCGGTCGGCGACGCGGTCGTGCTCGATCATCGCAAGGGCAAGTTCGAGTACATGGATGTGCTGGGCGAGACCCTGGTCGGCAAGCACCGCCTGGTGAACGCCGGCATGGTTGTCGGCGGCAAGTGGTGGTTCGACGGCATCGCGAAGCCCGGCCGGACCAAGTAGCGATGGGCGATCCCGCCGCTCTGTCGGCCCGCGAGGCGGCCAAGGCGGTCGCGGCGGGAACCTTCAAGGCCGAGGCTCTCGCCGAGGCCTATCTGGAACGAGCCGAGGCGATCGAGCCTCGGCTCCGCGCCTTCGCCTATCTCGAGCCCGATCTCGTGCGCGCGCAGGCGCGTGCAGTCGACAAGGCGAAGAAGAAGGGCGCGCTCGCCGGCGTGCCGGTCGGCGTCAAGGACATCATCGACACCAGGGACATGCCGACCGAGTGCAACTCGGCGATCTATCGCGGCCGGCGCCCCAACGCGGATGCCGACTGCGTCGCGGCCGTACGCGATGCCTCGGGCATCATCCTTGGAAAGACGGTGACGACCGAGTTCGCCAATAATTTTCCAGGCCCGACTGCCAATCCCTACAACCTCGCGCATACGCCGGGCGGTTCGTCGTCCGGCTCGGCCGCGGCAGTCGCCGCCGGAATCGTCCCCTTCGCGTTCGGCACGCAGACCGGCGGCTCGGTGATCCGGCCTGCGTCCTATTGCGGCTGCGTCGGCTACAAGGCGACGCGGGAATCGCTGTCGCTGAAGGGCGTGCATCCGCTGGCCGCCACTCTCGATACGCTCGGCCTCTACGCGCGCACGCCCGACGACGCGCTGCTGTTCCACGCCGCGGTCGCCGGCGTAAAGGACACGAAGCCCACGGTCTCTCGGAAACCCAGACTCGCCGTGATCTGGACCCGCGCCTGGTCCAGGATCGAGCGCGCCAGCGCCGATGTCGTCGAGGACGCGGCCCGGCGCCTCGCCCCCCATGCCGAGATCGAGCGCGTCCAGCTGCCGGCCGCCTGCGACCGCGGCTTCGACGCGCAAGGCGCGGTCATCGTCGCCGGCATCGCCCGCGCCTTCGAGACGCTGGAGAAGAAGCATCGCGATCTCCTCAGCGGCATGCTGCTCGACTCGATCGAGGCCGGCCGCACCGTCTCCGTCGCGCGCCTGGCCGAGGCCGAAGCGACACGCGCCGCCGGCATCGAGGCGATCGGCGACTTCCTCAAGACCTACGATGCGATCCTGACGCCGTCGTCACCCGGCGAGGCACCGAAGGGCCTGCAGTCCACCGGCCATCCCGAGTTCAACCGGCTCTGGACCTTCCTCGGCACGCCGTGTGTCAGCCTGCCGGTCGGACTCGGGCCGAACGGTCTGCCGGTTGGTCTCCAGATGATCGGCGCACGCGGCAAGGACCGCGAGTTGCTGGCGCTCGCCGACTGGGCGTTCAAGATCCTCGGCGCAATTCCCGCGCCGTCGCTAGCCGCCGCGCGGCCGATGGCGGCACTCCAGCGTCGCGCAGGCCTCGCGCTCGACGACGATCTCGCTCATGCCTGGGCCGAGGGAGACAAGGTGCTGCAGGAAATGGCGGCGAAGCTGCCGCGCGAGCTCTCGTACGAGGTCGAGCCCGCGCATGTCTTTGTGCCGAGCCGGAGACGCTGATGGCCGGGCCCGCCGATCTCTCCGCGCGCGCGACTGCCGAGGCCGTCCGTTCCGGCCGGCTCGGCGCGGAAGCCGTGACCGAGGCCTGGCTCGCGCGCATCGCCGCAGTCGAGCCGAAGCTGCGCGCCTTCGCGTATCTCGATCCGAGCCTCGCTCTGGCGCAGGCCCAGGCAGTCGACAAGGCGAAGAAGAAGGGCCCGCTCGCCGGAGTGCCGGTCGGCATCAAGGACATCATCGACACGGCCGATCAGCCGACCGAGTGCAATTCGGCGATCCGTCTGGGCCATCGGCCTGCCAAGGACGCGGACTGCGTGGTCGCCGTGCGCAAGGCATCCGGCATCGCCCTCGGCAAGACAGTCACGACCGAGTTCGCCGGACGGCATCCGGGCCCTACCGGCAACCCCTACAATCTCGGCCACACGCCGGGTGGATCGTCTTCCGGATCGGCGGCCGCCGTCGGCGCCGGGATCCTGCCCTTGGCCTTCGCGACCCAGACCGCGGGATCGGTGATCCGACCCGCCGCCTTCTGCGGCGTCGCAGGATTCAAGGCGACGCGCGGCGCGCTGTCGATGCGCGGCATCCAGCCGCTCGCGGCCGACCTGGATACGCTCGGCTTCTATGCGCGCACGCCCGACGACCTGCTGCTGTTCCACGCGGTGCTCGCCGGCGTGAAGGACACCCGTCCGACCGTCTCGCGCAAGCCCAGGATCGCCGTCGTCCGCACGCGCGCTCGCGTACCCCTCGATGCCGCCGCCGAAGAGGCACTGGCCAAGGCGGCAGCGAAGCTCGCCTCGCAGGCGACGATCGAGCACGTCGCGCTACCGTCCGTCTGCGACCGCGCCTTTGCCGCTCAGGATGTGCTGATGAACGTCGGCAGCGCCCGGGCCTTCCCCACCGAGTGGCGCGACCATCGCAGCCTGATGAGCGGCAGCTTCCGCGAGCGTATCGCGATCGGTCTCGCCTGCTCCCCGGCGCTCCTCGCCGATGCGGAGGCGACGCGCGCCGCCTGCATCGAGGCAGTCGATGGCTTCCTCGAAGGCTATGACGCGATCCTGACGCCGGCCGCAGTCGGCGAAGCCCCGGCCGGCCTTTCCTGGACCGGCGATCCTGAGTTCAACCGGCTCTGGACCTTCGTCGACACGCCTTGCGTCAGCCTGCCGGCCGGGTTCGGCCCCAATGGGCTGCCGCTCGCGGTCCAGCTGGTGGCTCGGCGTGGCAAGGATCGCGAGCTGCTGGCGCTTTCCGACTGGGCTTTCGGAATCCTTGGCCGGCTGCCGCCGCCCGATCTCCCCAAAGGCGAGACGATCGCGCCGATGATTCGCCGCGCAGGACTCACCCTCGATGCCGCGCTGATGACGTCCACCGTCGACGCCGATGCCGCCAACAGGACCGCGATCGCGCGCGTGCCGCGCGACTACGACTACGCGGCCGAGCCCTCGCATGTCTTTCACCCGAGCCGCCGAGTCCAGTCATGACCGAGCTGCACTATCTGACAGTCGCCGAGGCCTCGCGGCGCATCGCCAAGGGAAAGCTATCGCCGGTCGACCTGGTCGATGCCTCGCTCGACCGCATCGCCAAGCTCAACAAGACGCTGAACGCCTTCGTGCTGGTGCTGGCCGACGATGCGCGAAAGGCAGCGAAGAAGGCGCATAGCCAGATCAAGGCCGGCAGGCGCATCGGCCCGCTGCACGGCATCCCGCTCGGCCTCAAGGACATCTATTCGACCAAAGGCGTCCGCACGACCGCGCACTCGAAGGTGCTGCTGAAGAACGTACCGAGGCAAGATTCGACCGTCGCCGCGAAGCTGAACGCAGCCGGGATGGTGCTGGTCGGCAAGCTCGCAACGCACGAATTCGCGACCGGCGGCCCGGCCAGGGACCTGCCCTTCCCACCTGCCGTCAATCCATGGAAGGCGGGACACTTCACCGGCGGCTCGTCTTCCGGCTCCGGATCGGCGATGGCCGCCGGTCTCGTCACCGCGACGATGGGCTCCGACACGTCAGGATCGATCCGCGGACCCTCGGCTTTCTGCGGCATCGCCGGATTCAAGCCGACCTACGGGCTGGTCAGCCGGGCCGGCGTCTATCCGCTGTCCTTCTCGCTCGACCATTGCGGGCCGATGACCTGGACGCTCGAGGACGGCGCGATGATGCTGGACGCGATCGCCGGACCCGACGCGGCCGATCCGGCGTCGTCGGCCCCCGAGAAGCTACCGAGCTTCACCCGCGCGCTGAAGGATGGCATCCGCGGCATGAAGATCGGCGTGATCCGCCGCTTCTTCGAGAAGGACATCGAAGCGACCCCCGAAGCCAGGAAGGCGATCGAGGACGCGCTCGTCGTGCTGAAGAAGCTCGGAGCCCGGCTGGTCGACATCGATCTGCCACCGCTCGCCGAATGGGATGCCTGCTGCCGCGTGATCCTTCAGGCGGAGGCCTATGCGATCCACGAGCGCGACCTGCGCACGCGTCCGACCATCTTCGCCCGCGTCACGCGCGAGAGGCTGCTGTCGGGTGCCATGCTGTCCGCCGCCGACTACATCCAGGCGCTCCGTCACCGCACGCTGCTCTGCAAGGCCTATGACGAGGCGCTGGCCAAGGTCGACGTCGTGGTCACTGGCTGCTCGCTGGCGCCGGCTCCGACATTGGACGAGCTCTACGACCTTCCCTCGGTGCTCGGCCGCGGCCGCCTGGTCATGACGCCGTTCAACATCGCCGGCGCGCCCGCCGCCAGCGTCTGCACCGGCTTTACCAGGGACGGCTTGCCGCTTTCGATGCAGATCGCCGCCAAACCGCATGACGACGCGCTGGTGCTCCGCTGTGGTCACGCCTACGAGCAAGCCGCTGGCTGGCGCGACCGGCGTCCGGAGATCTGACCGTGGCCGGCCTCACCGCTGCCGAGAAAGCCAAGTACGAGCGCGACGGCTACGTCGTGCCCTCCTACCGGCTTCCGCCCGCGCGCGTCGATGCGCTGCGTGAGGTCCTCGACAGGCTGATCCGCGACAATCCGACGATCCGGCCCGAACGGCTGGTCAGCGCGCATATCGAAGGCAGGAACAGCGAAGGCGTCCGCGGCAGCAGGGCTTTCCTCGACCTCGCCCGCGACGAGGCGATCCTCGACATGGTCGCCGACGCGATCGGCGGCGACATCATCCTCTGGGGTTGCCAGGTCTTCTGCAAGCCGGGCGGCGACGGGATGGAGGTGCCATGGCACCAGGACGGCCAGTACTGGCCGATCCGCCCGCTCGGCACCTGCACGGCCTGGATCGCACTCGATCCGTCGACCGTCGAGAACGGCTGCTTGCGCGTCATCCCCGGATCGCACCGGGGAAAGGTGCTGCATCCGCACCTGACCGAGGACCGGAAGGACCTCGTGCTGACCCAGCGCGCGGTCGACGGCACCTTCGACGAAAAGACCGCCGTCGACATCGAGCTCGAGCCCGGCCAGATGTCGCTGCACGACGTCTACATGATCCA
>CAZDGR010000060.1:0-14734 GCA_964504845.1 uncultured Rhizobium sp. | reverse complement strand
ATCCGCACGAGTTCTCCGGCGGCCAGCGCCAGCGCATCGGCATCGCCCGCGCGCTCGCGCTCAATCCGAAGTTCATCGTCTGCGACGAGCCGGTCTCCGCCCTCGACGTCTCGATCCAGGCCCAGGTGATCAACCTGATGCGCGACCTGCAGCGCGAGCTGGGCCTGACATACCTCTTCATCAGCCACAACCTCGCGGTCGTCCGCCACATCGCCGACCGGGTCGCGGTCATGTATCTCGGCAAGATCGTCGAGATGACCGACAAGAATGCGCTCTACGAGGACCCACGGCACCCCTACACCAAGGCGCTGCTGTCGGCGATCCCGATGACCAATCCGGATCAGCGCCGCCAGCGCGTCGTCCTGACCGGCGACGTGCCGAGCCCGATGTCGCCGCCGAAGGGCTGCCGCTTCAACACCCGTTGCCCGGTCGCGGTCGCGCGCTGCCGCGAGGTCGAGCCGCCGTTGGTCGATACCGGCCAGGGCCACCAGGTCGCCTGCCACCTCGTCACGCCCTAGAGAGGAGTTCCCATGCCGCCGGTCGCCGCCTTCTTCTCGTCCTCATACGCCGAGGCCCGCGAGAAGTTCATGAAGGCGGCCGAGGCCGCCGGCGCCCATCTGGTCGAGAGCTACCCCCATCCGTTGAAGGGCCCGGACGGTGGTGACCTCGCCACCGACCTCGCCTGGCTTGGGCCCAGGGACGCGAAGAAGCTGCTGGTAATGACGTCCTCGACCCACGGCATCGAAGGCTATTGCGGATCCGGCTGCCAGATCTCGTTCCTCGAGAACCGCCACTATCACCGCGACGGCAGTCCCGACACCGCGGTGCTGCTGGTGCATGCGATCAACCCGCACGGCTTTGCCCATGGCCGCCGCGTGACCGAGGACAATGTCGACCTCAACCGCAACTTCGTCGACTTCTCCGAGCCGCTGCCGGAGAACAAGGACTACGAGAAGCTCCAGGATCACGCCAACCCGAAGGTCTGGACGCCGGAATCGATCGCCAAGGCGGACGCCGCGATCTCGGCCTTCTACAACATGCCGAACAACACCGACTTCGTGCCGAAAGCGATCCATTCAGGGCAGTACGTCAATGCCAAGGGCACGTTCTACGGCGGCTCGAAGCCGACCTGGTCGCGCCGCACCTTCGAGAGCATCGCCCAGAATTGGATGAAAGGCGCCACCGACCTCTGCCTCGTCGACTATCACACGGGGCTTGGGCCCCTCGGCTTCGGCGACCTCTACTACGGCGGCAGCGAAGGCGAAGGCATGGCCAGGAAGTGGTTCGACCACGTGACGCCGACCCTCGAGCAGATCGAGGAAGCCAAGAAGGACAGGTCCAAGCACATTCCCGGCGGCGTCAGGGGCACGCTGTCGCGCTCGCTGGTGAAGACGCTACCAGGCACGCGTTGCACGGTCGGCGGCATCGAGTACGGCACCCACCCGGTGCGCGAGGTCCTGGGCTCTCTCCGCGCCGACAACTGGCTCCATGCCTGGGGCGATCCCAAGTCGGCGCAGGGCAAGGAGATCAAGGCCAGGGTCCGCGAGGCGTTCTATCCCTCGATCTTCGAGTGGAAGATCATGGTGACCAGCCGCTCGAATGACGTGCTGCGCCAGGCGCTGGCGGGCCTGGCGAGGGCCTAGCGCTTTCCGAGGGTGCGGGCGAGGCCGGCGACGGCGTCCTCCATCGTCTTCCCCTGGGTGCGGTCCTCGGTGCGCTCGGCACCGAGCGGCGACCGGCCGACGAAGCGATAGACATCGGCGGCGCCCTGCAGCATGCCGGGCGGCAAGCCCACCGCGGCGAAGGTATGGGCGATCTCCTCCATCTCGCCGGTCCAGCGATAGGCCTTGGGCGGCATCGAGGGGATCGCGCGGCTGGCGTAGTCGAGCAGCGCCGGAAGGGTCGACGAAAGCTCGCCACGCAGCGGATCGGCGACGCCGAGCAGGCGAGCGGCGATCAGCGCCTCGGTCGCCAGCGCGGTCACGCCCTTGCTCATCGCGGCGAAACACGTCTTGAGCGCGGAAGCCTGGCCGACCTCCTCGCCGACGACGCGGATGTCGAGACCGTGCGTGCCAAGATCGGCGAAGGCGGATGCGTCGGCGCCGCTTGGCCCATATCGCCCGGCGCCACGACCGCAACCGTCTCGATCGGCATCTCCTATAGGACAAGAACGGCATGGGATGCCCCCTTTGCACGGCACGGCCAAAGTGCTTTCCTTTCGGAAAGGTGTGCTGCCAGGAAGGTCGCGCCATGCGTTCCCAGCTCACGTCCCGCCTTGCCTTCGGCCTGATCCCCGGAACCCCCGCCCTGGCGCCGCCGGCCTCGGCCCAGAAGGTGCTTCGCGTCCCATGAAAGACTTCCAGGTTGTCCGCGCCTCGAACGGCGAGGCGCGGATCAGGGCGTTCGTGCTCGGGTCCGGGCCGCTGGTGGTGATGATGCCGGGCCTCGGCCGCGCCCCCGACGACGTGGTGCCCCTGGCCCGCACGGTCGCACAGGCGGGCTTCCGCGCGCTCCTGCCGGAAACCCGGGGCATCGGCGAGAGCGTGGGCAAGATGGAAGGGCTGACGCTGCGCGACCTCGCCAAGGACGTCGTGGCGGCGCTCGATGCCGCCGGAGGGACAAGGGCCATCCTGGTCGGCCACGCCTTCGGCAACCGCGTCGCCCGCGCGGTCGCGGCATATCACCCGGATCGAGCCATCGCGGTCGTCTGCCTCGGCGCCAGCGGCAAGGTCGGGCCGACGCCTGAGATCCAGAAGGCGATCGATGCCGGGAAGGACAGGAGCGCCACCCGCGAGCAGCGGGCCGCAGCGCTCCGCATCGCCTCCTTCGGGCCCGGGCGCGACCCGACGCCATGGATCGACGGCTGGAACGAGATGGTGATGAAGACCTGCCTCGCCGCCGCGAACGCGACCCCGACGCCCGAGTGGTGGACCGCCGGCTCGGCGCCGGTGCTGGTCATCCAGGGCCTTGCCGACGTCGCCGCCCCGCCCGCCAACGGCCGCATGCTGGTCGAGGAGCTGGGCGCCCGCGGAAAGCTGGTCGAGCTCGAGGGCGTCGGCCACTCGATCCCGGTCGAGGCGCCGGAGGAGACCGCGGCGGCGCTGCTTCCGTTCCTCAAGGAGCAGGCCGGACGGAAGGCAGCCTAGTCGTTCTTCGCGAGCTGGCGGTCGAGGAACTCGCGCACGCCGTCATAGGCGCGCCTGCGGTTGTCGGGACGCCAGTAGCCGTGGCCCTCGTACTCGATCTCCTGGTACTCGACTGGCTTTCCGCGGCTCTTGAGGAAGGTCACGATCTGGTCGGACTCGCTCTTCGGCACGCGCGGGTCGCGGTCTCCGTGGCTGACGAACAGCGGTGCCCTGATGCGGTCGGCGCGGCCGATCGGCGAGAGCCAGCGCATCAGGTCGGGATCGGCCTTGGGATCGCCATACTCGGTCGCGCGATGGCCGCGGCGCCACGGGCCGGTGTCGCGGAGCAGCGTGTCGAAGTTGACGACGCCGAAGATGTCGACGCCGGCCTGCCAGAGCTCCGGCTGCTCGGCGAGCGCCGACAGAACCATGAAGCCGCCATAGCTCTCGCCCCAGATCGCCATGCGCTTCGGATCAAGGCCCGGCTGACGCTTCAGCCACTCGCCGCAGACGCCGAGGTCGCGCACGCTGTCCATCCGCCGCTCGCGGTCGTCAAGGCCGGCATAGCGCCGGCCATAGCCGGTGCTGCCGCGGACGTTGGGCGCGAAAACGACATAGCCGGCCTCGACCATCACCTGCAGGTCGAAGCGCCAGCTGGCCTTGGTCTGCCCTTCCGGTCCGCCATGGACGAACATGACGACGGGCCAGCCGCGCGCCGGCGCCGTCCCCCGCGGGCGGAAGAGGAAGCCCGACAGCGGCACGCCATCGAAGCTCTCGAACTTCACCAGCTCGGGCTCGGCCAGCGTGCCGACCAGGCGCCCGGCGGTCTCGCCCGCGATCGGCGCGGTCACCGTACCGGAAGCGACGTCGACGAGGCGGATCCGGCTGCCGGCGGCCGGAGTTGAGAAGGCGAAGGCGAGACGCTTGCCGTCCGGCGACCAGGACATCTCCGAGATGACGCCGCCGGGCTCGACCGACAGCGGCAACGGCCGGCCCTCGGGCGACAGCAGCACGAGCCGGCTGTAGCCGTCGCGGTTGACATTGGCAGCGAGCCGACCGTCGGACGCGAGCGCGAAGCCGTCGATGTCGGCATCCGGCATGCAGAGCCAGTCGACCTTGCCGCCGGCGAGCGTGTAGCGGCCGATACCGAGGAAATCGCGCTCGCCGTCGGCGAGGAAGTAGATCGCGCTGCCGTCCTTGTTCCAGCGGAAGCCGCTGGCTTTCGCGGTGCGCGACGCGAGCTTGATTGCGCGGCGCTCGCCGGATTTCAGGTCGAACAGGGTGATGCCGATGTTGAAGGTCGAATGGTCCTCGGTCAGCACGATCAGGCTGCCGCCGGGCTGGACGCCGGAGGTCTGGAAGGTTTCGCCCTTCTCCACCAGCGTCTCGACTCTGCCGGTGGCCAGGGTCATCCGGTGCAGGTCGTAGCGCGCCTTGTCGCGGCCATTGGCGGCGTAGACGACCGCGGTTCCGTCCGGCGTCCAGGTGCCGAAGGTGTGGATCGTCTCCGGTGCATTCACCAGCCGCTTCGCCTCGCCTCCCGACACGGGCACCAGCCAGAGCTGCGCATGCTCGTCGCCGCCGGCATCGACCGAGAGGATCGCCTGCTTTCCGTCCGGCGACGCACGTACCGACATGCAGCGCTCGCCCGGTACGAACGAGAGTCGCCTCGGCGCCTTGCCGTCGAGCGGCACGACCCAGGCCTGCGCCACGCCGTCGCCCGGGCCGAGGCAGAGAAGCGCCGAGCCGTCGGGCAGGAACGCAGGCGCGGTGAAGCCGTCGAGAGCGATCAGCTCGTCGGTCGAGACACGGGTCATGGGAGGTCCGGGGAACGGTGACAGGGGAACGTCGGAAGGCCGAGCATGACGCAGGAAGGTTACGGCCGGAAGAGCCGGCCGCGCACGGAATCGGCGCTGCGCCCGACGATCTTCGCATAGAGCGCAGGATCGGTGTCACCTTCGGTCGAGAACAGCAGGACCCGGCTCGATCGGTCGAGGCCGAGGCGCAAGCGCACATCCTCCGAGGCCATCGCCGCGATCAGGCCCGCAAGCCCGGCGACGCCGGACTCGCCGGCAACCATCGGCGTGTCGCCGTCGGCACCATCCGCCAGGAGGCGCATCGCATCCGGTACGCCGCCATCCGGGATCGACAGGAACGCGTCCGCGGCGGTGCGGAGAACGGCCCAGGCCGGCGCCGAGGCAAGGCCGCAGGAGAGCCCTCCCATCACCGTCTCGAGGTCGCCCGGGAATTGCGCGATGCGCCCCTGCTCGGCGGCGAGCATGAGGCAGGCTGCCTTCTCGGGCTCGACGACGACGAGGCGCGGCCTGGCGGCGCCCCAGCGCGCCTCGGCAAGCGCCGCGACCGCGCAGGCAAGGCCGCCCACCCCCGCCTGGGCGAAGATGTGGGTCGGCGCCTCGACCATCTGCCCGGCCGCCTCGTCCACCACGACGAGGTACCCCTCCATGATCAGGTTCGGAACCTCGTCGCGGGGGTCCTCGCTGGTGTCGGCGATCACGGTCCAGCCGCGCACGGCGGCATTCCGTGCGCATTCGGCGACGGCCTCGTCATAGGTGCCTCTGGTGCGGACGATCTCTGCGCCGAGATCGGCAATCGCCTGGATGCGCCCCTCGCTGACGCCCGAGGGCACGTAGATCACCGCGCGGCAGCCGAGCCGGGAGGCGCCCCAGGCGACGGCGCGGCCGTGGTTGCCGTCGGTCGCAGAGGTGAAGACGCGATCCCTCGCGCCGTCCCGAGCGGCGATCCGGGCGATCGCATAGGGCCCGCCCATCGCCTTGAACGACTTGAGATGGAAGCGCTGCCCTTCATCCTTGATGCGAAGCGCGCCGATGCCGAGACCGCGGGCGAGGCCGGGAAGATCGGCAAGCGGCGTCGGCCGATATCCGTCCCACCGAGAGATCTCGGCCTTGGCCTCGACCAGGCGAGCGGCCGAAAGATAGGGCGCGGCCGCGGCCAGCGCGCCGGTCGGCCGCGCGGCCGGATTGATCAGGAGGCGCATATCAGGTTCAGCTGCTGGGCCTAGCGAAACGCAGCGCGCGGTCGCCCTTCTTCGCCCGGTGGTTCGGCATCACCAGGTAGCAGTCGTCGTGCGGCGTCGTGACGGACTCGTCGCCGTCCTGTGCGATCGGCGATCCCGCCTTGGCGAAGTGCTCGAGACCCGTGAAGTCCTTCACGAACTTGAAGCGGTCGGTCTTGGCCGTATAGCCGCCGGAGACGTCGACCATTGTCTGCGGCTTCGGCGACTTGACGTGCACGTGCGCCATCATCGCCGCCTCGTCGATCGCGCCGGTGACGGCGAGAAAGCGGAGCGCGGTGTCGAGCGCGACCTTGGCGGCGTTGGCTTCCCAGTGCTGGCCGCATTCGACCAGGATCGCGGTCTTCGCGTTGGAGCGGTCGTTGAACGGCGTGTACTCGATCAGGCGCTTCCCCTGGATGTGGCCCTGGCCGGCGACGATCCAGGGCGGAACGGCGACCTGGCGGGCGAGCTTCCGTTCCTTGTCCAGGCCGTGCACGATCGTCAGCGGAGGCGACGGCGTGCCCATCGAGTGGATGTCGAGCAGGTAGTCGACCGTGTCGAAGACCGGCCGGAGCTCGCGGGCGCGCTTAAGCTCGGCCGATTTCTCGGGCCCGTCGAGGCGACCCTCGACCCAGACTCGGTTGAAGTCCTCGTCGACGAAGCGGGACGCGTTCGGCTTCGCCGGATCGAAGCGCTGAAATGCCGCGACATTGATGAAGCCGAGCGTCATCGTCCCCTGCTTCGGCTTGAGGCCGAGCATAAGGATCTTCTCGAGCGCGATCGCGCCGCAGAGCGCGTTGCCGTGGGTCAGTGCGTTGACCATCACATGCGGGCCAGGCCTGCCGGAATCGAAGGTGTGGACATAAGGCACACCGTCGGTTCCACGGGCGAAGCCGGAGATGTCGGGGGCTTTCAGCTCGACCGGGTGATGCGTGGTCATGGGATCTCGGCAGGCGAAGAGTGGGGCACAAATCTATCAAGATTCCCCCGGCCGGAAGCAAGCTCGACGTCGGTGCCCTTCATTTCTCCTGCAGGTCGGTGACGCCATCCCAGTCCGTCGGCGGATCGGCCGCATGCCGCCTGGCGGCGTCGGCGAACCCCGCGGCGATCGGATCGCGTTCCCGGCTGCGAAAGGCGGTCTCCGCCTCGGCGAAACGACCGGATCTCCAGTAGGAGAATGCCGCGGCGTAGCCGCTCGCAGCCTCGCGGTCGGAGGACGTAGCGTACTCCTGGATCGCAAGCGGCTCGAACAGCGTCACAGGGGTCCGGCGGCCTACCACACGAACGGTATCGACCTCGCGGAACAGAATGGCGCCGGCGGATGCCCTCGCCGTTTCCTCGCTTACCAGGATCTGAGTCCGGTACTTCTTGTTCGCCCCTTCCAGGCGTGCCGCCAGATTCACGGCATCACCGATCACCGTATAGTTGAACCGCCGGGGCGAACCGATGTTGCCGACCAGCGCGGTTCCCGAGTTGACGCCGATCCTGGCCTTCAGCGGCTCTCCTTCGCCGAGGGAGAAGCCAGCTGCTTCTTCGTTGAGGAGACGACGCATCTCGATCGCCGCCCTGACCGCGTTCTCCGCGTGACGATCGTCGGGGATGGGGGCACCGAACACGGCGACCACGGCATCGCCGATGAACTTGTCGACGAAGCCTCCATGAGCCTCGACGATTCCGGTCATGGCGGCGAAGTACTGGTTGAGATTCTCGACCAGCCGCTTCGGTTCCTGACGCTCTGAGATCGCGCTGAAGCCGGCGATATCGGAGAAAAGGATCGAGATGGCACGCTCTTCTCCGCCAAGCGCCGGCTGGGTGCCGGAGCCGAGCATGCGGTCGATTTCCGCTTTCGGCAGATAGAGCCCGAACGCGCGGCTCAGCTGGCGGCGATCGCGGTCGGTGACGAGCAGGCGATAGGTCATCAGGAGCGGAAAGGCCGCGAGCCCGGCAACCATCACCTGAACCAGGGGGAGGGCAAGGCCAGCCCGGAAGGCGACAGCCGCGACGACGGTCCACGAGGCGACGCCGATCAACACAAACGAGCTTGCGATCAGCGGCCGCAGCCCCAGCGTGACGGCCGAAACCCCAAGCGAGAAGACGAGCGAAATCGCGAAGGCCGTCGGCGGCAAGGTAGGGGTCAGGGCGTCGCGACGAAGCAGGTTGTTGACGGCGGTCGCATGAATGAAGACGCCGGGGATGGAGTCGCGGCGAAGATCGCCCCGATAGAGGCCGGGCATGACCGGATGCACGCAGCGTTCCGGTAGATTCTCCCCCTCCGGACGGGTGATCCAGCGCTTCGAAGTGAGCTTGCGATCCTCGACGTCGAGCACGACGCCGACGAGTACGATCCGATCCTTGAAATGCCGAGCGAGAAAATCGGCGTTGCCGGCGGCGACGCATGCATGGATGTCAGCGAGCGAGTAGGCCGGGATGTCGCCGGCACCTCCATCGAAGTTCACCAGGAACGTGTCAGACCGGTCTCGAGGCAGCACATACCCGGCGATACGCGCGCGGCCGTTCTCGTCGCCCGGTAGAGTGCCGGCTGGCTGCCCCTGAGCCCGTACCGCGAGCTCGACCGCCATCCCATTCTCCAGACGCGAGTCGCCGGCACCATCGCCTACGCGGAAGGTCAGCGGCACGCGACGGACGATGCCGTCGTCGTCCTCGAATACGTTGAGCGGACGAATATTCGCCTCGCGACCGACGGCGATGGCGTAGCCACCGAAGGGCGAGATCGGCTTCTCCTGGTGCTGGACACGGCCCAGCACCACCCTGCCTTCCCGGGCGCCACGACGAAGCGTCAGCAAGAAGTCGCGTTCGAAGCCGCGGATAAAGGGCTCTACCGACGTCGGATACACCACGTCGAAGCCGACGACCTTGGCGCCCGAGTCGAGCAGCGCGCCCAGCACGCGGCCGAGCTCGGGAGTCCACATCGCCTGAGGGGTGTCGGCGAAGGGTGGACGTCGATAGGTCTCCTCGTCGATCGCGAGCACCACGGATGCGCTTTCCGCCGGCCGGTGCGCGGGGCCCCAGACGCGATCCCTGAGCCAGAAGAGCGTGTCGATCGACAGACCTTCGAGCACCCGGAAAGTCGGCAGCGCGAAGATCACCGTGACGGCTAGGGCGATCAGGCTGGCCGCGGCCAGGTCACGGACCCGGGAGCGCATGCGGGAATTCAGAACCGGATAAGGCGACCGACCACCGGGCCGCCGCCGGCGGTCGCCCTGGCGTCGATCCTGACGACGATGCTGCGCTCGCCTTGCCTGGCGCGATACAGGCCACCCGGCACGAGCTGCACGCCCTTCTTGGCGAGATCAGTCTTCTGGGCGCTGAGGGCGATCGAGATCGGCTGCGTCGGCTGGTCGAGACGCTCGAAGACGATCGGTCCCGCCGGTGCCGACGACAGCGTCACAACGGGGCCGGTCGCGTGGAGGACGAGATCCGGCGTCGGCGCCTGGGCGGCAGATGCCGGACCTCGGCGGAACACCATGGCGCCGCTCTTGCCCGCCTGCTCGGCGGTCAGCTGAAGCTTGCCACCGTCGCATGGGCTGGTCTTGCGCTCGACCTTGCCGCCGGCGATCTCGGACTGCTCGGTGCCGACCTTTACCGTGCCGCCGCGGATCGTCTCGCGCACGCAGCTCTTCAGATAGCCCAGGACCAGCGAGGCATCGCCCTTGAGCTCGATGACCTTGCCGGCGTCGACGTAGTCGAGAATGTCGATGCCGGCGACGGAACCTGTGACGTCCTCGACGATCGCTGCCGGCGCGGCGAAGGCCGGCGCCGGTGTCAGCAGGATGATGGCGGCCACGGGCCAATGCTTAGCGCTTCGCATGATCCCCCCTTTCGTCATCGACCGACGTCACCGACCGCCGCCGCCATCGCCCACCAGCGTGAAGGCCGCCCAGAAGATCGGATGTGCGTAGCTGAAGACCGGCTTGCCGGCGGCGTCGGCCAGTCCAGGCCCGTCGATCAGCGAGAGCATCGCCTGGCGCAGCGCCTCGCCGCGCGCAAGCGCCGGATCGGCCGCCTGCCGCGCGAAGAGGTCGGTCGTCAGCTTTTGCGCCGAGGTGGTCTCGACCGGCCAGTTGCTGACCAGGAGTGCGCGCGTCCCGGCATAGAAGAAGGCGCGGCCGAGGCCGGAAATCGCTTCGGCACCGGCACCCTGACCGGAAGCGGTGTTGCACGCGGAAAGCACCACCCAGTCGGCATCGAGCTTGAGTCCCAGGATCTCCTCCATGGTGAGGAGACCGTTGCCGCCTTCCGCCGACACTTCCGCCCCCGTCAGCGCCAGGGCCGGCTGCGCCAGCCCGACGAGGTCGCCCGGCACGAGACCATGGGTGGCGAACATGACCACCCTGTAGCCGGAAAGATCCGTCCTCAGGATTCGACCCTTGTTGGCATCCGCTCCGATCAGCACGTCGCGCGCCAGGTCGCTCTTGAGCGCCTGCGCGATGTTGCGCACTTCCGCTGCCGTCTCCGGCAGGCGTGGCAACTGGCTTAGCTGGGCCTCGAGCTCGGACCCATACTTCGGCACGCTGCGCAGCCTGATCTTCCCGCCGCGCATGGCGATCTGGCTGGCGGCGCGCGCCTCGTCGGCCTGCGCCTTGCTGAACCATGGATCGCCGAAGCCCACGAACGCAGCGCGGTCGGCGCGACCGGCCGGAAGCGCGCGCAAGGTCGGCAGCGACGAGACGGACGGCAGCTGCACGACGGCAACCTTGCGGACGAGCCAGGGTACGCGCCTGTACTCGGCGAAAGGCTCGCCCCCGTCGCGCTCCGCCGTGACCGGCGCGGTCGGGAGCAGGCCGAGCGATATCTGTCCAAGCGGCCCATGCGGAACCACGAAAAGGCTCTTGGCATGAGACCATGCCGACTCCGTCGGCTTCAGCAGCTCCGCGTACAGCCCGTGAGCCGCAGCGAGATCGAAGGCCGGGACGTCGTCGAGAGTCTCGGCCTGCGGATCGAGCGCCTTGCGCAGGTTCAACACCGCCGCGTCAAGTGCGACACGCCCCATCTTGGCTGCGACGAAGCCGACCGCGCCCTGGTGGGGTACCGCCCAGACATAGGTGCGGTCATCGGCACTGTAGGTCGCGAGCAGAGCCTCGCCGGCCCGCAGTCCCTTGCGGGCCTCGTCTATCGCAGCCGGCTTCGGATTCACGAGGTTCGCGTAGTCGGGAAAGCGCCTCTCGATCTCTTCCATGGCTCGGGCACGATCGTCGCGAAGCGCATCGATCCGCTGGCGCAGCTGGGCGATCGCCGACGGACTCTGTTCCTCCGAGCGCGCGCTGATTGCATTTCCGAGAAGGCCGTTAAGCGCGCCGATCTGCCGCTGGGCGTCCTGCTCGCGCCGCGCCAGATCGGCTAGCGCCGGATCGGATGCCGCCGCCCGCGCCGCCGACTCCGCCAGCGCGCGGACGACGCTGCGGCCGCGTGCCGCCTCAGCAAGCAGGAATGTCTGCGCCGCTGCATTCGGATCACGGCCGTCGACGTGAATCCCCATGTAGGACTCGATGATCATGCGCAGCCGCTGATCGCGCGCGGTGGCCGAGCTGTCCTGATCGTCGGCTTCGCGCGAACGCGAGGTGAGGATCGGGATCGCCAGCTCGAACTGCTGCCTGGCTTCGGCGACACGACCGGATCTGGCGAGAGCCACACCGAACAGGCCGCGAGCCTCGGCAGTGGCGAAGTGCTTGTCGCCGAGATGCGCACGCCTGGCCTCGACCTGCCGGCCGAACTCCTCGAGCGCGCGGGCGCTCTGGCCGGTCATCAGGTCGATCAGCGCAATGTGCGGGCTGCGCGCGGACTCGACCGCGAACTCCTCGGAGTCGGCCCCATAGAACTCGCGCAGGGCTTCGATCTCCTTGGCCGCCTCCTCCCAGCGTTCCTGGCCAGCGAGGATCGCTGCGATCGTCGAGCGGATGGACCCGCTGGCCGACAGCCCCGAAGCGAGAATGACCTCGACCGACTTCCGAGCCAGGGATTCGGCCTCGCGATAGCGCCCCTGGTCCGCGAGGACAGAGGAGAGGATGCTGAGAGCGCTGACCACGGGGCTGCCGCTGGCACCCCGCTCCCGTTGAGCCTCCGACAGCGCCAGGCGGGCCTCGTTCTCGGCCTCGCCGTAGCGACCCTGGTGTCGCAATGCGTGCACCAGGGAGTGTCGCGTCAACGACACCACTTGCTGAGGCAGCTGCTGCTCCCGAGCGTCTGCCAGCGCCTTGCGGGCGATCTCCTCTGCATCGGCGTAGCGGCCTCGCGTCATAGCCAGGAGGCCTTTGGCGGCTTCGAGCCGAGATACCTGCGCGCGAATTTGTGGCGACATCCCGCCGCGACCGCGCATGAACTGCTGTGCGACGGAGGCCGCCTCGGCCATCGCCTTCTCCGCACCCTCAATGTCACCGGTATTGGCCAGCAGACCGGCCAGCCGGGCGTTGTAGCCGATCAGCCGCGGCCGCACCTGAGGCGGGTTGTGCTCGATGGCGCGACGTACCAGCCGGCTCGCGGCGACGTGACGGCGCATGCTGGCTTCGAGATTCCCGAGCGCGAACAGGATTGGCGCCAGCTCGGACGACTTCGCCTGCTCTCCGTACTTCACGGCGATGCCGAGGTCGGCACGCGCCTGACGCGTACGCCCGGCCAGAGTCGCGGCGCGGCCCCGCTCGGCGTAGAATGCCATGAGCACTTCCGGATCATCCGTCCGAGGCGGCTCCTCGGCCGCCTTGGCGCGCGCCTGGGCGATCCGGTCCGGGTCGTAAGCCAGACTGTCGTCGAGCAGATGATCGGCCGAGGTCTCGGTCGCCTGGCGCATCATCGGCGCGGGGCTGGCGGGTGGAGCCTGCTGGGACTGCGGCGGAGGCGACGAGGGCTGCGCGGGCTGCTGGCGCTGCTGCATGCGCTGCGGCTGGCGCGGCTGAGAGGGTTGCGTCTGCGATGAAGGTGCGGTCGAGGTCCCGTCGTGGCCTTGAGCAAGAACCGGCGAGGTGACGCTCTGGACGCCGAGAAGGCAGGACGCAACCAGCGCCGAGGCAACCGTTGCCCTCACCCGGGACGCGGCAAATCGCATTGGCTCCCCCCCCCCGCAGCAATGCCTCGGCGAGCTTGGCACCGCCTTCGCCCCTTCGGCAAGCGGCGCCACCTCTTCAAGATACAGCTTGGCGAACCATCCGATCCGGGTCTGTGCGAAACCTCACTTTGTGATGCGGCGCACAACGAGTCCGATCCCGGCTGGCGCTCCTCTCAGGAGAACAGTCGGCCGGGATCCTCGGTGTACCGAGCAAGCTTCTTCGGATCGATCTCGACGCCGAGGCCGGGTTTGTCGGGGATCTGCAGCCACCCTTCCTTGTCCAGCTTGAACGGCTCGACGGTGATGCCGTCGACATAAGGGCTGCCGCCGATGAACTCGACCAGGTCGGTCTCGGGGAAGGCCGTCGCCATCTGCAGGTCGGCGGCGACGCCGAGAGCGGTGTTCCAGCCGTGACCGATGTATTTCACGCCGAAGTCGTAGGCCATCCAGGCGATACGCCGCTGCTCGGAGATGCCGCCGACCTTGGTCACGTCCGGCTGCACGATGTCGAAGGCGCCGCGCGTGAGCCACGGGATGAAAGCCTGGCGGCGGGTCAGCACCTCGCCGCCGGCGATCGGCACCGGGCTCTTGCGGCGGAGCTCGCAGAAATCGTCGATCGCGTCCGGTCGCAACGCCTCCTCGAACCAGCCGACCTCGAAGTCCTTCAGCATCTCGGCGGTGCGCATCGCCCATTTGAGACCGTGCGGCCAGTACGCGTCGCTGGCGCCGGCGTCGACGAACAGCTTCGACTTCGGTCCCGCCCCCTCCCGCGCCGCCTTCACGATCGCTTCGTCGAGCTTGTGGTCGAGCGCCCGGCCGAACGGACCCCAGCCGATCTTGAACGCGGTGAAGCCCTTCGCCTTGTACGAGGCGACGACGTCCGTCATCTTTTTCGGCTCTTCCATCAGCAGCGAGCAGTAGGGCTGCACGCGCTCGCGATGGCGGCCGCCGAGCAGACGGCTGACCGAGAGGCCCGTCACCTTTCCGAGGATGTCCCAGAGCGCGATGTCGATGCCGCTGATCGTGTGGGTCAGCGTACCGCCGCGGCCCATCCAGAAAGTGTTCTGGTGCAGCTTCTCGGACACGCGCTCGGGCTGCAGCGCATCCTCGCCGGCATAGAGCGGCTCCAGAACCTTGAGTGCGGCAGCGACCAGGCGGGCATCGGTGAAGACGCTGCCGAAGCCGGTGATGCCGGCGTCGGTGTGGACCGCGATCAGCGCATGGATCGAGTCCTCGGGCTTGATCTCGGCCGACCAGCCTCCCTTGGGGCTCTCCCCGAATAACGGCACGGAGCGGATCGAGGCGATCCTGACCCTAGGCGCGCTGCCCGCCTTCGACTTCTTCGCGCTCATGCCCGTCTCCCCGGATGTCCCGGCCACGAGCGTCGTCGTCCGCGGCGCGTGGCGCAAGTCAAACGAGCCGGGGGAGGAACGCCGGCCGCGAGGCCGGCCGGTTCAGAAGGCAGCGACCTTGCCCTGGGCGATCACGGCGCGAACCGCGGCGCCGATCTCTTCCGGG
>CAZDGR010000059.1:0-14890 GCA_964504845.1 uncultured Rhizobium sp. | reverse complement strand
CAGGGATTCATCGCGGCGACGAGCTGGAAGCGCGCCGGATAGGAGACGTGCGCGTTGGCGCGCGCGACCAGCGTGCGGCCGGTCTCGACGGGCTGTCGAAGGGACTCCAAAGTCGCCCGCTGGAACTCGGGGAGCTCATCCAGGAAGAGGACTCCATTGTGTGCGAGGCTGATCTCCCCCGGCTTCGCCCGCGTTCCGCCGCCGACCAGGGCCGGCAGCGAGGCCGAGTGATGCGGGTCGCGGAACGGGCGGCGCCTCGTCAGCTTGCCGTCGGTCAGGAGCCCCGCGATCGAGTGCACCATGCTGACCTCGAGCGCCTCCGCCGGCGTCAGCGGCGGCAGAATTCCCGGGAGCCTCTGCGCCAGCATCGACTTGCCGGAGCCCGGCGGGCCGATCATCAGCAGGTTGTGGCCGCCGGCGGCGGCGACCTCGAGCGCGCGCTTCGCCGTCTCCTGTCCCTTGATGTCGGCGAGGTCGAGCGCGGCGCTCCGCTCCTCGCCGATCTCGGCCTTCGGCGGCGTCAGCACCTGGCTGCCCTTGAAGTGGTTGATCAGCGCCAGCAGCGTCGCCGGCGCCAGGATCTCGCCGTTCGACCACGCGGCCTCGCCGCCGTTCTTCGCCGGGCAGATGAGGCCCAGGCCGTCGCCGTTGGCGGCGATCGCCGCCGGCAGCACGCCGGCGACCGGGGTGATCTGCCCGTCGAGCGCAAGCTCGCCCAAGGCCACGAACCGCTCCATCTCCTCCGCCGGCAGCACGCCCATCGCCAGCAGGAGGCCGATCGCGATCGGCAGGTCGAAGTGGCTGCCTTCCTTCAGCAGGTCGGCCGGCGCCAGGTTCACCGTGATCCGCTTCGGCGGCAGCGCCAGGCCGAGCGCGTTGAGCGCGCCGCGCACCCGCTCGCGGCTCTCGGCCACCGCCTTGTCGGCGAGCCCCACCAGCGCGAAGGCCGGCAGCCCTCCGGCGATCTGCACCTGGACGTCGACCGGCAGCACCTCGATTCCGCTGAACGCCACGGTGCGGATGCGCGAGACCATCTGAGCCCTGTGCCTGGAAAGCGCCGAAGCGCGAGACTGCCACCTTAAGGTGACACGGGCCAAGGGGCTTCGGCCTGCGGCGGTGGCGAGCCTGCCCTTCACCCGCTAAGTTGCCGGCGCCATGATCCGCGTCACCGACAAGATCCAGATCGACGAGAGCGAGATCGAGGAGAGCTTCGTGCGCTCCTCGGGGCCGGGCGGGCAGAACGTCAACAAGGTGTCGAGCGCGGTTCAGCTCCGCTTCGATGCGCGCCGCTCGCCGTCGCTCCCCGACGACGTGCGCCGAAGGCTGGAGCGGCTCGCCGGCAAGCGGCTGACCAACGACGGCGTGATCGTGCTGATCGCCCAGACCCATCGCTCGCAGGAGCGCAACCGCGCCGACGCGCTTCAGCGCCTGGTCGAGCTGATCCAGGCGGCGGCGGTGCGGCCGAAGCCGCGCACCGCGACGCGGCCGACGCTGGCCAGCAAGAAGCGGCGTCTCGAGTCCAAGTCGCGCCGTTCGAAGATCAAGAGCGGCCGCCGAGCGCCGGACGAGGACTGAGGCCGGAAAGCCTAGGCCGTCACCTGCCGCCTCGCCGGCAGGATCACGGTGACCGCCGTGCCGGCGCCGGGCGTCGAGGCGATGTCGAGCTCGCCGCCATGCAGCTCGGTCAGCGTCTTCGCCAGCGGCAGGCCCAGGCCCGTGCCGTCTTGGGTGCGGGTCATCGGGTTGGCGACCTGGCCGAACGGCGTCAGCGCCACCTGGATCTCGTCGCTGCTCATGCCGATCCCGGTGTCCTTGACCGAGATCGCCAGCCGTCCCTCGGCATCGAGGTCGGCACGGACCGCGACGCGGCCGCCGGGCGGCGTGAACTTGACCGCGTTGGTCAGCAGGTTGGTCAGGATCTGGCGGAGCCGCACCGGATCGGCGCGGAAGCGCGGCAGGTCGGCCGCGTATTCGGCCCCGACCGAGACGCCGCCGGTCCTGGCGCGGTCGGTAACCATGCCGAGGCATTCGCGGATGACCGGCCCGATCTCGACCGGCTCGTCGCCGAGCCGCATGTCGCCCGACTGGATGCGGGCAGTGTCGAGCACGTCGGAGATCACGCCCAGCAGGTACTTGCCGGCCGAGTGGATGTCGTCGAGGTACTGGCGATAGCGGGGCGAGCCGACCTGGCCGAACATCTCCTGGCGCATCACGTCGGCGAATCCGAGGATCGCGTTGAGCGGCGTGCGCAGCTCGTGGCTCATCGTCGCGAGGAAGCGGGTCTTGGCGTGGTCGGCACGAAGCGCCGCGTCGCGCATGCCGAGGAGTTGCGCCTCGCGCGCCTTGAGCTCGGTGATGTCGGTGATCAGCAGCATGGCGCCGCCGTCTGCCATCCGCCGGTCGTCGATCAGCGCCCAGCGGTCGTTCGGCATCCTGACCTCGATCGAGGAGGCGTTGCGCCGGTGATGGGCGAGCCGCTCGGCATGCCAGCGCTCGCGCTCTTCCGGCTCCATCGGCAGATGGTCGGTGGCGCGCCGGCACAGAGCCCGGAAGGTGGTGCCGAGCTCGGGCTCGACTCCTGTCAGCGCGGAGTAGAAGCGGCGAAACTTGGCATTGCACATCAACAGGCGGTCGTCGGAATCGAACACGACGAAGGCGGACGACGAAGCCTCGATCGCGTCCTTCAGCTTGGATTCGGAGACGACCTCCCAGGTCACGTCCTGTCCGGTGCCGATATATCCGAGGAAGCTGCCGTCAGCGGCGAAGCGCGGCTCGCCGTTGAGCCGGATGTGCTTGGTGACGCTGTTCGGGTAGTCGAGCCGGACGACGAAGCCCCTGAACGGCCGGCGTGCGGCGAGGTCGTCGTGATGCTGGCGCCAGCGTCCGTCGGGATCCTCGCTCTGGCCCTGGCCGGTGCGGCGGGTGCCGACGATGTCCCTGATCTCGATCGGCAGGATCTCGGATGCCCGGTCGGAGAAATAGGTGAAGCGGAGGTCCGGCCCCATCTCCCAGACATAGGCGTCGAGCGCGCGCACCAGCGCCTCGAAGCGATCGCCGCTCGGCGGTTGGCCCTCGCTGGTCACGTTGGCCGGGGAGCTCCGCCGGCGCTGCGCCGGGCCTCGATCGCGTCCCAGATGTCGGATTCCAGGCTGACGCCGTCGAAGCGGCCGATCTGCTGGAGGCCGGTCGGCGAGGTCACGTTGATCTCGGTGAGGTAGTCGCCGATCACGTCGATGCCGACGAAGATCAGGCCGCGCGACTTGAGCGCCGGGCCGATCTTCTCGCAGAGCTCGCGCTCGCGCCTGGTCAGCGTCGTCTTCACCGCCGCCGCGCCCGCATGCAGGTTGGCGCGGGCCTCGCCCGAGACCGGGACCCTGAGCACCGCGCCCTTGGCCTCGCCGTCGACCAGGATGATGCGCTTGTCGCCCTTGCGAACCTCCGGCAGGTAGCGCTGCACGATGATCGGCTCGCGGTACATCTGGGTGAACATCTCCAGCAGCGACGACAGGTTCTCGTCGTCTGGCTTGAGATGGAAGACGCCGGCGCCGCCGTTGCCGAACAGCGGCTTCAGGATGATGTCCTTGTGCTCGGCGCGGAACGCCTCGACCTCGGCCTTGTCGGAGGTGATGATCGTCGGCGGCAGCACGCCCTCGAAATGCGTGATGAACAGCTTCTCCGGCGCGTTCCGGACATGCACGGGATCGTTCACCACCAGGGTCTTCGGATGCACGTGCTCGAGCAGGTGGGTGGTGGTGATGTAGGCCATGTCGAAGGGCGGGTCCTGGCGCAGCAGGATCACGTCCATCGTGGCCAGGTCCAGCACCTCAGGCTCGCCAAGCGAGAAGTGGTTGCCCTTCTCGCGCTTGACCTTCAGCGCGCGGGCCCGCGCATAGACGCGGCCGTTCTTGAAGATCAGGTTCTTCGGCAGGTAGTGGAACAGGCCGTGCCCGCGCCGCTGCGCCTCGAGCGCCAGCACGAAGCTGGAGTCGGCGTCGATATCGATCGGCTCGATCGGATCCATCTGGATGGCGACGGCCAGGCTCATCGGACGCTCTCTCTGGAAGGTCTGAGGAAACGGGAATGGCTACGCCGCGGCTCAATGCAACCTTAGGGCCCCCACCCAGGATTACATGCACGGCCGCTCGCGGGCGACACTATACCGAAGCGCGCGAAATTGGTTAACGGCGATAGGCGGCGGGCCTAGTTGAGCCGCGTCCGCAGCCGCTGGATATCGGCGTCGATCCGGCGCTTGAGCGGGGCGTCGTCGATCGAGAGCGACAGCGCTTCGAGCCGGCGGATGGCGCCGCCGATGCGCCCGAGCCCGACCTCGACCTCGGCCGCCTCGCCGACCAGGCTGGGGTCGCCCGGCGCCAGCCACAGCATTCGCTCGATCACGTGCAGCGCCGCCTCGTTTCGGCCGGATGCGAGCAGGCGGGTGCGCTGGTTGTTGATCAGGCGCAGCAGGATCGCGCGATCGGAAGCGGTGGCGGTATGCGCGGGCGTGAGCTGCGCGTCGCCGCGGGAGAGCCGCTTGAGGATGGCGCGGAGCCCGGCGGCATCGGCGATCGCCTGGCCGGCGAAAGGATCGAGGATCGCGCGCTCGCCGCCGCCCTCGACGCGGGCGAGGAAGTGATGCGGGAAGGCCAGGCCCTCCATCCGCCAGCCGGCGGCGCGCGCGGTCGCGATATAGAGGATGCCGAGCGCCACCGGCAGGCCGCGCTTGCGGTCGACGACGTCGATCAGGTTGGCGTTGGCGAGATCGTCGTAGTGCTCGGCGTCGCCCGCATAGCCGTGGCGGCCGGCGATCGTCGCGACCAGCGCCTCGAGCCGTCCTGTCGCGGTCGTCGCGCCGCTCGCTCTCGCCTCCTCGCCGAGCGCCTCCAGATGGGCGCGATATCGCGCGAGGTCGGCATCCGGGTGGTCGCAGCGGCCGAGCCTCAAGGCCGCCTCGAACAGGTCGGGCGAGGTCCCGGCGCGGGCGAACCAGGCGCCGTCGTCGCCGACGCTACGCCGCGACGCGGACATAGGAGACGACGCGCCTGACATAGGCCAGGTTGCGCGCGTGGTTGGTGACCCGGTCGAGCTCGGCCTGGCTGCGGGCGATCCCCATCAGGAACACCGTGCCGTTGACCGTGTCGATCGAGTAGTTGATGGAGCGGACTTCCTTGTCGAAGGTCAGGTGGCCGCGAAGCTGCGTGGTGATCCAGAAGTCGCGCGCCGAATCAGCCAGCGAGCCGGTGTTGACCACCTCGATCTCGTTGATGACCTCGGCGACGCCGTCGACCTGCCAGGCGAGCTTGACCGCCTCGACGCGCATCTCCGGATCCTGGACCTTGCCGGTGAGCAGCGCACGGCCCTCCGACACCGAGGTCGAGAGCTTGCCGAACATCTCGTAGTTGGTGCGGAACCACAGCTCCTGGATCTGGAACGAGATCGCGGTGTCCTTGGCCGAGGTGACGATGCCGCGCTCCTGGGACGCGGCGACGCCGGTCGCGGCACCGGCGCCGACCGCCATGTCGACCGGCGTGCAGGCGGGGATGATGGCCGTCGCGAGCACGATCGCAAATTGCCTCAGGCCGGGAGTCATGCGTCCTTCTCCGTTCCGGATTACTGTCGGCGCGAATCACGGCATTTTAGCGGCGAAGGCGATTCGGGAGTAGAATCTCGCCGGGCCGATTCGGAGTCGCTTCGATGACGACACGCACCGCCACCTGCGCCTGCGGCCGGCTTCGCGTTGCGTGCGAGGGCGAGCCGGTGCGCGTCTCGGTCTGCCATTGCCTCGAATGCCAGAAGCGCACCGGCAGCGTCTTCGGCGTCTCGGCGCGATATCCGAAGGGGAATGTGCGGGCGGAAGGCGCCTCGCGCCGCTACAGCCGCGTCGCCGATTCCGGCTTCAAGGTCACCTTCGACTTCTGCCCGACCTGCGGCACCACGGTCCACTGGCATCTCGACCAGTTCCCCGACGTCACCGCCGTCGCCGTCGGTGCCTTCGCCGACCGCGACTTCCCGGCGCCGCAGCACTCGGTCGGCGAGCGCCGCAAGCATGAATGGGTCGAGGTCGCGGGTGCGTCGGTGCAGCACAAGGGCTGAGAAGGCGGGTCGGGAGAACGCCGTCCTCGGCCGTTCCAGCTTCTTGCCGTCGAGCGTGATGCGGCTTGCGCATGGTGTCTCCTGCAAGTCTGTGGAGCTTGCCGTCGGAACCCTCCCCCGTCTGCTTCGCAGCCGAGAGAGGGGGCACGACATCACGGCGTCAGATACGCCCCTCGCAGATGCCGCGGCCAGCTTGCCGGCAGCACGAGAACCGCATCGAAGCGGATCGTCAGCCCTGCCAGATCGGGGCGGCTCGCGAGCAGCCATTCGGTCGCGCGGATGATGCGGGCCTGCTGCTGAGGCAGGATCGCTTCGGCCGCGTCCGTGTAGCTGCCGCGGGTCTTGACCTCGATCACCGCGAGCACGCCGCCGCGGCGCATGATCAGGTCGATCTCGCCGACCGGGGTCTTCAGGTTGCGCGCGACCGGGCGATAGCCGCGGAGCATCAGCGACAGCAGCGCGATCAGCTCGGCGCGACGGCCACGGCCGCGGCGCGCTTTCCCGTCCTCACTCCGGCTTGGCGAGGGCGAGCGCACGCTGGTACGCCTCCTTCCGTCCGATGCCGAGGCGTACCGCCGCCTCCGCCGCCGCGTCCTTGACGCTCAAGCCTCGGCTCAGCGCCTCGCCGACCACGCGGTCGAGATCTTCCGCGCTTGGGGCGCTCGCCTCCGGCGGGGCGATCACGACGACGACCTCGCCCTTGGGCGGGCCTGAATCCTTATAGATGGCGGCGAGCGAGGAGAGTCGGGCGCGCTTGGTCTCCTCGAACAGCTTGGTGAGCTCGCGCGCGACCGCCGCCTCGCGGTCGCCGAGGATCTGGGCGGCATCGTCCAGCGACTCCGCCAGGCGTTGCGGGGACTCGAACAGGATCAAGGTGCCGGGAAACGCCGCGGCCTCGGCGAGCCAGCGTCGCCTCGCCGCCGACTTGGGCGGCGGGAATCCCAGGAACGCGAAGCGGTCGGTCGGCAATCCCGCGACCGCGAGCGCCGCCAGGCTCGCGGACGCGCCGGGGATCGGGAAGACGCGGTGGCCGGCGGCGATCGCTTCCCTGACCAGCTTGTAGCCGGGATCCGAGACGAGCGGCGTCCCGGCGTCGGACACGAGCGCGATCGCCTCGCCCTTCGCCAGCCGGGCCAGCAGCAACGGACGCTGCTTTTCGGCGTTGTGGTCGTGGTAGGGCAGGAGGGACGCGTGGACGCCATGGATCGTCATCAGCTTCGCCGTCGTCCGGGTGTCCTCGCAGGCGACCGCATCCGCCATCTTCAGGACATCGAGCGCGCGCAGAGTGATGTCGCGGGCATTGCCGATCGGCGTCGACACCAGGTAGAGGCCGGGGTCGAGCCTGCGGCCGAGTTTACCGGATGGCGAGGCTTCGCTACCCTCGCCCGCGGATGGAGGTGACGATGCGGCATCGGCCCGGGTCGAGCTCATGGACGGGACGGATGCTCCTGGCGACGGCGGCGCTCGCGCTGCTGCTGGCCGGCTGTGCCTCAGGCCCGACCCTACCCAACCCGTTCGGCGGCCCGCAAGCGGCGCGGCCGGCCCCGCCCCCGGCGACGCTGCAGCAGGTGCAGCCGCTGCTGGCGCCGGCGCCGGCGCTTCCGGCACCGACCCCACCGCCGCCGCAGGACCGGATCACGCTGACGCCGCCGCCCGGCGGCGACCTGCCTGTGGTGGCGATCCTGCTGCCGCTCAGCGGCCGCGACGCCCAGCTCGGCCAGCAGCTGCTGGAAGCGGCCGAGCTCGGCCTCTTCGATGCCGCGGACGAGCGATTCACGCTGCTCCCGGTCGATACCGGCGGCACGCCCGCCGGCGCCGTCGAGGCGGCCGAGAAGGCGATCGGGCAGGGCGCCAGGCTGATCCTCGGCCCCCTGTTCGGCGCCGAGGCCGCGGCGGTCGGTCCGATCGCGAAGTCCGCCGGCATCAACGTCGTCTCCTTCTCGAACGACCAGACGGTCGCCGGCGACAACGTCTTCGTCTTCGGCTTCCTGCCGCGCCCGCAGGTCGAGCGCATCGTCGCCTACTCGGCGTCCAAGGGCTCCCGGCGCTTCGCGCTGCTGGCGCCGCGCGGCGGCTTCGGCGACACCGTCTCCGACGAGCTGCAGAAGGCGGTGCGCAGCAGCCGCGCCCAGGTGACGCGCATGGAGACCTACGACACGGCCTCCGGCGACCTCTCGCCGACGCTCCGCCGCTTCGCCGATTTCGAGCGCCGCTCGCTGGCGCTGGCGAACGAGAAGAAGCAGTACGAAGGCAAGACCGACGAGGTCTCGCGCCAGGCGCTCCGCCGCCTCGAGGGGCTTCAGGGCCAGGGCGACATCGGCTTCGACACGCTGCTGCTGCCCGAGGGCGGCGACCGCCTCAAGATGATGGCGCCGATCCTCCAGGGCTACGACATCGATCCGAAAAGCGTGCGCCTCCTCGGCACCGTGCTCTGGGACGATCCGGCGCTGGCGAGCGAGCCGAGCCTCAGGGGCGCCTGGTTCGTGGCGCCGTCGCCCGACGGACGCGCCGAGTTCGAGGCGACCTACGAGAAGACCTATCAGCGGAAACCGCCCAGGCTGGCGACGCTGGCCTACGACATGGTGGCGCTGGCCGCCGTGCTGGCGAGGATCGACGACAAGCCCGACTTCAGCCGCACCGCGCTGACCCAGTCGACCGGCTTCGCCGGCGTCGACGGCCTCTTCCGCTTCCTGCCCGACGGGCGCACCGAGCGCGGCTACGCGATCATCGAGATCGGCGACCGCCAGCGCCGCGTGATCGACCCGGCGCCGGAAAGCTTCACCGGGCCGCTGACCAACTAGCTCCCCTTTGGAACCCTCCCCCGCCTCCGGCGGGAGAGGGGGCGCGATAGTGAGCGCCCCCACGTCATCGTCGTCGGCGCCGGCATCGTCGGCGCCTCGATCGCGCGATATCTCGCGGCATCGGGCATGCGCGTCACCGTGGTCGAGGCAGGCGAGGCCGGCGGCGTCGCGGCGCGCAATTCATGGGCCTGGATCGACGCCGCCTCCGGCAGTCCGGAGCCCTACTTCCGTCTTCGCCATCGAAGCCAGGAGGAGTGGCGGCAGGGCGAGCGCGATCCGCTGCTGGGCCCCTGCGGCCTCGCACGCCTCGGCGCTTGAAACCGCTTGCTTTTTTCGGCGTGTCCGTACACATTGCCGCCGCCATGAGCACCTTGAGGACCGTTTCACGACGACGATAAGGCCCCGCGCTTCTTCCAGCGCGCGGCGTCCTTAGGTCTTCGCTCAAGGCTCTTCGGCTTATCTAGAATCCAGTCGTCCGAAGTCCGCATGCGAGACGGATGCCGCGTCAGCCGGCTCCCTTGTCACTCGTCATGAAACGGACCTAGACGCCCATGTTCTCCCTCCAGCCCGAGCGGGCCGAAGACGCCCCCGCCATCGACACCCTCATGGACCACGCCTTCGGGGCCAACCGGCTCAAGCGCACGGTCTACAGGCTGAGGCGCGGCGCGCCGGCCCAGGGCCTCTCCTTCGTCGCGCGCCAGGACGGCGCCTTCGTCGGCAGCATCCGCTTCTGGCAGGTCGAGATGGATCGCGGCGTCTCGGGCGTGCTGCTGGGGCCACTTGCCGTGGAGCCTCATCTCCGGGGCAAGGGCATCGGCAAGGCGCTGGTCGGCCACGGCCTCGCAGCGGCTGCCAGGATGGGCCACGGCCTCTGCCTCGTCTCCGGCGATCCCGACTACTACGGGCCGTTCGGATTCGTCCCGGCATGCCCGCTCGGCCTGAAGCTTCCCGGGCCGGTGACCGAGGGCCATTTCCAGATCAAGGAGCTGTCGCCCGGCTGGCTGGCGCTGGCGCGGGGCGAGGTCCGGCGCCCCTTCGCCCGCTCGATGGTCGCGGCATGAGCACGGACGCATCGGCCGGCGTCGTCGATCTCGGCGCGGTGCTGCCCGCCGACGGCCGCGACTGGGCCAGCCTCGTCGTGGGCAAGAGCGAGGTTCGCACCTTCCGCGTGCGGCGCATGCGCGACGTCGCCGCCGACTGGCACAGGCACGATGCCGCGGACGAAGGCTTCCTCGTTCTCTCGGGCGAGGTCGTCATCGACGTCGAGGACGAGAGCCGGCATCTCGGGCCGCAGCAGATGACCATCGTCCCGGCCGGCCGCCGCCACCGGGCGCGCGTGCGAGGGGAAGCGCTGCTGCTGGTCTTCGACGCAGTCTAGGCGCTAGTTCGCGGCCGACGCCTGGAGCGCCGCCAGGGTCGCGTGGATGTGCCGGACCAGGCTGTCTTGGCTGACGTCGACCTTCACGCCTCGAATCGCCCGAACGACCCGGTCGGCGCCTCGTCCAAGTCGGGCAAGGGATCGAGCAGCTTCCTGTAAAATCGCTTCGAAGTCCGCTTACGGAATCTTGCAGCGCTCCGCCGTCACCTGCACGAATCCGCGTGACGATGCCATCACCGAGAAGCGGTGCTCGGCCTGGCCGATCGCAAGCGTGTGGTGGAGCGGAAGCTTGCCCTGGGTCTCGACCGCCTTGCCGCCGATCTGGGTGAAGCGGACGGTGATCGGCTCGTTCGGCTCGAACCAGGCTTCGGGCCGGCCTTCCGCGTTCTTCGCCGTCGCCCCCTGGCCGGAAACGGTGACGACGCCGTTCGAGAACCCGATCGAGGTGTTGGGGCCGTCGGACATGAGCGCCGTCTTGATCAGGAAACGCTTGGTTTCCGGCGCCTCGCAGTCCCTCGGCTTGTCGACCGCGGCCAGCGCGTCGGCCAGCCGCTTGGGGTCCATGCCCTCTCCCAGCTTCTTCTCGATCGTCGGCATCAGGATCCGGGCGGCCTCGGAGATCCGGGGGGTGGCGCCGATCACGCCCTCCAGGTCCTTGAGCCGTCCCTGGGCGGCGCCGAGCTGGGTCCTGAGCGCCTGGTTGGCGTCGGTCAGCTGCCGGTTGGCCTCGGCCAGCTTGAGCGTCTCGTCGGCGAGGCGCCCCTGGCGGCCACGCTCATCCTCGACGCCGAGCTGGAAGGTGAAAAGGCCAAGCCCGCCCATCGCTGCGAGCGCCAGCACCAGTTTGAAGATGCGGCCCAGCAGCGAGCGTCGGGGACGGTCCTGCTCGAAGCGTCCTAGCGCCATGGTCCCTGGCAGGTCTGCTCGCTCTCTTAAGGGATACAGGCAGCCTTCCCATGATGCGAGCGAAAATGCCGCGCCGGCCCTAAGGAATCGGGGCTGGAGGCGGCTGCCGGACCGCCTATTGTGGCGCCCTCCGATGACCCTCCCCGACCCTTCGCGGAAGCCCGGCGACCGGCCCATGGTCGCGATCCTGATCATGCTCGCGGCGGTGGCGCTGTTCGCCGGCCAGGACACGATCTCGAAGTACCTCTCGGCCGGGTATCCGGCGGTCGAGGTCGCGTGGTTCCGCTACACCTTCAGCATCGTCGCGATCGCCGCGGTGCTGCCGTGGCTGGAGCCCCGGACCGCGATCCGGAGCCAGCGGCCGAAGCTGCAGATCATGCGCGGCGTGCTGCTCTATTCCTCGACCGTGCTGTTCGTGATCGCGGTCTACTACGTGCCGTTGACGACGGCGACGGCGATCGGATTCATCTCTCCCTTGTTCCTCACGGCGCTCTCGATCCCGTTCCTCGGCGAGCGCGTCGGCCCGCGCCGCTGGGCCGCGATCGGCGTCGGCTTCATCGGCGTGCTGATCGTCGTCCGCCCGGGCTTCGGCGGCTTCCAGTGGTCGTTCCTGATCCCGATCGTGATGGCCGCCCTCTATGCGGTCTATCAGATCCTGACGCGCATGATCGGCGGCGTCGACCGGCCGATCACCTCGCTGCTCTACCCGACCGTGATCGGCACGACGCTGGGCGCGCTGCCGATGCCGTTCGTCTGGGTGACGCCGACGCTCTTCGACTTCGGGATGATGGTCCTGATGGGCATCGGCGGCACCTTGAGCCATCTCTGCCTCGTCTATGCCTTCGCGATGGCGAAGGCCTCCACGCTGGCGCCCTTCGCCTATACCCAGCTCCTCTGGGTCACGATCCTGGGCTATGCCTTCTTCGGCGACATCCCGGACGGGCCGACGCTGCTGGGCGCCTCGGTGATCGTCGCAAGCGGCCTCTACGTGCTGCACCGGGAGCGCCGCGTGAAGGGTTTGTGAAATCCCCCGCCGGGGCGCTATCCTCGATGCCAGGACAGGTTACGAGGCATAACGTCCTTAACGTGGGAGGCTTTCCAAGATGATCCGTAAACTTGCGCTGGCCGGCCTGATGGCCGCCGGCCTGGGCTTCTCAGCCCAGGCGCAGACCTTCACCCCCGCCGTCATCTTCGACATGGGCGGCAAGTTCGACAAATCCTTCAACGAGGCCGCCTACAACGGCGCCGAGCGCTTCAAGAAGGAAACCGGCATCAGCTATGCCGAGTTCGAGGTCACCAACGAGGCGCAGCGCACCCAGGCGATGCAGCGGCTCGCCCGCGGCGCCGGCTCGGTCCGTCCGGCCTCCATCGTCATCTGCATCGGCTTCGCCTTCGGTTCGACCCTCGAGCAGGTGGCGAAGGAATTCCCGAACACCAAGTTCGTGATCATCGACTCCGTCGTCGACGCACCGAACGTCTCGTCGGTCGTCTTCCGCGAGCACGAGGGCTCGTTCCTGGTCGGCATGGCCGCCGCGATGGCGTCCAAGACCGCCAAGGTCGGCTTCGTCGGCGGCATGGACATCCCGCTGATCCGCAAGTTCCACAAGGGCTACGAGGAAGGCGCCCAGCACGTGAACAAGAGCGTGCAGGTGTTCATGAACATGACCGGCACCACGCCGTCGGCCTGGAACGATCCGACCAAGGGCGGCGAGCTGGCACGCAGCCAGTTCGAGCGCGGCGCCGATGTCATCTATGCCGCCGCCGGCGCCACCGGCCTCGGCGTGCTGCAGGCGGCGAAGGACTCGGGCAAGATGTCGATCGGCGTCGACTCCAACCAGAACCACCTGCATCCGGGCTCGGTCCTGACCTCGATGGTCAAGCGCGTCGACGTCGCGGTCTACAATGCGATGAAGAGCGCGCAGACCAACACCTGGAAGGCGGGCGTGCAGTCGCTCGGCCTCAAGGAAGACGGCGTCGGCTACGCGCTCGACGCCAACAACGAGAAGCTCATCACCGCCGACATGAAGGCGAAGCTGGACGCCGCCAAGGCCGACATCATCGCCGGCAAGATCAAGGTCACCGACGTCACCGCCAAGTAAGGTGACGGCGGCTTTAGCTCTCGACAGCGCCATCGCCCCCCCGAACGGGGGGCGATGGGCGATCGAGGCAATCGGCATCGACAAGTGGTTCGGCCCGGTTCATGCGAACCGGGAGGTGACCTTGCGCGTCGCCAAGGGCTCGATCCACGGCATCGTCGGCGAGAACGGCGCCGGCAAGTCGACGCTGATGAACATCCTCTACGGCTATCACCGCGCCGACCGCGGCGAGATCCGCATCGACGGCAGGACGGCCGACATCGGCCGCCCTTCCGACGCGATCGCGCTCGGCGTCGGCATGGTCCACCAGCACTTCATGCTGGTCGAGAACTTCACCGTGCTCGAGAACGTGCTGCTCGGCGCCGAGGGCGGTGCCTTGCTCGCCGAAGGCCGCGCCAAGGCCAAGGCCGAGCTCGAGCGCCTCGGGCGCGACTACGGGCTCGAGGTCGACCCGGACTCGGTGATCGAGGACCTTCCCGTCGGCATCCAGCAGCGGGTCGAGATCCTGAAGGCGCTCTATCGCGGCGCCGAGACCCTGATCCTCGACGAGCCGACCGGCGTGCTGACGCCGCAGGAGGCCGACAGGCTCTTCCACTTCCTCCGCGTGCTGCGCGACCAGGGGAAGACCGTCATCCTGATCACCCACAAGCTCCGCGAGATCATGGACGCGACCGACCGCGTCACCGTGATGCGCCGCGGTGCGGTGGTCGCCGACCTCGCGACCCGGAACACCTCGAAGGAGGACCTGGCCGAGCAGATGGTCGGGCGCAAGGTGAAGCTCGGCGGCGACAAGGCGCCGGCGAATCCCGGCGCCGCCGTGCTCGAGGTTCAGGATCTCCACGTCGTCGACGACCACGGCAAGCCGCGCGTGCGCGGCGTCAGCTTCGCCGTGCGCGCCGGCGAGATCGTCGGGATCGCCGGCGTCTCCGGCAACGGCCAGACGGAGTTGCTCGAAGCCTTGGGCGGCATCCGTCCGGCGGCCTCGGGCATGATCAGGCTCAAGGGCCGCGAGGTCGAGACCAGGCGGCCGGGCCTGACCGCCCGCGTGCTCCGCCGCATGGGGCTCGGCCACGTGCCCGAGGATCGCCACCGCATGGGCCTCGTGCACGGCTTCGCGGCTTATGAGAACGCGGTGCTCGGCCACCAGGACGCCAAGCGCTACCGCAAGGGCTGGCTCCTCGACCGCGCGCGCATGGTCAACTACTGCGGCGAGTGGATGAAGGGCTACGACGTCCGCCCCGACAATCCGCTGCTCGAAGCCTTCTCCTTCTCCGGCGGCAACCAGCAGAAGCTGGTTGTGGCGCGCGAGATGGAGCACACGCCGGATGTGCTGCTGGTCGGCCAGCCGACGAGAGGCGTCGACATCGGCGCCATCGAGTTCATCCACAAGCGGCTGGTCGCGATGCGCGACGCCGGCAAGGCGGTCCTCGTGGTCTCGGTCGAGCTCGACGAGATCATGGCGTTGTCCGACCGCATCCTGGTGATGTTCGACGGCCGCATCGTCGGCGAGGTCTCGCCCGAGACCGCCACCGAACGCCAGCTGGGACTGATGATGGCCGGGATATCGGAGGCGACGTGAGCCCGACCCTTCATTCCTTTGGAACCCTCTCCCGCGTCGT
>CAZDGR010000058.1:0-15200 GCA_964504845.1 uncultured Rhizobium sp. | reverse complement strand
GAAGTCCGGCTTCCGAGATCACCATCCGCACCTCCGGTCGGCGCAGCGCCGCGGCGATGCCGATCCCAGAGATGGCTGCGACGACCAGGAGCCACTGCCAGTTGTCGTTGGCGAAGAGACCAGCGGACATGACTGCCTGGGACAGGAGCGGTAGCTCGTTGAAGCGTGCCCCGAACATGGTGCTGAACCGGGGAACGACGACGGTCAGGATGAAGGCGACCGCGGCGATGCCGGCCGCAACCAGGAACAGCGGATAGGTCAGGGCCTGACGCAGGTCCTGACGCACGCGCTCGTCGTAGTCGAGCTGCTTCGCCGTGTCCTTGAGGGCGTTCGCGAGCTGGCCGGTGCGGTCGCCTGCTTCGATCAGGAGATAGGCATATTCGGGAAGGCCAGGAAGGCCGGCTCGAACGGCCGCCGGCACGCGGTCGCCACGCTTGAGCCGCCGGGAGATAACTTCAAGTCCCTCGGCCAGACTTGGCTTGCCGGTCGCGTCGGCAAGGGCCGACAGCGCGTCTGCGATCGGCAACCCGGCCTGCAGCAACGTGGAGAACTCGGCGACGATGGTGATCAGGTCGCGCTGGCTGACGCGGCCGCTTCGGCCCGTCCTGCCCTTCTTCGCTCGCGTGTCCCCGGTCCGCTCGATCGACAGAGTGGTGAGGCCGCGACGCTTAAGCTCGCGGTGCGCCTCGCGCTCATCGGACGCTGCGATCGTTCCGTCGAGCTGACTGCCGTCGGTGCTGATCGCCTGGTAGCGGAAGCTATGCATCTGGCATTTCGCCGAGGCCCGTCACCCGCGCGACTTCCTCGACGCTGGTCTCGCCGCGCCAGACCTTGATGAATCCGTCCTCTCGCAGCGTGCGGTGACCGCTGCGCTTGGCAATCTGCGAGAGCTCACGCGACGTCGCATGGCGGAGAACCGCGTCATGCAGCTCGGCCTCAACCACGGCCATCTCGTACACGGCGACCCGGCCCCGGTAACCTATGCCCTGACAGGCACGACATCCCTTGGGTTGGCGGAAGCTGGCGACCTTGCCGAATAGCGACGGATGCGACCGCCGGAGCCCAGTGATCTCAGCCATGATTTCCGGGGGCACCTCGGCCGGAGCAGCACAGTCCGGACATAGCTTGCGCACGAGGCGCTGCGCCATCACCAAGCGTACCGACGTCGCCACCAGGAACGGCTCGACACCCATGTCGATCAGCCGGGTGAAGGCACCGAGAGCGTCGTTGGTGTGCAGCGTCGAGAAAACCAAATGGCCGGTCAGCGCCGACTGCACGGCGATGGCCGCGGTCTCGACGTCGCGAACCTCACCGATCATGATGGTGTCGGGATCCTGGCGCAGGATGGCGCGGAGCGCCCGCGCGAAGTCGTAGCCGATGTCGGCGTGGACCTGGATCTGAGAAATTCCGGGGACGTTGTACTCGACCGGATCCTCGACTGTGATGATCTTCTGCTGGCCGTCGTTGATGGCCTCCAGGCTCGCGTACAACGTCGTCGACTTGCCGGAACCGGTCGGACCTGTGACCAGGATGATTCCATGCGGCTCCTGGATCGCTTGTCCATAGAGCGCGATGTGGTCGGCTTCCATGCCAAGGCGATCGAGAGAGAAGGCCTTCCGCTCCTTGGGCAGAAGACGGAGCACGATGGACTCCCCCCACACGCCCGGAACCGCCGACACGCGCACGTCGACATCCTTGCCACTGAGACGGACGCTCATGCGGCCGTCCTGGGGCAGCCGCCGTTCGGCGATGTCGATGCCGGAGATCAGTTTCACACGCGAGGCCACTGCGTCGAAGCGGTCGCGCGGCAGCGTGAAGCGGGTCTGCAAGACCCCGTCCACACGGAAGCGGATGCGGAACTGCCGCTCGCTCGGCTCGATATGGATGTCTGACGAACCTTCGTTGAAAGCTTGCGACAGCATGTTGGCGACGAGCTCCACGACCGGCGCCTCGTCGGCCATCTCGCGCAGTTGCGAGATATCGGCGCCGACTCGTTCGTCGGCGCTGCTGATGCTCCGAAGCAGCTCAAGGCCGTGATCGACCTCCTGGTTGCGGCAGAGGAACCAGCTCATCGCGTGGCCGGCGAAGGCCCCGGCGACGATCTCGACGAGGCTATCCTGCATCGGGTCGCGGGCGATCACATGGATCGGCCCGTCCGCCGCCTCCCATGCCACGACCTCCTGATCAAGCCACCAGGCGGGAGGCAGCTTGGCCTTCTCGATCGCGATCAAAACCGGCTGTGCCACTTTAGGCATGTCCTCGGGGCTGAGAACCGGAATGCCCAGCTGCGTCGAGAGCGTGGAAAGAAGATCGGTCTCCGACAGCGCGCCCATGCGGACAAGGATGCTCCCGAGCCGCCCGCCATACTCAAGCTGGAACGCCAGCGCCTTTTCGAGGTCGTCCGGCGCAATCGCACCGCTCGCAACCAGCAGCTCGCCGATCCGGGGCGAGAGCGGCGGCGCGGACGCCCGTTCGGCTCGCTGTGACGTGGTAAGGGTCAACCCGGGGCATCCTCGGAATTGTCGCGTTCTGTCGCAAACGCTATGGGCGGCGTCGGCTTGCGCCACCGGCCGTCCGGTCGTATATCGGCCCGAGACGGCGCAGCGAGTTTAGGACAAGCATTGTCCAGGGACAATGACCCGGCGACGCCACCGGCGCGCCTCGCCGACACGGTCGTTGCCCACGTTCGCAGCAACCTTCCTGCGGCACGATCGAAGTCACAGGCGACCCTCCTGGCCTTCCCGGCCGATGCACCGGCGTGGCGAGAGCTCGCGTATGCGAGTCTTGCGACCGGCCCGGCAGCCGCACTGCAGCTTCTCCAGCGTGGCGTCGCCGCCGCTCCCGACTCGCCCGACTCCTGGAACGACATCGCCTCGCTCGCGCAGGCCGCCGGTCTTCACAGCAGCTCGCTTCGAGCGCTGAGGCGAGCCGTCGCCCTCGACCCCGGAGGGCCAGCGCGGTGGCAGGATCTCAGCATTGTCGTGCCGGCGTCCGATGAGACTCGCCTCAGGTTTCTCCGTCGGACGCTATCGATACGCCGCGACGATGCGACGACGTTGCGGATCTTCGCCGAGGCGCTCCTCGCTCATGGCGAGGAAGACGGAGCCCGTCTCTTTGCGCGGCGGGCGCTGCTTCTGAGTTCCGCCGACGTCGGTGCGTTCCTTGTCCTCGGTCTCGTGGCGCAAAGGCGGCGGGAATGGCCGGCTGCAGATACGGCCTTCCGGCGCGCGGTCTACGTGGCACCTCTGACGGCAGCGGGCTGGCACAACTTCGCCGTCGTCGCCTCAAGCCAGGGGGAGTCGGCCGCGACGGATCGCGGCGTGCGCCGCGCGCTCGCCGCCGAGCCGGCATTCATCCATTCGCTGCTTCTTTCAGGAAATCGGAGCATCGAGATCGGCGACGTTGCCGCTGCGGTCCGCCGCTTCCGGCGGGCACGAGCGACCGACGCCGCCTTTCCCGAGGCTGAACTCAATCTCGGCATGATCTCGCTTCTCGATGGCGACTACACCGCAGGATGGCTCGGCTTCGCCGCGCGCTGGCGTTGCGTGAGCCATCGCGGCTTCAAGCCGACGCCCGGCGCCCGCATCTGGGACGGACGTGTAGATCGCTCCGCCCGCCTGCTGATTAGAGCCGAGCCGGAACAGGCGTTAGGCGACACCATCCAGTTCGCACGTTTCGCGGCGGCGGCGGCGGCGCGCGTCGGCGAGCTGATGGTCGAATGCGCTCCCACGCTTCGCGAATTGATCGGCAGAATTCCCGGCATAGCGCGCTTGATCGATGTCGGCGACGCTCCGCCGCCTGCCCAATGGTCTTGTGGGCTGATGGATCTCGGCGGGATTTTTGCGTCTACCTTGTCGTCACTGCCCGCTTCAGTCCCTTATGTCGAGGCCGACCCGGCAGCGATCGCCGCCTGGGCGAAGCAGCTCGGCTCGCTGCCTCGTCCTCGTGTCGGCGTGTGCTGGCGCGGCAATCGCCGCTTCCGCATGGACAGACAACGCTCACCTGGTATCGGAGCGCTGACGCCGCTCATCCGACGCGCGGCGCCGCATCTCGTTTCGCTGGTCCACGACCGGCGAGCCGACGAAGCGCCCCCAGTAGACATCGCCGACCCTATGTCACTGGTCTCCGACATGGCCGACACGGCCGCCCTGATCTCGGCTCTGGATCTGGTCGTAACGTCGGACACTTCGATCGCACACCTCTCCGGCGCGCTCGGACGTCCGACGTGGGTGCTTCTGCATGAGGTGCCGGACTGGCGCTGGCTGCGCGGTCGGAACGACAGTCCCTGGTATCCAAGCGCCAGGTTGTTCCGCCAGCCTTCCCCGGGAGACTGGGCATCAGTCGTCGCCGCCGTCACCGCGGCGCTCGACCCTCTCCTCCTCTCCGCCGCCGGCGTCACGCCGCCGCCGTCAGCTCCCCGATGATCCACTCGCCGGCGTCACTCGGCCGAACATGCTCCCTCAGGAAGGCCACCATCTCGGCCTCGGCACGGAACTGGACCGCCCATCGCCAGGTCATCCGGGCCTCCTTCCGCCGCCCCGTCGTCGCGTAGACCAGCAACACCTCGAACAGCTCTCCCATCCAGGCGACCCGAGCTGGAAGCGCTGCGAGAAATGTCGGCAGTTCGGCATCCGGCATCACGTTCGGGATATTGAAGAGACCGTGGAATCCGAAATGCGATCCGTTGTCGCGAGTACGCTCGAAGGAAAAGCGCTCTGCGACGTCGGGCGGCGCAAAGCGGATTCCCATCTGGCTTTCGAGGAAGGTGCGGTTGCTGATGCAGATGGCCGCGTCCTCGGGATTGCTTACGACGAAGCGCTCGTCGGCGCAGGCATCGAGTAGGCGGCGTGAACGGAGCGAAAAGCCGCCGTTTCCGACCTCGATGCCAGGAACGTGCGGCCACCGGGCACCGATATAATCGTAGTCGTGAAAATCGTTGCGCCATTGGCTGGCATCAATGACGTAACCATCCCATTGGATGATCAAAGCGAACCTAGTGGTAATGTGGTGCCGAAGATCCTTGAGCAGGAACTGCGAGTACTCGTCGATACTGCCGATCGTCGGGATGCGACGAACCTCGATGCCGGCGACACTCATAGGCACGTCGGTGAAGAGTATCGCCCGCTCGAACCGGCACTGCGCCAGGCTGATCGACATGGCGCGCGCCGCCAGCTCATACGCACTACAGTCGACGCAGCAGAGTGTCGTATCTGGGATTGCTACGACCATGAGGTGCGCCGCTTCACGCGACTTCGGACAGCCACGTCTCGATGACTACACGCAGCTGCGGCGAGGGCGTCGCCTTGCCACGCTCAAGCTTGCTCACATGTCCCTGCTGAATTCCCAGGCGTGCCGCGGCCTGCTGCTGTGACAGGCCGAGCGTCTTGCGGAGCCGCTTCAGTCGCTCCGCCAGGTCGGCTGGATCGCCCCGCGCCACACTGTCGATCACATTGGACTGCTGGCTGCGGGTCCGCTGGTAGTAGTCCCGGATAACCTGGGGTGCCTCAATCATGATCGCCGCTCCGAGCCACTTCTCGGTCCAGCCGCGGGTCGCCGTCTCATCGTCGTGCCAGTCGACATAGCGCCAGTTTACGAGCACGCGGTCGATCGCCATTTGGTCAAGCGCCTGCTCGAGCCGGGCCCGGGTTTTCGAGGGATAGCGCTCGTTGATGCTCTCGCCGACAGCGTCGAGGAGCGTGCGGACCGTATAGGTTTGGTTGAACTCGCCTGACAGGCTGGCGGCACGCCAGTGCCAGCTCATGTAGCGGGTCATGCGCTTCTCCCACTTCCGACGGAAGGGGTCGTACTGCAACGCCTTCTTGAACAGGAGGCCGGTCTCCTGCCCCGTGCCGAACAGGAAGGCGGCGAAGGCTTTCCCCGGCCGGAAGATGAAGCGCTCGACTTCGATATAGCCGTCGAGCCGGATCTGACCCATGCGGTCCGTGATGATGAATGGACGGCTCTGAAGAGTCTTGGCCACCGGCGTGCGCGGCTTCTGCCCGTTCGTCTCGCGCTCGTAGACCATGACCTCGGCAACGTTGATCCAGACGTTCTGGATATGCGACAGCGCCTTCAGCATGTCCGCCCGCTGCTCAGGCTCGTAACCGCCCCGGCGGCCGCTGCCGGCCCGCTTGGGCTTGAGGCCTCGCATCGCGAGGATCTCGTCGACGTCGGCAATAGCGGTGTCGTCAGGGCCGCGCGCCTGGCTGAGATAGATGGCGCACAGAGCGTCCAACGCATCCGCATCGAGATCGGAAAGCTCGCTCTGCTGGCGCCACATCGTCGTCGCCCAGGCCTCGATCGTCTTGGGCGCCATGAGCGAGCCCAGGTCCATCGCGGCCGGTCGCAACTGCGCATAGCTCTTGGCGCTGCTGCGCTCGAGCGGCGCGGTCGGCCATGGCGACCCTTCGACCTTGCGGAAGCTGTTCTTGTAGAGCGCTTCGCGGAGACTCTGGAAATGCGCCGACGACAATACGACCAACGCATCGTCGGTGACGCCGTCTCGGCTTTCCGTCACCTGGCGTCGACGCCCCTGACCGATCAGCGCCTCCAGATCCTCGTCGTTCCGGAACGGCGCCGCGAGGAAATTGACGCTGCCTCCGACGGCCTCCACGCCATGCACGGCAACCAGGCGAAGGACCCGATCCATCAAATCGGTCGACTCCAGCGGATGGAATTCCGACGACCATGCGCGCGCCCCGGCTGCCAGCCATCGCCCCAGCCGCAGGAAGTAGCCGTCCTCACCGATCGTATCGGTAGCGATCTTCTTGGTGATGCCGAGCAGAAGATCCGGCGAGAGCCGCCTGTCCGCACCTACGGCACCACCCGATGTCTCCTGGCGGTCGATCAGCTGAACGGCAATCAGACCCGAAAGGACCGCGACAATGTCATCCTTATCCTGCTTCGCCGCCTCCGACAGCATGGGTTCCAGCGCCGCGGGGGACAGCGGCTCCTCCCGAGCCAGCCGGATGGAGATTTCCTTGATCTCCGCGACCAGCGACGGAATCAGCGCCGACGGGTCACGCTCGCGCAGCGTGGCCGCAAGCGTCACGGCGCGACCTACCGCATCCGTCACCACAACCCCTTGGCCATCCTTGCCGTGCTGCACGCCCGTCCGACTCCTTCATTCCATGCCGCCGAGGATTATGACTGCGACCCCTCGGGTGCATCAACCGCCTGCTGGCGGCACCAGCGTCGCCACATAGTGCGATAAGCCGTTTCGACGCTACGCGCAAATGCTGGCCCGTCGCACAGCGCCGATGCCGCGACGCGCTGGCGCAGTCCTTGCCGGAGGTGCACCAGGCGATCCGGGTCCTTCGCCAGCCTGATCGCAATCTCGACATAGTTGGCTCGGTCGGTCGCGATCAACTCCTTCAGGTCGGCGGCGGAGAGGATCGCGGCTCCCATCCGAGCGACGAAGCGGGTGCCCGGCAAAGTCACGATCGGAACCCCCATCCACAGCGCCTCGAAATTGGTCGTCGCCGCGCTGAAGGGAAACGTGTCGAGGACGATGTCAACCTTCTCGTACTGGCTGAGATGTGCCGCGTGGCTATCCATTGCGGTTTCCAGCGAGACGCGTTCCGGGTCGATGCCGCGTTCGCCGAAACCTCGCGCCAGCGCACGCCGATTGGCCTCGTCGCCATACCTGTTCCGGGACTTCAGCAGCAGCCGGCTCTCTGGTACCGCCCCAAGGATCTCGGCCCATACGGAGATGACATCGTCGGTGATCCGAGCCGGCTGGGTGAAGGACCCGAAGGTGATCCGGCCTTCCCGCAGCATCGGCGGCGGGACGATCGGCATCGCCGGCATCGGTCGCGTGAACGAATAGAGCACGGGGAGGCGAAACAACTCCTCGGTGAAAAGCTCCGCAGTCCCGCCCTCGGGGTGCAAGACCCCGTCGGTGATCCAGTAGTCCATATGGCGCACGGCGCTGGTACCGCCGTCGAGAAAGGAAATCTGCACTGGCGCCGGCCGATACGCCGCGACAAGCGGGCGGTTACCGTCAAACCGCCCGCCGACAAAGACGGCGATGTCGATCGCGTCCGCTCGGATCGCTTTGGCAAGAGTCTCGTCGTCCATCTCGACAACGTCCCGCCAAGCGTCGACGCTCGCCGCGACCCGCTCTGTCTCTCGATCCTTCAGGTGGCTCGCGCTGTAGCAGATGATGGTGGTCGTCCGCATGTTGCGATGCTCGAACAGCGCGTTCATGAACCAGCGATTGGGGTGCTCCCGAAAATCTGACGTCACGTAACCTATGCGTAGCGGGCGGTTCGCATCCGGATCGTTCGTGGGCGCCGGAAGCCTGCGGTCTTCGGGCGGCTGGTGGCGTCGCGCGAACGCGACGGTCGAACGAAACACCTCCTCTTCCGTCACGTCGGGCAGATGCAGGAGGGCGTAGAGCAGGTTGCGTTCGGCGTCGGCGTAGCCCGGTTGGCATGCGAGCGCTCGTCCGTAGGCGTTCACGGCACCCCGAACCTTCCGCATGTCCTGGCATGCGGCCCCGAGAGTCATGTGCGCACCGGCATCATCCGGTTGATAGGCGAGAGCCTGTCTGCACTGGGTCGTCGCCAACGAAAGACGCCCACGCGCCCGCTCGATCGATGCGTGAAGCACCCGGGGTGCGACTGCGGTAGGCGCCAGCAGCATCGCGCGCCGGCACAAGTCCAGAGATCGGCTTTCCCGGCGCATGACGCCTTCGATAAAAGCGAGCCCGGCGAGCGCATCGGCGCCCGAGGGTTCCAGCGCGGCGGCCCGGCGGAAGCTGTTCGCTGCTGGTTCGATCTTGCCCTGCTTCAGGAAGGCGCGAGCGATATTGCTCCACAGTACGGGGTGACGTCCCTCCCGTGCCAATCCTCGCCGGTAGAAGATGACGGCTCTTTCGACAGCGGTCCCCGTCTGGGCATCCGTGCCGAGCGCGTTGAGGACGCCCACATTTGATGGCGCGAGGGCCAATGCGGACCGAAACGCCGCTTCCGCATCCCGCGGACGGCAAAGGCGTCGCGCGTTCTCGCCAGTATCGACGAGCGCCGCCACGGACAAAGGCATCGCCGCTCGGACCCGGCTCAATCGGCGAGCGCCGGCGTAAAGACTTCCGCAGGCGTCCTCGACCGCCGCTAGAAGGCGGCTCCCTTCGCCATGCGGCGGCTCGAGCGAAAGGAGACGACGGAGGCTCCGCCCGGGGCCGACATGCCGGGTTGCCAACGCCAGATTGTGCAGGGCGCCGACGCTGTAGGGATCGAGCGACACCGCGCAACGGCACCACAGCTCCGCCTTGTCGGCCTGCATTTCGACCAGGACGAGGCCGATCGACCCGACAACCACCAGGAACGCGGGAGCAAGCACGGCGGCTCGCCGGTAATGTCGAAGCGCGGAGTCCAGCTGCCCGCCATCATGGGCGGCCGCAGCCGCAGCTAGCTCCGCTTCGAGATGCGATTGCGACACCCTGGCCGCCCGCTCGCCGATCTTCCCCTCAGCTTCTTATCTGACTGAGGGCTGTTCTTGCAGAATCCTTTCCAGATCCCGCGCATCGAACCACTGGTCATTGGAGTCGCTGCTGTAGCGGAATCCTTCCGCCAGCGACCGGCCCGGCAGCCGGTCCACCGGCACCTGCTGCTCTTCTCCTTCCGGCATGATCACGTAGGTGTCGTCGAGGTCCCGCGCGTGCCGCGCTTCGTCTTCCGAGAGCAGAACCTCATGCAGCTTCTCGCCGGGACGGATACCCACCACATCGATCGCGCATCCAGGTGCGATCGCGGCGGCGAGATCGGCAATGCGCATGCTCGGGATCTTCGGCACGAACACTTCGCCGCCCTGCATGCGCTCGATGCACCGAAGGACAAAGTCGACGCCCTCGTCGAGGGTCAACCAGAAACGCGTCATCCGCTGGTCCGTGATTGTAACGCGCCCGCTTCGACGCTGCGCCATGAACAGCGGAATAACCGAACCTCGACTGCCGATTACGTTGCCGTAGCGCGAGCAGGCGAAGAACGGCTTCTGGCCGCGTCCCGAGTAGACGTTCGCCTGAACGATCAGCTTCTCCATGCAGAGCTTGGTGGCCCCGTAGATATTCACCGGATTGACAGCCTTGTCGGTCGACAGCGCGAGCACGCGCTCTACCCCTTGGTCTATCGCCGCGTCCACGACGTTGCGGGCGCCGATAACGTTAGTGAGGACCGCTTCAATCGGGTTGTACTCGCACGCAGGCACCTGCTTGAGAGCGGCCGCGTGGACAACAATGTCGACACCGTGAAAGGCCCTCTGCAACCGATCACGATCCCTTATGTCGCCCAGGAAATAGCGCATCGGGTCCGATGCGCCTCCCGGCATGCTCTCGCGCATCTCGTGCTGCTTGAGCTCGTCGCGGCTGAAGACGATGAGGCGCCGCGGCTTGCCAGCCGCCAGCACGCGCTCGATGAAGCGGCGGCCGAAGGAGCCGGTCCCGCCGGTGACGAGGACGCTCTTGTCCTGGAAGAAAGCCATGTCCACGGCGGAATTTGACCTGTTCATTCAGCTTGGTAGGAAGATAGAAGAAAAACCATATGATCACTAGCGTGACCGCCGTCCAGCACCTTGACGAACGGCCAATCCTCTCGCGGGTCGCTCTCGGTACCGCACAGATGGGCCTGCCCTATGGCGCCACCAACCGCCATCCGCTGCCTGTTGATGCCGAGGTGGGGGCGATGCTGGACCTCGCCACCGCGTCCGGCATCGACTGGATCGACACGGCGCCCGCCTACGGCGACGCCGAGCTCAGGCTGGGAAGGCATTTGGGCCGCCATCCCTCATTGCGCGTTGCAACCAAGGTCGGCGCCCTGACCGACGTTCCCGTGGGGAAGATCGTTCGTGCCGTCCACGAAAGCGTCTATAGATCGGCCGAGCGGCTGGGCCGCGAACGAATTGACCTCCTTTTGCTCCATCAAGTGGGCGATCTTTCGCGCCCGGATGCCGATGAGCTCGTCGAAGCACTGGCGGCGCTCAAGGCCGAAGGCATTGCCTCTCGCCTCGGCGTCTCAGTCTACGATCCCGAGGATCTCGACGCCGTCATGACCCGGAAGCTCTTCGATGTCGTCCAGGCGCCCCTCAACCCGCTGGATCGACGCTTCGCCACCGACGAGGTGCTCCAAGCCCTCGACCGCAGCAGCATGGTTCTCCACGCCCGCTCCCTGTTCCTTCAGGGGCTTCTCGTCGCCCCGGCGGCCAACCTGCCGGACTTCGCCAGGCACCATCCGTCGATCGAGGCTTGGAGAGCCTGGCTCAGCGACCACGCGTCGCCGATCGCCGGATGCCTTCGGCTCGTTCTGGCCCTGCCACGGATCGAGCGTGCGGTCGTCGGCATCGCAACGGCCGCGCAATTGCAAGAAGTGATTAGCGCGGCCGCCTCGACGGACGAACTGCCGATCTTCAATCCGCCCCCGGCCGATCCATTCCTGCTGGATCCGCGACGGTGGCCACCGCGCACCTCCACATAGGTTTTTTAGCTCCCTCCGGATGTGGACTTTGGCGACGATTTGGCTTGAGATCGAGGCCGCTAGCCCCTAAATGCAACGTCTCCCCGGACGTTGCTACGCGTTCATGGCAGCATGCTCTGAGGGCGCGAAGGAGGCAGGCGTGAGCGGAAAGGTCGAGTCGGACGGATTGCCTCCGGAGATTCAGGGGCTTCTGCAGCAGTACATGCCGATTTTCGTCGGCGAGAACGCCGTTGTTCTCGGCGGGGACGAGCATATGCGGCTGATTTTCGTCGGCACGCCGAACGAAGATGGAAAGCCCAATCCGAGATGTGCGATCGATTTGAGCTATGAGGTCGCGAACGGCCTTATTACGTCCATTCGAGAGGTTCTTGCTCGTCGTCCGTCGTGACGCGAGTCTCCGATATTCAATAGGTGATCCCGATGACCGATCAGCGCCCCAGCATCCCCAACTTGCCGCCCGAAGGGGTTGCGGCGATGAAGGCGAAGCTGCCCACTTACCTCGCCAATCACTGCACCTTGTTCAACTCGGACAATCTCATCCAGATGGTGTTCGGCTCGAAGCAGCCGGGCGACGAGCTTCCGAACTTCCAGTGCTCGGTCTTCCTTGATCACAGCACGGCCGCCAGCCTGATCGGCGTGCTGACCGACTTCTGCAAGAACAAGACCTGAGCCGGGCAAACCGAAGGCAGCCATGACCTCGACCGCATCGACGGCGCCCGACGCCCCCGCCCTGCAGCTCGTCAACCAGTACTTGAAGGACCTTTCCTTCGAGAACATGCGGACGGGCAAGCTTGCCGTCCGCAACTACCGGCCCATGGGCGTAGAGCTTAGGACGCATGTGGCTGTCCATGATCTGGGCGACGGGCTGCAAGAGTCCGAACTGTTCCTGGGAGCCACCGGCAACGTTGATGGCCAGCAGGCGTTCATCGTCGAGCTGACCTACGTCGTTATCTACCGCGTCGCCAATCTCGATCCAGACATGGCGCAGACCTTCCTCAACGTCGAGGCCCCGCGTCACGCCTATCCGCACGCAGCAGCGCTTTTGACCCAGGCGGTCGTCGGTGCCGGCCTGCCGCCGGTCTGGCTCGAGCCCCTCGATTTCAACGTCCTTTACGGCGTCCGCAAGCAGGAAGAAGCCAGGAAGGCATCGGGCACGCTCTAGCGCGCTCGACCTGGCACCCTGCCAGTCGTGACCATAGTCGACGGGAGACGATGGCAGATCCGGCAGCCGGGGAGATCAGCGCCATCCGCCGCCAGATCGCACAGGCACCGAACGATCCGGCGCCCTTGCGACAGCTTGGGCGTCTCCATTGTCCGTACGACATTCGACGCGCTGCCGTCTGCCACAGTCGAGCCGCGGCGATCACGATCGATGGATCAGTCCATTATGAGCTCGGCACGACGCATCTTCTCGCGAATGAACCTGCCATCGCGCTGACGGCCTTTCGCCGCGCACTCACGTCGCTTCCGGCGACGCTGGCGGTGCTCGCCAACCTCAGCGAGGCGATGGCGCAGCTCAACCTCCTCGAAGACGCCATCGGGTGGCAGCAGCGGGCTCTCGCCCTGAACCGCGGCGCGGCGAGGGTCCTTGCGAACCTGGCGCAGGCCTGCAACCGCGCCGAACAGCCCGAAGCCGGCCTCAGGAAGGCGCGAGGCGCGATCTGCCTGGAGCCGACACTCGTGCCTGCCCACGTGAACGAAGGGCTGGCCATCAACGGACTAGGCCGGCGACGACAAGCGGAACGATCATATCATCGCGCCTTGGCAATCGAGCCTCACGGCGCAGAGGCTGCATTCGCCTTGTCGACTTGCCGCTTGGCGGCAGGAGACCTTCGGCACGGATTTCGCCTCTATCAGAGGCGATTTGAGCTCACCGAGATGCAACAGGCCCGCAGCCACTGGACGGCCCCTTTCTGGGACGGCGAGATCAAGTCAGGGCTTCGTCTTCTGCTCTGGTGCGAGCAAGGATTTGGAGACTCGCTGCATTTCGTTCGCTACGTGCCGATACTCGCCCGAAGAGGTGTCCGCATGACCCTTGCGGCGCCCCCACCGCTGCAACGTCTGTTTTCGAGCCTGCAGCCGCGTGTTCCAGTTTGCGGGCTCGACGACGTTCCTTCGGCAATTGATGCGCACGCACCGCTGATGAGCCTACCGCACTTCCTCGATACGAGGCTCGACAGCATACCGTGCGACGTTCCGTATCTGAGCGCCACGAACACAGCGTCTGCCGAGGTGACGAGCGGCCGGCCGCCCCGGATCGGCTTCTTCTGGGCCGGGCGGCCGGAATACCGGGCCGATCGCATGCGTTCGTTGTCGCCGCGCACCTTGGCTGCGCTGGTCGACGTGCTCGCGATGGCGGGAGGTTCGCTGTACTCGCTGCAGGTCGGCCCGCGCCGGGTCGATCTCGACCGGCTGCGCGTGCCAGTCATTGATCTGGGCGGCGGATTGCGCGACTTCGCCGATACAGCGATCGCGATGTCGGCACTCGATCTCATCGTCACGATCGACAGCGCCGTAGCACATCTCGCCGGGGCGCTCGCACGCCCGACCTGGGTGATGCTGTCGCATGTGCCAGAGTGGCGGTGGCTGGAAGAGCGCACCGACAGCCCGTGGTATCCGACCTTCCGCCTGTATCGTCAGCCACGGCCCGGAGACTGGAGCTCCGTCATAGCCGCGATATCGACCGATCTGCCGGATTGGCGGTACCGGAAGCAATGACGATCGAGCTCGCCGCTGGAGTGGCGGATGCGCTTCGACAGGGACGTGTCGATCTAGCGATGCGTCTGTTGCGCCGCATGCTGAGCCTCGATCCGGCAAGCGCGGCGGCCGCACGCGACTTTTCGGCACTTTCGATTCACGCTCGCGACCTCGCACTCGCGGAAAGGACTCTTGCGCGCTCCATCGGCGCAGCGCCGATGGAGCCGACGCTCTGGTTCAATTTCGCCGTCGCGGCTCTGCGCACCGGAAATGCCGCGCCCGCGGCTTGGCGATGCCGGACCTTGTTGGGTCTGGACCCCGGTTCGATCGATGGTCACACTTTTCTCGGTGCGGCTCTCGGTTCGGTCGACGAGACGGCAGCCCTTACCGCCTTCCTGCGTGCGTTGGCTCTCGACCCCCACGCTCAGGATGCGCGGTTGGGTGTCGGCACGCAGCTGCTTGACCGCAACCTGCCTCACGCATCCGCGCGACAGAGCCGGATCCTGCTGGCACGGGCACCATCGCTTGCCGCCGGTTTCGGCAACCTGTCCATCGCGTGCTGGGGCGCCGACCTGCGCAAGGACGCCGCAGTCCACGCCCTTCGCGGATTGGCTTTGGATCCGACCCTCGCGCAGGCCGCCTGGATCATTGCGCAGGCGCGTCTGGCTTTGGGTGACTATGCGGGTGGTCTTGGTCTTCTGGAGGCGCGGTGGGGTCTCGGCGAGTTCCGCGCGGTCAACGGGCGGGAGTTTTCCTGGCCGGCATGGCGGGGCGGGCTGCGGGCGGGTCTGCGTCTGCTGGCGTGGGCCGAGCAGGGGTTCGGCGACGCGCTTCAGTTCCTGCGCTATGTCCCGATCCTGAAGGCGGCAGGGATCAGGGTCGTGCTCGAGGTCCAGGAGCCCTTGCGGGCGCTGGTCATGAGCCTCGGGGTCGAGGTCGTCTGCCGCGGCGAGCCGCTGCCCGAGGTCGACGCGCAGGTGGCCTTGATGAGCCTTCCGCATCTGATGGGGACGCGTCTGGAGACGATCCCGGCCG
>CAZDGR010000057.1:0-15231 GCA_964504845.1 uncultured Rhizobium sp. | reverse complement strand
GCGGGCGGGGCCGGCCAGGGTGCGGTGGTCGCCGCCCGCATGGCGGTCGAGGACTTCAGGGCCGAAGCCAAGGGCATCAAGGTCGAGATCGTCTTCGCCGACCACCAGAACAAGCCGGACGTCGGCTCGGCGCTGGTGCGCCAGTGGTTCGACCGCGACGGCGTCGACGTCGTTGCCGACGTGCCCACGTCGTCGGTCGCGCTCGCGGTCAACGAGATCGTGAAGGAGAAGAACAAGGTGTTCCTGGTTTCGGGCGCTGCCTCGGCGGCGCTGACCGGCAGCGCCTGCACGCCCAACACCGTGCACTGGACCTACGACAACTGGGCGCTCGCCAACGGCACCGCCAAGGCGATCGTGGCGGCCGGCGGCGACAGCTGGTACTTCCTGACCGCCGACTACGCCTTCGGCCACGACCTCGAGGCGCAGGTCGCCGCGGTGGTGAAGGCGGCGAACGGCCGCGTCGTCGGCCAGGTCCGTCATCCGCTGTCGACGCCGGACTTCTCGTCGTTCCTGCTCCAGGCGCAGGCGTCGAAGGCGAAGATCATCGGTCTCGCCAACGCCGGCGGCGACACGATCAACTCGATCAAGCAGGCGGGCGAGTTCGGCATCTCCAAGGGCGGCCAGAAGCTTGCCGGCCTTCTGATCTTCATCACCGACGTGCACGCGCTGGGCCTTCCGACCGCGCAGGGCCTGCAGTTCACCGAGTCCTTCTACTGGGATCGCAACGACGCCAGCCGCGACTTCGCCAAGCGGCTCGCCCCGCAGGTGAAGGGCAACCACCCGACCATGATCCATGCCGGCGTCTATGCCAGCGTGCTGCACCTGCTGAAGGCGGTCGAGGCGGCCAAGACCGACGACGGCGCCAAGGTCGTCGCCAAGATGAAGGAGATGCCGACCGACGACCCGCTGTTCGGCAAGGGCGTCATCCGCGAGGACGGCCGCAAGATCCACGACATGTTCCTGTTCGAGGCGAAGGCGCCGGCCGAGTCCAAGGGGCCGTGGGACTACTACAAGCTGGTCCGCACCATCCCGGCCGCCGAGGCCTTCCGTCCGCTGAACGAAGGCGGCTGCTCGCTGGTGAAGAAGGGCTGATCGGTTAGCACCGAGTGTGCGGCTCACCCCCATCCCAATCTTCCCCCATCAAGGGGGAAGGGGCACGACATTCGTGTTCCCTCCCCCCTCCGTGGGGGAGGGTTAGGGTGGGGGGAGCCGCGGCTCTCTCTGTCTGATGGACTTCTTCGGCATCCCCCCGCAGGCGTTGTTCGGCCAGCTTTTGCTCGGCCTGATCAACGGCGCCTTCTACGCCATGCTGAGCCTCGGCCTGGCGGTGATCTTCGGGATGCTCAACATCATCAACTTCACGCATGGCGCCCAGTACATGATGGGCGCTTTCGCCGCGTATTTCCTGCTTCAGTATGCCGGGCTCGGATACTGGTGGGCGCTGCTGGTGGCGCCCATCGTTGTCGGCATCACCGGCGTCGTGATCGAGCGGCTGATGCTCAGGCATCTCTACAAGCTCGATCACCTCTACGGATTGCTGCTGACCTTCGGCCTGGCGCTGATCATCCAGGGCCTGTTCCAGAACGAGTTCGGCTCCTCGGGCCTTCCCTACCGGATCCCGCCGGAGCTGACCGGCGGACAGAACCTGGGCTTCATGTTCCTGCCGAACTACCGGGCCTGGGTGGTCGTCGTCTCGCTCGCGATCTGCCTCGCGACGTGGTTCGTGATCGAGCGCACCAAGCTCGGATCCTACCTCCGTGCGGCGACCGAGAACCCGGCGCTGGTCCAGGCCTTCGGCATCAACGTGCCGCGGATGATCACGCTGACATATGGCGCCGGGGTGGCGCTCGCCGCCTTCGCCGGCGTGCTGGCGGCACCGATCTACCAGGTGAGCCCGCTGATGGGATCGAACCTGATCATCATCGTGTTCGCCGTGGTGGTGATCGGCGGCATGGGCTCGATCATGGGCGCGATCGTCACCGGCTTCGGCCTCGGCCTGATCGAGGGCCTGACCAAGGTCTTCTACCCGCAGGCCTCGGCCACGGTGATCTTCGTGATCATGGCGATCGTGCTGCTGATCAAGCCGGCCGGCCTGTTCGGGCGGGCACGATGATCGGCTTCCAGCACCGCGTGATGATCGGGCTCGGCCTCGCCGGCATCGTCGCGCCTTTCGCCGTATATCCGATCTTCCTGATGAAGGCGCTCTGCTTCGCCTTGTTCGCCGCCGCCTTCAACCTGCTGATCGGGTATGTCGGGCTGCTCTCCTTCGGGCACGCGATGTTCCTAGGCATGGCCGGATACAGCGCCGGGCACGCGGCAAAAGTCTGGGGCCTGCCGCCGGAGCTCGCGATCCTGTTCGGCACCGCGGTCGCGGCCGCGCTCGGCCTCGTCGTCGGCGCGATCGCGATCCGCCGCCAGGGCATCTACTTCGCGATGACGACGCTGGCGCTGGCGCAGATGATCTATTTCTTCTGCCTGCAGGTGCCGTTCACCGGCGGCGAGGACGGCATCCAGTCGATCCCGCGCGGCCGCCTGTTCGGCGTGCTGAACCTCGCCGACATGATGACGCTCTACTACGTGGTGCTGGCGATCGTGGCATCCGGATTCCTCCTGATCTACCGGACGATCCACTCGCCCTTCGGCCAGGTGCTGAAGGCGATCCGCGAGAACGAGCCGCGCGCGATCTCGCTGGGCTACCGGGTCGACCAGTACAAGCTGCTCGCCTTCGTGATCTCGGCGGCGCTGGCGGGGCTCGCCGGAGCCACCAAGGCCATCGTCTTCCAGCTGGCCTCGCTGACCGACGTCACCTGGCAGATGTCCGGCGAGGTCGTGCTGATGACGCTGCTCGGCGGCCTCGGCACCGTGTTCGGCCCCATCGTCGGCGCCTTCATCGTGATCACGCTCGAGACCTACCTCGCCCACATGGGCTCCTGGGTCCTGGTGATCCAGGGCGTGATCTTCGTGATCTGCGTGCTGACCTTCCGCCGCGGCGTCGTCGGCGAGCTCGCCCGCCTGATCAAGCGGCCGCTCTAAGGCCCCTCGCACCCGCCCCTGAAGTTCTCCTCGACCATCCGCTGCTCGAAGGCGGCGGCGGCGGCATCGGCGTTCACGAGCTTCGCCTCGACCGCCGCCCAGTCGTCGTAGCGGAGGATCACGACCCAGGTGCCGTAGGGATCGCGGTTCACGCGGTCGGGATGGTCGAGCAGGTCCTCGTTGCTCTCGACGACGAAAGCGGCGAAGGGTGTGCGCGCCGAGGCGACCAGCTTGCCCGACTCCACCACCGCGACCGCCTGGCCCGCCTCGATCGGCCGGTTGCGGCGCTTCGGCGTGACCGCGACGATCTTCCTCACCATCGCGACCGCGATGGCGGTGATGCCGACCTCGACCAGGCCGTCGTCGCGGCGGCGATACCACAGCAGCTGCTCGGGCTCGTAGAGCCGGTCGTCGGGAACGGGGCAGCCGCGGACGCTCGCCATCAGTATGTCAGGACGCGCACGTCCTCCTCCATCACCTGGCGCATCAGGTTGGCCGAGCCGATCAGCCCGGCGCATTCCGGGATCAGGTCGGCCTGGGTCTTGTCGAACAGTTCCAGATTGGCCGGACAGGCATAGAAGCGCGCTCCCGCCTCATGAGCCTGGCGCATCAGGTCGTAGACGGTCGTGCCGCTGCCGGCCTTGATCGTGAGCGCCTCGGCGACGCCCTTCAGCAGGAGGCGGCCGGCGGTTGCGACCATCACCACCTTGACCTCGTAGTCGAGGGCGGCGGCGGCGGCGGCCTGGTGGAACGGCGCACCCAGCTCCTCGCCGTTGCGGGGATCGGTGTTGACCATGATGATGATGAGCTTCCTCGGCATGCGCCCCGGATGATCGGGGGGAAGCGCGCAACAATCAACCCGAGCGGACATGCGACTTCGCGTCATCGATCAGGGCGAGGACACGCCGGTCGCCTCGCATGCGGTCCCTTACGGCATCGCCGCCGCGATGGCGGCGGCGGACGAGCCGGTGCTGACGCTCTCGACTGCTGCGACGCCTTACGTCTCGATCGGCGCCGGCCAGGACTTCGAGCGCGAGATCGACGCGGCCTGTCCCCTTCCGGTTCTCCGGCGCGAAGTCGGCGGCGGGGTCGTGCTGATCGACCGCGATCAGCTCCATTTCCACTTCGTCTTCCCGCGCCGCCTGGCGCCGGCGGGAGCCGGGCGCCTGTTCGCACATGTCGCGGCGCCGGTTGTCGCCACCTATGCGGATCTCGGCATCGCCGCTGCCCACGTCGCGCAGGAGATCCAGGCCGACGGACGGAAGCTCGGCGCCATGGCCGCGGCCGAGATCGGCGAGGCGATGGTCGTCGCCGGCAGCTTCCTGTTCGACTTCGACCGGGCGCTTTTCGCACGCAGCCTCAGGCTCGAGGGAGACACGGAGCGATCCGCGCTCCGGCAGAATCTCGCCGCCCGCATCGCGACGATGCGCGATTTTCTGAGCGTCCCCCCCTCGCGCCCGCAGGTGCAGGACCTGTTCGTCCGGCGCGCAGCCGAGGCCTTCGGCTGCCGGCCCGCGGAGACCGGGCTCCGGTCGCCGGAATCGGCTGCGGTCGCCGAGGCCTCGATCCGCCATGCCGACCCGGGCTGGATCCGCTGGCGGGAGGGCCACCAAGGTCGCTAGCGCCTCGGTATAGACTTGATAAATCAATAAGTTAACGGTTACGGCAAGCGGCCTGGTAACGAGCTTGTGGGACAGCCTGTGATTGCCCCCACGAAAAGTCGGGGATAATCTATTTCGCAACAAGAAACGAAGAGTCGCGACCGGAGGCCGGGGGGTCTTTCTCGCGACGCACGGAGGAGCACACCCATGACATTCAGTCGGCGTGGATTCTTCCGCGTGACGGGGACCGGATTGGCCGGATCCTCGCTCGCGGCGCTCGGCTTCGGCACGGGCGAGGCGGTCGCCGCCTCGGTCCGGCCGTTCAAGCTGAGCCGGGCCACCGAGACGCGGAACACATGTCCGTATTGCTCGGTGAGTTGCGGCGTCATCCTCTATAGCCAGGGCGATCGCGCCAAGAACGCACGGCCCGAGGTGATCCACGTCGAGGGCGATCCGGACCATCCGGTCAACCGCGGCACGCTCTGCCCCAAGGGCGCCTCGCTGCTCGACTTCATCAAGTCACCGACCCGCGTGAAGTACCCGATGCACCGCACCGCGGGCTCGCGCGAGTGGAAGCGCGTCAGCTGGGAGTTCGCGCTAGACCGCATCTCCAAGCTGATGAAGGAAGACCGCGACAAGAACTTCATCGCGAAGAACTCCGACGGCGTCACCGTCAACCGCTGGAACACCACCGGCTTCCTCGCGGCGTCCGCCACCTCGAACGAGACCGCGTTCCTGACCTACAAGGTCGTGCGCTCGGCGGGGATGGTCGTCTTCGACAACCAAGCAAGAGTCTGACACGGACCCACGGTGGCCAGTCTGGCCCCTACGTTCGGTCGAGGCGCGATGACGAATGGCTGGAATGACATCAAGAACGCCGATGTCATCACCATCATGGGCGGCAACGCCGCCGAAGCGCATCCTTGCGGGTTCAAGTGGGTTACCGAGGCGAAGGCCCATAACAAGGCCAAGCTGATCGTCGTCGATCCGCGCTTCACGCGCTCGGCGGCGGTCGCCGACCACTACTGCCCGATCCGGCAGGGGACCGACATCGCCTGGCTCGGCGGCCTGATCAACTACATCCTCGAGAACGACAAGACCCAGAAGCAGTACACTGCGCTCTATACGAACGCGGCCTTCATCGTGAAGGCGGGCTACGGCTTCCAGGACGGGCTGTTCGTCGGCTACGACGCCGAGAGGCGCGACTACAACCGCGCCGAATGGGAGTACGAGCTGGACGAGCAGGGAATGGCCAAGGTCGACCCGACCCTCGCCGAACCGCGCTGCGTCTACCAGCTGATGAAGAAGCACTACGAGCGCTACACCGTCGATATGGTGTCCCGGGTCACCGGGTCGCCCAAGGACAAGATGGTGAAGGCGTGGGAGATGATCGCTTCCACCGGCACGCCGGATCGCTCGCACACCTCGATGTACGCGCTGGGCTGGACCCAGCACGCCAAGGGCAGCCAGAACATCCGCACCATGGCGATGGTCCAGCTGCTGCTCGGCAACATCGGCGTGCCCGGCGGCGGCATGAACGCGCTCCGCGGCCATTCGAACATCCAGGGCCTCACCGATCTCGGCCTGATGAGCAACCTGATCCCGGGTTACCTGACGCTCGCCAATGATCGCGAGCCCGACTACGCGGCGTATATGCGGAGCCGGCAGTTCAAGCCGCTCAGGCCCAACCAGACCAGCTTCTGGCAGAACTACGGCAAGTTCTTCGTCAGCTTCCAGAAGTCGATGTTCGGCAAGGCCGCGACCAAGGACAACGACTGGGCCTACGACTGGCTGCCCAAGCTCGACGTCACCTACGACGTTCTCCGTGCCTTCGAGCTGATGCACCAGGGCAAGATGAACGGCTACTTCTGCCAGGGTTTCAATCCGCTTCTCTCGTTCCCGAACAAGAAGAAGCTGACGGAAGCCCTGACCAAGCTTAAGTGGCTGGTCGTCATGGATCCCCTGAAGACGGAAACCGCCGCCTTCTGGGAGAACCACGGCGAGCACAACGACGTCGACCCGACCAAGATCCAGACCGAAGTGTTCATGCTGCCGACCTCGTGCTTCGCCGAGGAAGACGGCTCGCTGACGAACTCCTCGCGCTGGATCCAGTGGCACTGGAAGGCGGCGGAGCCGCCGGGCGAGGCCAGGAGCGACATCGACATCATGTCGTCTCTCTACCGGCGCATGCGCGAGATGTACGCAAAGGACGGCGGGGCTTTCCCCGACCCGATCCTGAACGTCGTCTGGCCGTATGCCGATCCCGAGAAGCCGACGCCGGAGGAGATCGCCAAGGAGGTCAACGGCAAGGTCCTCGAGGACGTGCCGGACGCGGCCGACCCGACGCGCATCGTGCTCCGCGCCGGCCAGCAGGTGCCTGCCTTCGCGCTGCTTCGCGACGACGGCAAGACCTCGGCGGGCTGCTGGATCTATACCGGCATCTTCACGGATGCCGGCAACATGATGGCCAGGCGCGACACCAGCGACCCGGCCGAGCGCGGCAACTTCTCGAATTGGGCCTACTCGTGGCCGGCCAATCGCCGGATCCTCTACAACCGCGCCTCGGCCGACGCCGAGGGCAAGCCGTGGAGCCACAGGAAGCGCATCATCGAGTGGAACGGCAGGGCCTGGACCGGCTTCGACGTGCCGGACTTCGGCGCCGCCGTGAATCCGTCGGCCGGCACCATGCCCTTCATCATGAATCCGGAGGGCGTGGCGAGGCTGTTCACCCGCGGCATGATGCGCGACGGGCCGTTCCCCGAGCACTACGAGCCGTTCGAGAGCCCGATCGCCAACCCGATGTCGCCCAAGATCGTCGGCAACCCGGTTGCCCGTGTCTTCAAGGGCGACATGGAGGTATTCGGCAAGGCCTCCGACTTCCCGCTTGCGGCGACCACCTACCGCCTGACCGAGCATTTCCATTTCTGGTCGAAGCACGTGCCGGTCAACGCCGTGCTGCAGCCGGAGCTGTTCGTGGAGATCTCGGAGGAGCTGGCCAAGGAGAAGAACATCTCCAAGGGCGACTGGGTGCGGGTGCGCTCCAACCGCGGCGCCATCAAGGCGAAGGCGGTGGTGACCAAGCGCATCAAGCCGCTGATCTGCGACGGCAAGGCCATCCACATCGTCGGCATCCCGCTCCACTGGGGCTTCATCGGAGCGACGAAGAAAGGGTTCGGGGCCAATACGCTTACTCCCTATGTCGGCGACGCGAATATCGAAACGCCCGAGTACAAGGCGTTTCTCGTCGACATCGAACGCATCTCGCCGCCGGTCGCGTGAGGGGGAAAGCCATGGCAACGCTTCAATCGCTCGACATCAAGCGGCGTTCGGCCACCACCGAGACGCCGCCGAACGTGCGTTCGGCGACCCAGGTCGCGAAGCTCATCGACGTCTCCAAGTGCATCGGCTGCAAGGCCTGCCAGGCGGCGTGCTACGAGTGGAACGACCTGCACGAGGAGGTCGGGATCAATGTGGGCGTCTACGACAACCCGCATGACCTGACCGACAAGACCTGGACGCTGATGAGGTTCACCGAGTTCGACAACAAGGGGAACCTCGAGTGGCTGATCCGCAAGGACGGCTGCATGCACTGCGAGGACCCGGGCTGCCTCAAGGCCTGCCCGGCCCCCGGCGCCATCGTCCAGTACCAGAACGGCATCGTCGACTTCATCTCCGAGAACTGCATCGGCTGCGGCTACTGCGTGAAGGGCTGCCCCTTCAACATCCCGCGGATCAGCACGGCCGATCACAAGGCCTACAAGTGCACGCTCTGCTCCGACCGCGTCTCGGTCGGCCAGGCGCCGGCCTGTGCCAAGGCGTGCCCGACGCAGGCGATCTACTTCGGCACCAAGGAGGAGATGAAGGTCCACGCCGACGGCCGCATCGCCGACCTCAAGGAACGCGGCTACGCCAATGCCGGGCTCTACGATCCGGCCGGCGTCGGCGGCACGCACGTCATGTACGTGCTGCACCACGCCGATCAGCCGCAGCTCTACTCGAACCTGCCGAAGGAACCGAAGATCAGCCCGCTGGTCCAGTTCTGGAAGGGCGGCTTCAAGGACGTGGCGCTGTTCGGCTTCGGGCTTACCGCGCTGCTGGGCTTCTTCCACTACGTGACCAAGGGGCCGAACGAGGTCGAGCGGAAGGATGAAGAGGCGGCCAAGCGCCTCTCCGGAGGCCGCCGATGAGCGACGAGGACAAGAACATCCTCGCCCGCTACACGGGCGGAGCGCGCATCAATCACTGGGCCAACGCGATCATCCTGATCCTGCTGGCGATCAGCGGGCTGGCGCTCTTCCATCCGGGCCTGTTCTTCCTGACGGGCCTCTTCGGCGGCGGGCCGGAGACTCGGGCGATCCATCCGTGGTTCGGCGTCGCGGTGCTCTTCACCTTCGCCGGCCTGTTCATCCGCTTCGTCCGCTACAACTTCTGGACCAGCGACGACACCAAGTGGATGGCCAAGGTCGGCGACGTGGTGAACAACAAGGAAGAGAACCTTCCCGAGGTCGGCCGCTACAACGCCGGCCAGAAGCTCGTCTTCTGGGGCATGTCGCTCTGCATCCTGGCCCTGTTCCTCTCGGGCCTCGTGCTCTGGGACACCTACTTCTTCCAGTACACGACGATCGACCAGAAGCGATGGGCCGCGGTGATCCATGCGCTCGCCGCCTCCGGCATCATCGTGATCGTGATCGTCCACATCTACGCGGCGATCTGGGTGCGAGGCACCGTGCGTGCGATGACCCGCGGCTCGGTCACCGGCGGCTGGGCCTGGCGACATCACCGGAAGTGGCTGAAGGACGAGGTCGCCAAGCCGGGCAATGACGACTAAGGCGCCCATCGCCGATCCGGTCGACATCGGAAAGGCCGCTTCGGCGGCCTTTCTCCGTCTTCCGGACGTGCCGATCCTGTTCACGCGTCGGGCCGCGCGCTTCGCGGCGCTTGCCGAGGGCCATCCGATGGGTGGCTTCCTTCAGTTCATGGCTCGCCTCGCCGAGGCACAGGCCGACGCCGTCCGCGCCCTCAAGCCGGGCGGGCTGCCGGACGCGGCGGAGATCGAGGAGGCCAAGCAGGCGGCGATGCCGCCTCTGGGAGGCGACGGCCTTCTCGACGGCCCGCAATGGCGCGACGTGCTTCAGGCGATCCTGAGATGGGCCGCCGTCGGCGGAGCCCCTCCGGCGACCCGCCAGGTGATCGCCGAGCTCCAGGCCGAGGCGCCCGAGATCCTCGACGGCCGCGCCCGCGCCGTGCTCTCGGGCGACGTGCCGGACCTCTCGCGCGGCGCCGCGGTCTTTGTCGCCGCCGCCCTCCAGGTCCGCTGGGCCGTCGCGGCGAGCCTGCTGAGCGCCGACGGCTTCCAGCAGATCGACGACGGCAAGCGCTGCCCGGTCTGCGCCCAGGCCCCGCTGGTCAGCGTGATCGGACCGGCGGCCGAGGGCCAGTCGACCCGCTACCTCCACTGCCGGCTCTGCGCCTCGGCCTGGAACTACGTCCGGATCAAATGCGCTGCCTGCGGCTCGACCGAGGGTATTGCCTATCACGCGATCGAGGGCAGCGACGGGACCGTGCGCGCCGAGACTTGCGACAAGTGCCACGGGTACGTGAAGATCCTGTCGACGGAGAAGGAGCCGACGCTGGATCCCATGGCCGACGACCTCGCTTCGACCGGGCTCGACCTGATGGTCGCCGACGCCGGCTGGGAACGGCCCGCTCCCAATCCCTTCCTTCTGACCAGCTAAAAGGAATCACCCGATGCGTGCCGCGGTGCGGTCGGCGGGAGAACAGAGGTGACGGCGGACGCGCGGGCGCGGCTGCCGTCGATCGACCGGCTGCTGGGATCGCCCGAGGCCGAGGCATTGATCGCAGCACATGGCCGGCCGCTGACGCTGGAGGCGCTGCGCGCGTCGCTGGACGGGCTGCGTGCGAAGCCGGCGAAGGACGCCGCCGACCCGGCAGCGCTGGCGCTGGACGATGCGGCAGCCCGGCTCGCGCGCCTCTCCCGCCCATCCCAACGGCGCGTCTTCAACCTGACCGGCACGGTGCTCCACACCAATCTCGGCCGCGCGCTCCTGCCCGAGGAAGCGATCGAGGCGGTCGCGGCGGCGATGCGCGAACCCTCCAACCTCGAATACGAGATCTCGAGCGGCCGGCGCGGCGAGCGCGACAGCCACATCGTCTCCTGGCTCACCCGCTTTTCCGGCGCGGAGGCCGCAACCGTCGTCAACAACAACGCCGCGGCCGTCCTCCTCGTGCTCAACACGCTGGCGAAGGGCAAGGAGGCGGTGGTCTCGCGCGGCGAGCTGGTCGAGATCGGCGGCGCCTTCCGGATTCCCGACGTGATGGCGCGTGCGGGCGCGAAACTGGTCGAGATCGGCACCACCAACCGTACTCACCTCCGCGACTACGAGCAGGCGATCGGCGACAGGACCGCGCTGCTGTTGAAGGTGCATACCAGCAACTACCGGATCGACGGCTTCACCGCGTCGGTGCCGGCGCGCGACATCGCGCCGGTCGCCATGGCCAGGGGACTGCCGCTGGTGGAAGACCTCGGCAGCGGCACGCTGGTCGATCTCAAGCCCTACGGCCTGCCGCACGAGCCGACCGTTGCCGAGTCGGTCGCGGCCGGTGCCGATCTCGTCACCTTCTCCGGCGACAAGCTGCTCGGCGGCCCGCAGGCCGGCATGATCGTCGGCCGCGCCGACCTGATCGCCAGGATCAACAAGAACCCGCTGAAGCGCGCGCTCCGCCTCGACAAGATGCGGCTGGCCGCGCTCGAGGCGGTGCTCCGCCTCTACGCCGATCCCGAGCGGCTGCGCCGGCGGTTGCCGACGATCCGCCACCTGGCACGGCCGAAGACCGAGATCGAGGCTCTGGCTGCCCGCCTGCTTCCGGCCGTCGCCGCCGCCTTCGCCGCGCATGCGACGGTCGCCGTCGCCGAGTGCGCGAGCCAGATCGGCTCGGGCGCGATGCCGGTCGAGAACCTGCCCAGCGCCGGGCTCAAGCTCAGTCCTTCGTCGGGCGGCGCCGACCGGCTGGCGAAGCGCTTGCGCGATCTCCCGATCCCGGTGATCGGCCGCATCGCCGACGACGCGGTGATCCTCGATCTCCGCTGCCTCGAGGACGAGGCGGCGTTCCTGACCCAGCTCCGCCCGTGATCGTCGGCACCGCCGGTCATATCGACCATGGCAAGACCGCGCTGGTGAAGGCGCTGACCGGCATCGATGCCGACCGTCTGGCCGAGGAGAAGCGCCGCGGCATCACGATCGACCTGGGTTTCGCCTATCAGCCGATCGAAGGCGGCGAGATCCTCGGCTTCATCGACGTGCCCGGCCACGAGCGCTTCGTCCACACGATGCTGGCCGGCGTCTCGGGCATCGATGCGGTGATGCTGGTGATCGCGGCGGACGACGGCGTGATGCCGCAGACCCGCGAGCATCTGCAGATCGTCGACCTGCTCGGGCTTGGCCGCGGCGTCGTGGCATTGACCAAGTGCGACCTCGTGGGGCCCGAGCGGCTCGCCGAGGTGACCGCCGACATCAGGACCCTGTTGGCCGGCACGTCGCTGGCCGGCGCCGAGATCCTGCCGGTGTCGTCGGTCACCGGCGAGGGCATCGCCGACCTGGCGCTCTGGCTCCAGCTCGCCTCGACCGAAGCCCGCCGTGCCGCCAATGGCCGCTTCCGCCTCGCGGTCGACCGCTCTTTCACCATCGCCGGCGCCGGCACGGTGGTGACCGGCACCGTCTTCTCGGGCTCCGTCCGCGCCGGCGATCCCGTGCTGGTCTCGCCGTCGGATCTGGAGGCACGTGTGCGCGGTCTTCGCGCGCAGAATCGCGAAGCCGAGTCCGGCGTGGCGGGCCAGCGTGTCGCGCTCAACCTCGCCGGCCCCCGCATCGACAAGGGCGCGATCCAGCGCGGCGACTGGATTCTCGATCCGGCCGCGCACAGGCCGACCGAGCGTATCGACGTGCATCTGAAGCTGCTGAAGAGCGAGCCCAAGGCGATCCGCCACTGGCTTCCGGTTCATGTCCACCTTGCCTCGGCGCATGCGACCGGCCGCGTGGCGCTGCTCGAAGGCGAGACGCTGGCGCCGGGCGAGGAGGCGCTGGCCCAGCTCGTCCTCGACCGGCCGCTCGGCGCGTTGTCGGGCGACCGATTCGTGCTGCGCGACCAGTCGGCGCAGCGCACATTGGGCGGCGGCTACGTGGTCGATCCTTTCCCGCCGGCCCGCGGGCGGCGAACGCCGGAGCGTCGCGCCTGGCTGGACGCCGAACGAGCCGCCGATCCGGCGACGGCGCTGACCCGGCTGCTCGGCGTCGACCCGGGCATCGTCGATCTTGCCGCCTTCCGTCTGCGCCGCAACCTCACGCCGGACGAGGCGGCCGCGATCGAGAAGGACGCGCCGATGGTCGCGGCCGGCGCCTTCGGCTTCGCCGCCCGGCGCTGGACCGGGCTTCGCCAGCAGACGCTCGACGCCCTCAAGACCTTCCACGAGAAGAACCCAGAGCTTCCCGGCCTCCAGGTCGAGAAGCTGCGCCAGGCGATGCCGGTGCGCCTGCCGGTACCGGCATTCGCCGCCGTCGCCGAAGCCCTTGTCCGCGCCAGGTCGATCGTGCTCGACGGCGTCTGGTATCGCCTGCCGAGCCACTCGGTTCGCCTTCAGCCCGACGACGAGATGCTCTGGGCCCGCATCCGCCCGATGCTGGGCGGCGGGCAGCGGTTCAAGCCGCCGCGCGTGCGCGACATCGGCAACGAGAGCGGCGTGCCCGCGCTCCAGGCCCCCGCCCTGATGACGCGCCTCCCCCGGCTGGGCCAGGTGGGCGAGCTCGCGCACGACCATTTCTTCCGCACGCAGGCCGTCGCCGAGATGATCCAGATCGCCGACCGGCTGGCAAAGGCGAGCCCCGACGCGTCCTTCAACGCCGCCGCCTTCCGCGACAAGGTCGACAACGGCCGCAAGGTCGCGATCCAGGTGCTGGAGTTCTTCGACCGGCACGGCATCACCGTCCGCAAGGGCGACATCCGCAAGATCCGTCCCGACCGGCTCGGCCTGTTCGGACGGAATGATGCCGCATAAGATGATCCTGGAAGAGAAACGTTCCCGGTGGGGCGGCCGGACTTCAAATCCGGTAAGGGTCGCCAGACGGCTCTTCGTGGGTTCGACTCCCACTCTCTTCCGCCATTTTTTCGAGAGGATCCGATGAGCGTGCTGGCGACACTGGCGGCGCGGGCGGAGGCGGCGTCGGCCGAGGAAGGCGCCTATCGTCGCGAGGCGGCGCGTCGCACCGAGGTGCTGGAGCGGAGTCGGGCCTTCGCCTATCGGCGGCTCAACCTCTTGAAGAGGATGGCCGAGGCCGCCGCGGACGAGACCGACCCCAGGAAGGCCGCCGATGCCCGCATCGTCGCCGCCTTCGCCGACATCGGCTGGATCGGCGGCAGCCTCGACGAGCTCGACGAGAAGGGGCGCGAGACCGAAGCAAAGTTCCGCCCGGTGGCCGAAGCCCTCGGAAAGGGCGACGAGCCGGGAATGATCGCAGCGCTCGACGCCTTCGAGGCCTGGTTCGCCGAGCGTTTCGAGCGCGACTTCTGCGCCGTCTTCGACCGCTACGTCCCGGACACGCCCAAGGTCGACTTCTGATGGCCGAGGCCGTGCGCGACCTGGTCCTGGTCGGCGGCGGCCACGCGCATGTCCATGTGCTGAAGTCCTTCGGCATGCAGCCGATGCCCGATGTGCGGCTCACGCTGATCGCCGGCGAGATCGAGACGCCCTACTCCGGCATGCTGCCGGGCTTCGTCGCCGGCCACTACACGCTCGACGAATGTCACATCGACCTGGCGCCGCTCGCCCGCTTCGCCCGCGCACGCCTGATCCAAGCGGAAGCAATCGGTCTCGACCGCGACCGCCGCCAGGTGCTGATCGCCGGCCGGCCGGGACTCCGCTTCGACGTCGTCTCGCTCAATGTCGGCGCGACGCCGAGCCTCACGGTGCCGGGATCGGCCGAGCACACGATCCCGGTAAAGCCGATCCAGCGCTTCGTCGCGCGCTGGGAAGCGCTGCGGCTTCGGGTCGAGGCCTCGCCGCGGCCGGTCTCGATCGCCACGGTCGGCGGCGGTGCCGGGGGCGTCGAGCTGGCGCTGGCGATCCGCCGCCGTCTCGGCGACAAGGCGACAGTCGAGGTGGTGACGCGCGGCAAGCTGATGGAAGGCCATGCACCGCGGACCGGCGCTCTGCTTCGCCGCGCCATGACCGAGCGCGGCGTCGCCTTTCGCGAGGAGGTCGAGGTCGAGGCGGTCGAACCGCACACGATCCTCCTCGCCGGCGGCGAGCGGGTTCACGCCGACGAGATCCTCTGGGTCACCGAGGCGGCGGCGCCCGCCTGGGTCGCCGCGACCGGCCTGGCCCTCGACGGCCGCGGCTTCCTCGCCGTCGACGACACGCTCCGCTCGCTTGACGACGCCCAGGTCTTCGCCGCCGGCGATTGCGCGACGGTCGTTCCTCATCCCCGGCCCAAGGCCGGCGTCTTCGCCGTCCGTCAGGGACCGCCGCTCGCCGCGAACCTCCGACGCGCGCTCGCCGGCCAGCCGCTCAAGCCCTTCGTGCCGC
>CAZDGR010000056.1:0-15324 GCA_964504845.1 uncultured Rhizobium sp. | reverse complement strand
GCGAGCGAGGAGTCGGCTTACGTCACCGGCACCGAGGTATTCATCACCGGCGGCCAGCACCTGCTCTGACGGTCAGCGGGCATCCCGCTGACGATCGCACCAGGCGATCTTGGTGTCGATCTGCTCGATCTCGAGATCGAGCCAGGCGGCGAGCGGCGACTTGGGATCCGTCGTGCAGCGAAGATCGGCGAGACGCGCATGCTCGCCGATCAAGGCATCGGCCAGGAGATCGAGCTGATCGGCGCGCTCCTCCGGAGTCAGCAGGTCGAGAAAGCGGAGCTTGAGGGCCACCACGAGGCGGTTGATCTCGCCGCCCTGGACCTTGAGCGGCGCGGAGAGGAGGCGGGTCAGCGCGGCGCGGCCGGCATCGGTCAGGCCGAGCAGCGGCTCGTCGCCGCCGGCGAGCGGGCGGATCAAGCCCTCGATCTTCAAAAGCTCCAGCGACGGGCCCAGGAGATCCAGCGAGGGACCGACCAGACGCTGGACGAAGTGTCGAACCGCGACCGCGAGGTCGGCATAGACCCTGGGCGCCCGCGCCAGCTCGCCCAGCGCCGCCAGGCGCACCGCTTCCGCCGGGATCAGGGAATTGTCGCGATACATGCCGTCGATCCTATCTCAGTTGCGAACTGTTCGCAACTGGTGCGGCGGGGGCCGAAGTCACCGAATTTCAACGGGGGCAGTGCCGCCGCCGCCGGCTATCTTGGCGTGACCTTCGTTCCGAGCCTTTCGACCCAAGCATACAGTGTCCCATCCGCTGATTCCGCAATTCGACGCCCTTCTCGGCCATGCGCCGCTCGGTGCCTATGTAGTCGATTCCGACTTCCGCATCTCCGCGGTCAACGAGAGCGCGCGTCCGGTCTTCGGCGAAATTCCGGGCGGCATCGTCGGCCGCGACTTCGACGAGGTCATCCATATCCTCTGGAAGAAGGACTTCGCCGACGAGGCCGTCCGTCGCTTTCGCCACACCCTGGAGACCGGCGAGCTCTACATCGCGCCTCTGCTGACGGAGGAGCGCGCGGACCGCGGCGTCGTCGAGTCCTACGAGTGGCGGCTCAGCCGGATCCCGATGAGCGACGGGCGCCACGGCGTCATCTGCTACTTCCGCGACGTGACCGACCGGACCCGCGGCGAGCTGCTGTCGCGCCGGCTCGCGTCGATTGTCGAGTCGTCCGACGACGCGATCGTCTCGAAGACCCTCGACGGCACCGTCGCCAGCTGGAACAAGGGCGCCGAGCGCTTGTTCGGCTACACCGCCGAAGAGGCGATCGGAAAGTCGATCACGATGCTGATCCCGCCGGACCGGCTGGACGAGGAGCCGGGCATCATCGCGCGCATCCGGCGAGGCGAGCGGGTCGACCACTACGAGACGATCCGCCGGCACAAGGACGGCAGCGCGATCGACATCTCGCTGACCGTGTCGCCGGTGCGCGATGCCAGCGGCGCCATCGTCGGCGCCTCGAAGATCGCGCGCGACATCAGCCAGAGGAAGCAGGCCGACGCGACCCGGCAGCTTCTGACCAGCGAGCTCAACCATCGGGTCAAGAACACGCTCGCCGTCGTCCAGGCGATCGTCCAGCAGACGCTGTGGAACACCAAGGATCCGGCCGACTTCGCCCAGCGCTTCGCCGGCCGCATCCAATCGCTGGCCCGCGTGCATACGCTGCTGACCGACTCTACCTGGCAGGGCGCCGATCTCCGGGCGTTGATCCGCGACCAGCTGCTGCACGGCTCGGTCGACGAGACCAGGCTCACGGCGTGGGGACCGACAGTCCTGCTGGCGCCGCAGATGACGCTGCATCTGGCGCTGATGCTGCACGAGCTCGGCACCAACTCCTCCAAGCACGGCGCGCTGTCCTCGACCGGCGGCTGGATCACGGTCAACTGGTCGGTCAGGGACGCCATGCTCCATCTCAAGTGGGAGGAGCGTGGCGGGCCGCCGGTGAGGCCGGCGGTCGCCCGCGGCTTCGGTACGCGACTGATCGAGCAGAGCGCGATGAGCGAGGGTGGCCGAGCCGAGATGCTGTGCGACGCGAAGGGCGTCACCTGGGAAATCGCGCTGCCGCTGCCGGTCTCCTCGACGAGGGCCGCAGCGAGGCCGGAGGCTGAAATGGTCGCGCCGGCGCTGGATCCCGATCCCGCGGCCGCGCCTCCTCCGGTCCTCGCCGGCCGGCGCCTGCTGGTGATCGAGGACGAGCCGCTGATCGCGCTCGCCCTCGTCAGCAGCCTGGAGGCCGTGGGCGCCGAGGTCGCGCGCCCGCTCGGCACCGAGAGGGAGGCGCTAGCGGCGATCGAGCGGAGCGATGCCGATGCCGCCTTGCTCGATGCCAATCTGCACGGAAAGCCGGTCGGCGAGATCGCCGCCGCGCTCACCCGCCGGCGCATCCCCTTCATCTTCGTGACCGGCTACGGCCGGGAGAGCCTGCCGGAGTCCTTCAGGCACGCGGCCATCCTCGCCAAGCCGTTCACCGACAAGCAGCTGTTCGACGCGGTGACGGCCCTTGCGTCGCCGACCAACGTGACCCGCCTCAAGGCCTAGCCGATCTTCGCCTTCCGCTCCTCGAGGAGCTCGCGCAGAACCGAGCGGTGGCAGCGCGCCTCGTCCTCGCAGTAGCAGCCGACCGAGAAATCGGATTCGTGCGACAGCGCGGCGAGAAGATCGAGCGAGCGGCTCGGTCCCGGCTCCTTCATCTCGGCCTTGAAGGCGCGGACGAAGGCGTTCCACTCGGCCGACGTGCCGGCTTTCAGCGCGCGCTCGACCAGGTTCTGGCTCGGCGACAGGTCCGGGTACCAGACGTCGTACCAGTCGTCGGCGGCGAAGCGGGTCTTGGGCACGCCGCGCGGCGGGCGGCGCACCGTGCCGATGCGGGTCCCCTCCCTTGCATGGCGCGGCGTTCCGAGGCGGACGATGCGGACGGTCATGACGCTGGAGCCTTCCTTGTCGGAGAGACGTGGGCCGGGGCGATGTGGGCGAACTGATAGCGCTCGAACCAGGTCGGGAAGGCGCGGACGAGGGCCCTCGGTCCGTCGAGGGTCACGTCGGCGCGCTTGAAGTCGAGGTCGCCGCGCCACCACCCGGCCAGCATGCCGAGGCGCGCGCGGAGGGTGAGTTCCGGGAATCCGAGGTTCTGCGTGCACAGCGACACCTCGCCACGCTTCAGCAGCAGGAAACGCGGATCGCGCGGTCCGTCGATCTCGAAGCGGACGACCACCGGCTCGGCCGGCAAGGCGTCGAAGCGGACGCGGCGCTGCATGTCGACAAGCAGCGGCTCGAAATCCAGGTCTTCGTCGTCGGCGTGCCTGGGCAGCCAGCGCTGGCCCCAGGCGGCGAGCGCACCGACCAATGCCGCCAGCTCGCGGCCGGACTCGGTCAGCGCGTATTCGGGCCCGTGCCCGCCCTCGCTGCGCTCGACCGCGCCGGCCTCGACCAGCGTCTGCAGCCGCTCGGACAGCATCGTGCGCGACACCCTGGGGATGCCGCGCCTGATGTCGTTGAAGCGCCGGCTGCCGCAGAGAAGCTCGCGCACGACGAGAAGCGTCCAGCGGCCGCCCAGCGCCTCGTGCGCGCGAGCCACCGAACAGAATTGACCGTATCCGCTCATGCGAAGACCGTAGCACGAGGGAGGCTGGCGAGGCGGTCCGGATTCCGTACCTGACCGTCGCGGCCGACCGGATTATGAGAACGGCTCATGAAGCAGGACATCCTTCAGCGCATCGGCGGTACCTCGCTGCTGGCGTTGCGCACCATCGTGCCGTCGAACGGCGCCCGCATCCTCCTCAAGCTCGAGGACGAGAACCCGACTGGCAGCATGAAGGACCGGATGGCGCTGGCGATGATCGAGGCCGCGGAGGCGGACGGGCGCCTCAAGCCCGGCAGGTCGGTGGTCGAGTACACCGGCGGCTCGACCGGCGTGTCGCTGGCGCTGATCTGCGCGGTCAAGCGCTACCCGCTCGACATCGTGACGTCGGACGCCTTCGCCAAGGAGAAGCTCGACCACATGCGCATCCTCGGCGCCCGCCTTCACGTGGTGGAGAGCGAGGGCGGCAGGATGACCGCGCAGCTCACCCGCGACATGATCGAGGCCGCCGGCGTGATCGCCGAGGAGAAGGGCGCGTTCTGGACCGACCAGCTGAAGAACGCCGACCAGCTCGCCGCGTATCACAAGATGGCCGACGAGATCTGGGCGCAGACCGAAGGGCGGGTCGACGGCTTCGTCCAGGCCGTCGGCAGCGCCGCCTCGTTCCGCGGCACGGCCGAAGGTCTTCGCCGACGGAACGGGAAGATCGCGCTGGTTGCGGTCGAGCCGGCGGAATCGGCGGTGCTGTCGGGTGGTCCTTCGGGTGCGCACAAGATCGACGGCGTCGGTGCCGGCTTCGTCGTGCCGCTGTGGCGGAAGGATCTGCCCGATGCGATCGAACCGGTCTCGACCGACGAGGCGGTGCAGATGGCACTCAAGCTGGCGCGGGAGGAGGGGGTGTTCTGCGGCTCCTCGACCGGCGCCAACGTCGTGGCCGCGCTCAGGCTCGCCCAGCGCCTCGATTCCCGGGCGACGATCGTCACGCTCATGTGCGACACCGGCATGAAGTATCTCCGCAGCTTCGGCGACAAGGTCGGGTAGGCTAGACGTCCCGCCGCCTCGGGGACGCTCGATGGATCTCAATGCCTGGCTGATCTTCGTCGTCGCCGAGACGCTGCTCTGCCTCGCACCGGGCGTCGCCGTGCTGACGGTGGTCTCGGTCGGCCTGACGCGCGGGGCGAAGGCGTCGGCGGTCGCCAGCCTCGGCATCCTCGGCGCCAACGCGGTCTACTTCGCGCTGTCGGCGATCGGCGTCGGCTCGCTGATCCTGATGTCGCACGACCTCTTCAACCTGGTGCGCTGGGTTGGCGTGATCTACCTGGTGTGGATCGGGCTCCAGACTTTCTTGGGCTCGCATCCGAGCTTGTCGGCCGCGTCCGATCCGAAGGGGACGCGCTATCCGGCGATCTTCCGCGCCGGGCTGATCATGAAGCTCGCCGATCCGAAGACGCTGTTCTACTTCGTCGCCCTCCTGCCGCAGTTCATCGATCCGGCCGGCGACGTGGCGCTCCAGGTGACGATCCTCGCGATCACCAGCGTCGTGATCGAGCTCGGCGTGCTGCTGGCTTACGGTCTCGCCGCCGGACGGCTCAGCCGCTTCGCGCGGAGCCCGCGCTTCGCCAAGTGGACCGACCGCGTCGCGGGATCCTTCCTGATCGCCGCCGGCCTCGGCATGGCGGCGATCCGCGAGAGCGAGTAGTATCGCACTCGTTCGAAAGAGGGCCGAAGAGGGCCGAATGCCGGCAATGTCGCGAGTCCGGATCGTCGGCGTCGCTGCCGCTGTGACGGCACTGGCATTCGGCGTGATGACGGTCATTTCTGGCGGAAAGGCAATTTTCGGCGATGAAGCCGCGCGCGAAGCCGTCGGCGCCGCGGTGCCCTTTGTCCTGTGGTTCAACTTCTGTGCGGGCTTCGCCTACGTCGCTGCGGGCGCCGGACTGCTGATGCAATGGCGATGGGCCGCTTGGCTGTCGGCGACGATCGCAGCGGCGACGGCCTTGGTATTTCTGGCATTCGGCATCCACGTCCTCTCGGGCGGCGCCTACGAGATGCGCACCGTCGTTGCCATGACGTTTCGCAGCCTCTTCTGGATGGGCGTCGCATTCTTCGTACTGCGAATGGCCGGCTCCGAAACAAGCCGCCGCCCCGCGTCGGAGTAAGGGCACCCTGCCACGATACTGAATCGTCCTGCGACCTGCCGATCGATCGGCGGCCTCATCCCGGTCGTGTGGGAGCGGCTTGGCTCAGCCAGCCTCGATGCGGATCCCGTACTCCGCGCCGGCATCCAGAAGCCAGGTCCAGAGGTAGCCGGCGAAGCTGCGGGCGACGAAGAGGTCGTAGCTGCCGCCCTCGATCGGCAGGATCATCGCCTGGGCGCGGCCGACCAGGCTCTGCGCCACGCGGCCGACGCCGAAGCTGCGGGCGCTCAAGTCGAGCGGGCAGCCCTTGGCGAGCACCGGCCGGGCGCAGGCCCCGGCGATCCTCAGGACGGCGCGGGAGTCGGTGACGTCGGTTGCGGCATGGGCATGGCCGACGAGCGCGTCGTCGAGGCGCTTCTTGAGCTCGGCCCGTTGGTCGTCCTCGCAGATCAGCAGCCATTCGTCGGGTCCGAGCCAGCAGGCGCGCGAGACGCCGCTGCCGACCGTCGTGTTGGCCTCGACCGGCAACGCATAGCCGAGCGCGGCACCGACCGCGATCGCCGCCTCGCCGCGGGCGCGCAGGTTGATCTGGCCGACGAAGCGGCGGTCGCTGAGGGCGACGCCGGACGGGCCGTTTGGCGCGCCGGGCCTCAGGACATTGTCGAGCGGGGCGCACTCAGCCGTCACGGCGGGCGTTCTCCGGATCGTAGAAGACGGGCGAGACGATCTCCGCCGCGACCGTCGGCCCGTCGAGCAGCGGCAGGTAGACGGTCTGGCCTAAGCGCTCGCGGCCGTTCTTGACCAGCGCCATCGCGATGCCGCGCTTCATCGTCGGGCTCATGTAGCTCGACGAGACATGGCCGATCATCGGCGCGGGTCGCGCCTCGGTCGGGCGCTCGAGGATCTGCGCGCCCATCGGCAGCACGCGCGCGGGGTCCTTGGAGAGAAGGCCGACGAGGTGCTTGCGATCCGGCCCGGTCATGCCGGCGCGGCTGAGCGAACGGCGGCCGAGGAAGTCCTTCTTCGTCGACACCATGCCGCCATAGCCGAGGTCATGCGGCGTGATCGTGCCGTCGGTCTCGTGACCGACGACGATGTAGCCCTTCTCGGCGCGGAGGATGTGGAGGGCCTCGGTGCCGTAGGGCGTGATGCCGAGCGTCCGGCCGGATTCCATCAGCGCCTGCCAGAGGGCGAGGCCGTGGCGTGCCGGCACGTTGATCTCGTAGGAGAGGTCGCCCGAGAAGCTGACGCGGAAGATGCGCGCCGGGATGTTGGCGACCCGGCCCTCGCGGAAGGCCATGAACGGGAAGGCGGCGGCCGAGAGATCGACGTCGGTCAGCGGCCCCAGCACCTGGCGCGCCTTCGGGCCCGACAATGTCGCGACCGCCCATTGCTCGGTGACCGAGGTCAGGTAGACCTCGAGGTCGAGCCATTCGGTCTGCAGCCAGTCCTCGAGCCACACATAGACCGAGGCGGCACCGCCGGTCGTCGTCGTCAGATGGAAATGGTCTGGACCGAGGCGGGCGGTGACGCCGTCGTCCTTGACCATCCCGTCCTCGCCCAGCATCAGGCCGTAGCGCGCGTTGCCCGGCTTCAGCGTCGAGAAGGTGTTGCAGTAGACGCGGTCGAGGAACTGCGCGGCACCCGGTCCGCGGACGTCGATCTTGCCGAGGGTGGAGGCGTCGAACAGGCCGACGCTCTCGCGCGCCGCCTTCACCTCGCGCTCGGCCGCCGCATGCAGGCTCTCGCCCGGCTTCGGATAGGCCTTGGCGCGGCGCCATTGGCCTACCGGCTCGAACAGCGCGCCGTTCTCCTCGTGCCAGGAATCCATCGGCGTCTTCCGCGTCGGCAGGAAGAGGTCGTGAACCTCGCGCCCGGCGAGAGCGCCGAAGCTGACCGGATGGTAGGGCGGACGGAAGGTCGTGGTCCCGACCTGCGGCACCGCCTGGCCCAGCGCATCGGAGAGCACGTTGAGGCCGAGAATGTTGCCGGTCTTGCCCTGGTCGGGTCCCATGCCCATCGTCGTGTAGCGCTTGGCATGCTCGACCGAGCGGTAGCCCTCCTGCGCGGCGAGGCGGAGGTCCTTCTCGGTCACGTCGTTGTGCAGGTCGATGAAGCGCTTGCCGCCGCGGTTCGGCGCCAAGACCGGCCCGACGCGGGTGTCGGCGTTCGGCTCGGGGGCGTCGAGCACGAGCGCCGGCTGTGTCGCGGTGAATCCGGCGCGCCGCGCCGCATCGGCGCCGGCATGGGCGCCACCGGAGAGGCAATGCGCGAGCGAGAACTCTCCGGCGGCAGACCCGGTCACCGACATGCGCTCGGGCGAGGTTCCCGGCACGAAGGCGCCGAGGTTGGCGTCGTACGAGGCTTTGCCGCCGGCATGGGCATAGAGGTGAAGGGCAGGGTTCCACCCGCCGGAGACGGCGAGCAGGTCGCATTCGATGATCTGGCGGTTCGACGGATCGTCGACCGGCGCCGCTTCGACCGCTTTCAGGCGCGTGCGGCCACGAGTGCCGACGACGGCATGTCCGGCCAGCACGCGAAGGCCCTTCTCGCGGGCGAGCGCGGGCATGGCACCGGTGAGGTCGTGGCGGAGATCGAGGATACCCGCGACCTCGATGCCGAATTCGGCGAGATCGAGCGCGGTGCGATAGGCGTCGTCGTTGTTGGCGAAGACGACCGCGCGCCTGCCGGCGGCCACGCCGTAGCGGTTGGCATAGGCGCGGGCGGCAGAAGCCAGCATCGTTCCCGGCCGGTCGTTGCCGTCATGGATCAGCGGCCGCTCGATCGCGCCGGTCGCGACCACGATCTCCTTGGCGCGCACATGCCACATGCGCTCGCGCCAGCGGGTACGGCCCTGCGGCACCGGCACGGCGCGCTCGACGCAGGCGACGTAGCCATGGTCGTAGACGCCGAGCGCCAGGGTGCGCTGAAGACGGCGCACCTCGTCCATGCGGTCGAGCTCGGCCGTCGCATCGGCGACCCAGCCGGTCGCCGGCCGGCCGTTGATCGTGTAGGCGGTGTTGAGCAGCTGCCCGCCCGGCTCGACCTGCTCGTCGACCAGCATCACGCGCGCGCCGGCGCGTCCGGCCGCGAGCGCCGCGGCGAGTCCGGCCGGACCGGCACCGACCACCAGCACGTCGCAATGCGCGTAGCTGTGCTCGTAGCGGTCGGGGTCGGGCTGCTCGGGCGCGCGGCCGACGCCGGCGGCGCGCCGGATCATCCACTCGTAGAGCTTCCAGGCGTTTCCCGGCCCCATGAAGGTCTTGTAGTAGAAGCCGGCCGACAGCAGCGGCGATGCCAGGTCGGCGACCGCGCCGAGATCGAAGCGCAGCGACGGCCAGCGGTTCTGGCTGTTGGCGATCAGCCCGTCGGAAAGCTCGACCGTGGTCGCGCGCGCGTTCGGCTCGATCGCCGCCCCGATGCCGGTCTCGACCAGCGCGTTCGGCTCCTCGACGCCGAGGCCATAGATGCCGCGCGGCCGGTGGTACTTGAAGCTGCGCGCGACCAGATGGATGCCATTGGCCAGCAGCGCCGAGGCAAGCGTGTCGCCGGCGAAGCCGTCATAGGCATGTCCGTCGAACAGGAAGCGGATCGGCTTGTCGCGATCGATGCGCCCGCCCTTGGCGAGCCTGAAATCCTGGGTCATGACGGCAGGTCCGGAAGCGGATCGCCGACCTTGTAGACGGAGGATATCTGGTGCGTGACGGTGTGGCGGACGACGTAGAACCAGCGCTTGCAGCCGGCGATGTGCATCCAGCGCTCGCGGTGCCAGCCCTTCGGGTTCTTCCGCATGAACAGATAGTCGGCCCAGGCCTCGTCGGTCGCCTCGAGATGGTTCTCGGGCCGGCGGAAATGCGCCTCGCCGCCGTAGCGGAACTCGGATTCCGCGCGCTCGCCGCAATAGGGGCAGGGGATCAGCAGCATCAGTGCGCCACCGCGGCGGCGCCGTGCTCGTCGATCAGCTGGCCGGAGGCGAAGCGCTCCATCGAGAAGGGCTCGGCCAGCTTGTGCGGGCGGTCGTTGGCGATCGTGTCGGCGAGAACCCAGCCCGAGCCCGGCGTCGCCTTGAAGCCGCCCGTGCCCCAGCCGCAATTGATGAAGAGGCCGTCGACCGGCGTCTTGCCGATGATCGGACTCGCATCCGGGCAGACGTCGACGATGCCGCCCCAGCTGCGGAGGATCTTGAGCCGGCTCACGATCGGGAACAGCTCGACCATCGCGGAGGCGAGATCCTCGAGGATCGGCAGGGAGCCGCGCTGGGCATAGGAGTTGAACGCGTCGATGCCGGCCCCCATCACCAGCTCGCCCTTGTCCGACTGGCTGACATAGGCATGCACCGCACCCGACATCACCACCGTGTCGAGTACCGGCTTGATCGGCTCCGACACCATCGCCTGGAGGGGATGGGACTCGATCGGGAGCCGGAATCCGGCGATGCTCGCCAGCACGCTCGAATGCCCTGCGGCGACGAAGGCGACCTTCTTCGCGTCGATCGCGCCCCGCGTGGTGTCGAGGCCGACGATGCGCGATCCCTCGCGGCGGACGCCGGTCACCTCGCAGTTCTGGATGATGTCGACGCCGAGCGCATCGGCGCCGCGGGCGAAGCCCCAGGCGACCGCGTCGTGGCGGGCGATTCCGGCGCGCGGCTGCGCCGAGGAGCCCATCACCGGATAGCGGATGCTCATCGACTTGTTGAGGATCGGGATGAAGGCGAGGGTCTGCTCGCGGCTCCAGATCTCGGCGTCGATGCCGTTGAGGCGATTGGCGTGGACGCGCCGGCTCGCCTCGATCAGCTCGTGCTCGGTATGCGCCAGCATCACCAGGTTCCGCTGGCTGAACATTACGTTGAAGTTCAGCTCCCGCGTCAGCCCTTCCCAGAGCTTCAGCGAATGCTCGTAGATCGCCGCGGACTCGTCCCAGAGATAGTTCGAGCGCACCACCGTGGTGTTGCGGCCGGTGTTGCCGCCGCCGATCCAGCCCTTCTCGACCACCGCGACGTTGCGCACGCCATGGTTCTTCGCGAGGTAGTAGGCGGTCGCCAGCCCATGCCCGCCGCCGCCGACGATCACCACGTCGTAGGAGGGCTTCGGCTCCGGACTCCGCCACGCCTGCTGCCAGCCGTCGCCGAGGCCGATGGCGTTTCTCAGCAGCTGGACGAAGGAATAGCGCTTCACGCCGGGGCCCTGGATCGGGGAACTGAAGAAGGCCGCAGTCTAGGGAGGGGGGCCGAACGGGCGCAAGGGAAAGGACGAAAGCCGGAACCGATCGATCCCAATCAGGCGTAGCGCCGCCGTGCCTCCAGCGCGAGGCCGAGCCCGATCGCGCCGAAATGGTCGGCGTCGACCAGTCGCGCCTGCGGCAGCCGCTTCGACAGCGCGTCGCGAACCATCGGCAGCAGCGCCGAGCCGCCGGTCATCACCAGGCTGTCGATCCTCTCCGGCGCCACCCCGGCGGCCGCGACGCAGCGGCTGATCACGTCGCCGATCTTCGTCATCGAGGCTTCGATCGCGCGGCCGAACTGGCCGCGGTCGAGCCAGACGCCGAGGCCCGGCTCGATACGGCCGAGATCGATCCGCGTGTCCTCGTTCTCCGACAGCGCGATCTTCGCCGCCTCGGCCTGCAGCGCCAGCCAGTGGCCGAGCCGCTCGGTCAGCGCGGTCTCCATCCGCTCGAACGGGATCGGGTCTCTCGCCGTCCGCTTCATCTGGCGGACCGCGGAGAGGACCTGGTGCGTATAGGCGAAGTTGATCTTCGCCCATGTCGCGAAGTCGTGATAGAGCGCGACCGGCGCCTTGAGCCCGTCGAGGCGCACGACATGGCCGTAGCCCAGCTCCGGCATGATGGCGGCGAGGCTCGCCAAGCGGTCGAGATCGGTGCCGCCGACGCGGACGCCGTCATTGGCGAGGATGTCGGGCGCGCGGTCGGGAAGACGCGCGCGATCCGGGCCGAGGCGCACCACCGAGAAGTCCGAGGTGCCGCCGCCGATGTCGGCGATCACCGCCAGCTCCTCGCGATTGAGCGTCGATTCATAGTGGAGGGCGGCGGCAATCGGCTCGTACTGGAAGCTGATGTGCTTGAAGCCGGTCTGGCGCAGCACGTCCTCGAGCGTGGCCTGCGCCTTGGCGTCGGCGGCCTCGTCGTCGTCGATGAAATGCACCGGGCGTCCCTGCACCACGCTGTCGAGCCTGTGCCCGGCGGAAGCTTCGCCGAGCAGCTTGATGCGGCCGAGCACGAGGCCGATCGCCTCGTCGAAGCGGATCTTGCGGTTGCCGAGACGCGTCTCCTGCTCCATCAGGTCGGAGCCCAGCACCGACTTGAGCGAGCGCATCAGGCGCCCGTCAATGCCTTCGATGTATGTGGCGATCGCCGCACGGCCGAAGACCGGGTCGTCGGTTTCGGCATCGAAGAAGATCGCGCTCGGCAGCGTGACGGCGTCGCCTTCGAGCGGCGCCAGCCGCGCCGAATTGCCGTCGGCGAGACCGAGAGTCGAGTTGGATGTTCCGAAGTCGAGGCCGCACCAGGCCATGGGTCCCTCCATCGGGAAGAGTAGCGGAGGGCATCTCAATTAAAGGCCATTTCGGCCTCTTGCTAGCTAGTTTCTTTCGCTATAAGGTCCCGGTGCCTAGAGGTTGCCGGGAGGTGCCTCGGGGTCAGATCGCCGGCCGCGGGCCGGCGTTTTCATTTGCGGATCGGGAATCGATGGCGAAAGCCCCGGGAACGTCGGTGCCGATCGCCGCCGAGGCACAGAATCTCGGCGACGCCGCCTATGCCGAGATCAAGGCGCGGATCATCGACGGCCGGATCGTCGGCGGCAGCGCCGTCAGCGAGGCGGAACTCGCCTTGGCCCTCGGCGTCGGCAAGGCGCCGGTCCGGGCCGCGCTCGCAAGGCTGGCCCAGGACGGTCTCGTCACCTCGATCGCCCGGCGGGGCTGGCGCATCGCTTCGGTGACCCTCGCCGACATCCTCGATGTCTTCCGGCTCCGCCGGCAGCTCGAGCCGATGGCGGCAAGGCTCGCGACCGAGCGCGGCGTCGACTCGGCGTTGCTGAAGCGTCTCGATGTCGGCTGCAAGGCCGGCTACACGCCGGGCGATGCGGCGAGCCAGCGCGTGTTCCTTGCCGCCAACCGCGCCTTCCATCTGGCGATCGCCGAGGCCGCCGGCAGCCCAAGGCTGCTTCGGATGCTGTCGGGCCTGCTCGACGAGGCCGAGCGCGCGTTGCTGCTGGGCCTGGCGCTCCGCGACCGCTCGGACGAGATCCAGCACGAGCACCAGGCGCTGATCGACGCGATGGCGAAGGGCGATGCGGCGACTTCCGAGGAAATCGTGATCGAACAGATCGACGAGGCGCGCGACATGGTTGTGGCGGCGCTGATGGCGAGCCCGAGCGTGCTCGGCGCCGAGATCGCGCCGGTCGCGACGGCAACCAGGGCGAAGCGGCGCTGAGCCGCGCGAATAGAGGCCGACCACATGGAAAGGCTCGGACCGGCCGACCTCCGGCTGATGCAGGGCCTGGCGCAGGAGGTGACCGCTCTTCGCCCGGAGCTCATCAACGGCGACGCCTCGGTCGGCGAGCTCGCCTGGGTCTGGGCCAAGGACTTCGACGCACTCGGCTCGTTCTGGCGCCATCGCCTGTGGTTCGTCGAGAAGCGGCTGGCGGCATGGGGATGGGCCTACCTGCCGCATCGGGTCGCGCGCAGCGACGGGCAGGTCCGCGAGGTGAAGTCGGCAAGCCTCATCTGGCAGACGCATCCCGACCGCTCGGAGCTGCTGGCCGAGATCCTCGACTGGTACGACGGCGTCGCCGGCGGAGTCGACCGGTCGATGACGGTGCAGTCCGGCGACGTAAAGGCGCAGGCCATCGTCGCTGCGCACGGATACGCGTTCGATGCTGAAACCGGCTCGGACAGCGGATCCTGGCACCAGTTCAATGCCCGCGCGCTGACCGACCTTCCGGATCCGGTCCTGCCGGGCGGATTCCGGTTCCTGTCCGCCGCCGACGTTTCGGTCGCGGACGCGGTCAAGGCCCATCGCGACGCCTGGCATCCGTCGAGCTTCACCGAGACGGCGCTCGAGCGGGTCCGGCGGACCTGGCCGTATCGAGCCGATCTGCACGTGCTGATCGCGGCGCCGGACGGCACCCTGGCCGCGACCGCGATCATCTGGCTCGACGAGGCGACCCGGACCGCGGAGTTCGAGCCCGTCGGCACGCACAGGGACTTCGGGCGGCAAGGGCTCGGGACCGCGCTGCAGCTCCATGGCATGCATCTGGCGCGGGCCGCCGGCGCGACCCGCATGTTCGTCGCCTGCGTCGGCGCGGCGGAGCGTCCGGCCGCCCGGAACCTCTATTACGGCGTCGGCTTTCGCCCGTTCACCCGGGATCTGCCGCAGATCAAGGTCGCGCGATAGGGCGAACGCGACCTAAGGCGTCACGCCCGGCGGCCAGAACTTGCACGACACGGCGTGGTCCGGCCCGACCTCGTGCCATTCGGCCGTGCCGTCGTCATGGTCGTGGCCGAACACGCAAGGGCCCGTCTCGCCGTCGCGGCCACGGAACTGCGGATCGACGACGGAGGCCGCGAGCTTGGCGCGCTGGCGGGCGGGGTCGGGGATCGGCACCGCCTCCAGCAGGTTCCTGGTGTAGGGATGCGACGGGTTCTCGTAGACGTCGTCGGCGTCGCCGAACTCGACGATGCGCCCGCCGTACATCACGGCGACCTGATGGGCGACCGCACGCACGATCGCGAGGTCGTGGGCGATGAACAGGTATGAGAGCTTCAGCTTGTCCTGCAGGTCGTGCAGCAGGTCGACGATCTGAGCCTGGGTGCGGACGTCGAGCGCCGAGACCGGCTCGTCGCAGACGACGAAGTCGGGATTCACCGCGAGCGCGCGCGCGATCACGATGCGCTGGCGCTGGCCGCCGGAGAATTCGTGCGGATATCGCTTCACCGAGGCCGGGTCCATGTTGACCAGCGTCATCAGCTCGGCGACGCGCTCGGGGATCTGCGCCTTCGGCACCGAGCCGTGAACCTTCAACGGCTCGGCCAGGATGTCCGCGACCTTCATCCTCGGATGCAGGCTCGAATAGGGGTTCTGCAGCACGAACTGCATGTGCCGGCGCATGGCGCGCACGTCACCGCTCGACATCTTCGTCAGGTCCCGGCCGAGCAGGCTGACCGAGCCGCCGGTGATCGCCTGCAGCTGCAGGATCGCGCGGCCCGTCGTCGTCTTGCCCGATCCCGACTCGCCGACGAGGCCGACCGTGCGGCCGGGCATGATGTCGAAGGAGACGCGGTCGACCGCCTTGACCGGCGGCCGGCCGCGGCGGGCGGGGAAGGTGACCGAGAGGTCCCGGACCTGGAGGAGGGGAGGCGTCATGCGCTCCGCCTCGCGGTCTCGATGCGGGGAACGGCGGCGAGCAGCGCCTTGGTGTAGTCGTGCCTGGGATCGGCGAACAGCGCGTCGATCTGGCCCGACTCGACGATGTCGCCCCGATGCATGACATAGACCCGCTCGACCATGCCGGCGATCACGCCGAAGTCATGCGTGATCAGCATCAGCGCCATGCCGAGCTCTTTCCGAAGCCGCATCAGGAGGCGGAGGATCTGCGCCTG
>CAZDGR010000055.1:0-15404 GCA_964504845.1 uncultured Rhizobium sp. | reverse complement strand
GCGCGTTCGGATCGATCATCTTGTAGTAGATGTCGTGGCTGAGCGCGTTGGCGATGGCCAGCAGCAGGCCGTCGGCGGTGGAGAGCGCGGCGGCGAGGCCGCCGGCGGCCACCAGGCCCGAGATCACATAGGGAAGTCCCGCGATCTCCGGCGTGGAGAGCACGATCACGTCCGTGTTGATCACGAAGTCCTGCAGCCGGACGACGCCCGGATGGCCGGCGATGGCCTTACAGGCGGCGACGATGGCGTCGATGCTCGCGGCGTTCTTGCCGCAGACCTGGATCAGGCCGAGCTCACCCCAGGCGAACATCCAGGGGCGGACCGCGGTCAGATCGCGGCCGATGATGTTGGTGTAGACCTCCAGCTTCGAGAACGCCGCATAGGCCGGCGCCGAGAAGTAGAGGAGGAAGATGAAGAACAGCGACCACGCCACCGACTGCCGCGCTTCGCGGACGCTCGGGGTCGTGAAGTAGCGCATCAGGATGTGCGGCAGCGACGCCGTGCCGACCATCATGCAGAAGATGATGCCGAAGAAGTTGAGCGGCGAGTAGTTGATGAAGGGCTGGATGTGCGGCTTGAGGGCGGCCGCGGTCGCCAAGCCGCTCGCCAGCATCTCCTGCTCGCGGGCGGTAATTGCCGCGATCGCCTTGCCGTAGGTCAGCTCGGGGATCGGGATCCCGTAGTTCTTGGTCGACAGGATGATGATCGGCGTCAGGTAGGCGACGATCAGCACGATGTACTGGGCGATCTGCGTCCAGGTGACGGCACGCATGCCGCCGAGCATGGCGCAGAGCAGGATGCCGACGAGGCCGGCGAACACCGCGAGCTCGAACTGCATGCCAAGGAAGCGGGACGCGATGATGCCGGTGCCGAAGATCTGCGCCGTCACGTAGGTGAAGGAGCAGGCCACCAGCACGACGACACCGACCATGCGGGCGAAGTTGCCGCCGAAGCGGAACGCCATGAAGTCCGGCACCGTGTAAGCGCCGAACTTGCGCAGATACGGGCCGATCAGGACCGAGACCAGCACGTAGCCGCCGGTCCAGCCCAGCACCCAGGCAAGGCCGTCATAGCCCAGCAGGAACAGGGTTCCCGCCATGCCGACGAAGGAGGCCGCCGACATCCAGTCGGCGCCGGTCGCCATGCCGTTGTAGAAGGCCGGCACACGCCGGCCGGCGACGTAGTACTCGGAGACCTCGGCGGTCCGTGTCATCACGCCGATGATCGCGTAGACCGCGAGCGTGAAGAACACGAACAGGTAGCCGAGGATCTTGTTCGGCACGCCGACCATTTCCAGGATCGCGAGCAGAACGATGAAGGCAAGGAAGCCGCCGGTGTACGTCCCGTACATGCGGCCGAGGTTCCTGATGAAATCGGAACTGGTGCCCGATGTGTTCGTAGCCATGATGATTCCCCTCCGGTGCCGCTCTTAATCGTCTTCCGCGTAGCCGTGCTCGCGATCGATCTCGTCCTGCTGGCGTGCGAACATGAACAGCATGACGACGAACACGATCAGCGAACCCTGGGCGGCCATGTAGAAGCCGAGCGGGAAGTCGAGAATCGGGATGACGATCTTGTTGAGCGGGCCCACGAACATGTGGATCACGTAGCCGAACAAGAGCCAGACGCCGAGATGGGTGAACATCAGGCGGGTCGTCTTGCTCCAGTGGGCTTCTTCGTTGGCTTTGCTGTCGGGTTGGTTCATGGACGGTTACTCCCCTCTAGTCGATTTCGAAGCGACCGACGTTGCGTCGTGACCAGGAGGTTCGAGATCGGCGAGCCGAGAGTTGGATCTCTGGACTTCTCGGCCTTCCCCCTGACTTTTCTTACACGTATTCCAAAATAGCCGAAGCATAGCGGTAGCATAGCCGGTCCGACCCTCGCATTCGACTTAGGTCGAATTGACCTAAAATGGCCCTAAGGTCCGAGGTACGGCTTCAGATCGCCCCGATTCTCGGGGGGATCGGCCGGCCGGATCGGCGGCTCTGCCGCCCGGAATTCGACTTTCTCACGGAATCGACCTCTCGGCCGAGATCCGCTCAAGACCGGGCTCAGACGGCGTCGATGGACTACGCGACCTCCAGGGGGCCTGGCTGTGAGGGGCTCGGGGACACGGGAAGGGGTCTGAAGCGAGGCCTCGCGCGGACTCGGGCTATTTGGCCGTATCTGGTCGCGACGCTGATGGTCGTCGTCACCGTCGCGATCGTGCGGACCCTGACCCCCTTCGCCTGGGTTCTGCACATCTCGGCCGGGTCATCCCCACCACGGCGGCAGCCTCGGGACCGGCTTCCTGTTTCTGCCGGAGACCAAGGACGTCGACCTCACCAGGGACTGAGGCCGGCATCGCCGGCTCGCGGGCCCCTGCCGGCCTGGCGGAGGCCCTTCCCTTTGGGGCCGGCCGTTGCGCATGCTCTGTGCGCGGGTTACACCGACCACCTCGCCCTGCGGAGGATCGGGTGACTAAGGCTTGTCGGCTGGCGACCCGGCGCCGAGTCCGGCTCGCGATCCTTGCCGCGGGTATCGGCGCCGTCTCCCTTGCGGCCATGGTCTGGGCCGAATCCTCGCACCTCGGTCTGGCGTCGGCTGCCGGCCTGCTCATTGCCGCCGGAGGATATCTGGCGCTGATCGGCGACCGTCTCGTCGCCGATCTGGAGGCGACGCGCGGTGCCGTTCTCGCCGCGGGGGCCGACGGCGTGCTGCCGCCGCTTCGCAGCGACAGTCGGCCGCTGGCGGAAGTCGGGGAACTGCGCGACGCCATTTCGCGCCGACTCTCGGAAGTCGCTGCCGATACCGACCGCCGCCATCTTGCCCAAGTCATCGCGGCGCTGCCCGATGCGGTAATCCTCGCGACGCCCGAAGGATTGGTCAGCGCAGCAAATCACCGTGGTCTTCGGATCTTCGGCGGAGATGGAACTCTCGTCGGAACCAGCCTGTTCGGGCGCCTGTCCCGGCAGTCGTTGTCCGAAGCGGTGGAGCGAGCGGAGGGGATCGGACTCCCGGTGGATGTGCAGCTTGCCACGATCGACGGAGGCACGCTGCCTTCTGTCGTCGTCTCGCTTGGCATTGCTCTGGGTTACGTCCTGGTGGTCCGGTCGGAGGGTATCGCGACTGACCACCGTGCGGAGATCGAGCTCGATCTCGCTCTGCATGAGACGCCGCCCGCCGCGTCAGCACCGCTGGCGGCCACGGCGCTCGTCGACTTGCCGGCCCTGGTCCTGGATACGGAAACGACCGGCATGGATCCTGGACCCGATCGCATCGTCGCGATCGGTACCGTCCGTCTTCATGGCCGGCGTCTCTTCCGGCGCCGGACACTCGACCTCCTTGTGCGGCCGGGACGCCCCATCCCGTCCTCGGCATCGGCGGTGCATCGGATCACCGACGCGATGGTTTCCGATGCGCCGGAGATCGACATGGTCTGGCCGAGGATCTCAGAGGTGCTGAAGGACGTGGCGGTGATCGGCCATCACATCGACTTCGACCTGGCGATGCTGAAGGCCGCGGCGGTCCGATGCGGCCTTGCGTGGCGAGAGCCGCTCGCGCTCGACACCGCGAGGCTGGTCTCGGCGCTCGATCCGTCGGAGAAGGATCTCGATCTCGCCGCCGTCGCCCGGCGCCACGGCGTCTTCGCTACCGGCCGCCACACCGCGCTCGGCGACAGCCTGGTGACAGCGGAGCTCTATCTCCGCCTTGTGCCGCGTCTGCTCGATCGCGGCATCGTCACCCTCGGTGACGCCATCCGCTTCGGCGAGTCTGCAACCGCCTTGGTGGCGGCACAGCGAGCGACGGTGTGGGGACGGCGGTGAGACTCGCCGACGATCCGGCGCTGCAGCGCATCGATGTCTTCGCCTATCGCCACCGCCTGTCGGAGGTGATGAGCCAGCCCTTGATCACGGTGGAGCCGGATCGGACACTGTCCGACGCGGCGCGGTTGATGACCGCGCGCGGCGTGAGTTCTCTCGTCATCATCGATGGAGACGGACGACCCGCCGGGATCCTCACCGAAAGGGATCTCACTCGCGCCGCCGCCGACTCAGGGCGTCTTTTCGCTAAGGTCGGGGCGTGTGCGTCCTCGCCGGTTGCGACGATACGGTCCGACGAATTCGTCCATGTCGCGATCGCAAGGCTTGACCGCCTGGGTTATCGGCATCTCGTCGTCGTCACGCCGGATGGCCGTGGCGTCGGCATGGTGACGGTACGCTCGATGCTGCATCAGCGCGCTTCGGCGGCGTTAGCCTTGGGCGACGAGATCGAGGCGGCCCGGGACGCAGCCGATCTCACGAGCGCCTGGGACAGGATGCCGAAGCTCGCGCGCGGGCTGCTTGACGAGGACATGGCAGCGCCGGCGATCGCCGAGGTAATCAGCGCGGTGGTGCGCGAGCTGACGAGAAAGTCGGTGGAACTTGCCGTGATGGCGATGGCGGACAGCCACGGGCCGCCGGCGGCGTCCTTCGCGGTTCTCGTCCTGGGATCCGGGGGGCGAGGCGAAAGCCTGCTCGCGGCCGATCAGGACAATGCGATCGTACATGCCGGCAGACAGGACGACGACCCGTGGTTCGCTGAGCTTGGCCGACGCCTTGCCGATAACCTCGACGGCGCCGGTGTGCCGTATTGCAAGGGTGGCGTGATGGCTCGCGAGGCACCTTGGCGCCATAGCTTCGACAGCTGGCAGGCGGTCGTCGCGGGCTGGACCGCTGCGGCATCGCCGAATGACCTGCTGTCTGCCGACATCTTCTTCGACTTCCGCGTCGCCTTCGGCGACGTCGGTCTTGTGGATCGGCTTAGGGAGCGGACATTGGCCCAGGCCGCCGGCTCGCCGATGCTGATAAGCCACCTGACGGCCGACCTTGCGTCGGTGCGGGCGCCGATCGGGTTCTTTGGCAACTTCAAGACGGACGCCGGGCGGATCGATCTCAAACGCAACGGCCTGTTCCCGGTTGTCGCCGCCGTACGGGCGCGGGCGCTCGCCCGCCACATCGCGGCGACCTCGACCTCAGAGCGGATCGCGTATTTGGAGGAGGCCGGGGACCTTCCGGAAGGAGATGCCGCTTCTCTGAAGGAGGCGCTTTCGCTGTTCCTAACGCTGATCCTCGATCAGCAGACGCGTGACGTCGCCGCAGGCAAAGCTCCCGGCAACCGGATCGAGGTCGCGCTGCTGGATTCCATGCAGCGCCGACGCCTCAAGGAGGCGCTGGGATACGTCGAGACTTTCGTCCAGGCGGCCGCCGGCCGCGCGCCCTGACGGCGGTTGCGTCCGGCCCCGGGCCGGGCTAAACCCGGGCCCTTCCCACCGGTTCCAAGGACGCTGCGGAGCACATCGATGGCCGCCTACCAGTACGTCTACGTCATGAAGGGCATGTCCAAGATCTATCCCGGGGGAAAGGAGATCCTGAAGGACGTGTGGCTGTCGTTCCTGCCCGGCGCCAAGATCGGCGTCCTCGGCGTCAACGGTTCGGGCAAGTCGACTGTGCTCCGAATCATGGCCGGGATCGACAAGGAGTTCGGCGGCGAGGCGTGGGTCGCCGAGGGCGCCAAGGTGGGGTACCTGGCCCAAGAGCCGCAGCTCGACGAGACGAAGACGGTCATGCAGAACGTGGTCGAGGGTATGGGCGAGGTGAAGGCCCTGGTCGACCGGTTCAACGAGGTCTCAGGCAAGTTCGGCGAGGAGATGACCGACGACCAGATGAACGCCCTGCTGGCCGAGCAGGCCGAGCTTCAGGAGAAGATCGACGCGGTCAACGGCTGGGAGCTGGACCGCACGATCGAGATCGCGATGGACGCGCTCCGCTGCCCGCCGGGCGACGCGGACGTGAAGACGCTGTCCGGCGGCGAGCGTCGTCGCGTGGCGCTCTGCCGCCTCCTGCTGCAGCGCCCCGACCTGCTGCTGCTCGACGAGCCGACCAACCATCTGGACGCCGAGTCCGTCGCCTGGCTGCAGCGCTTCCTTGCCGACTTCCCCGGAACCGTTGTGACCGTCACCCACGATCGCTACTTCCTGGACGAGGTCGCGGGCTGGATCCTCGAGCTCGACCGCGGCCGCGGCATTCCCTACGAGGGCAACTATTCCGGCTGGCTCGATCAGAAGAAGAAGCGGCTCGAGCAGGAGGGCAAGCAGGAGCAGGCCCGCGTCCGCACCCTTGACCGTGAGCTCGAATGGGTGAAGCAGGGCGCCCGCGCCCGCCAGGCGAAGTCGAAGGCGCGTCTCGAGGCTTACGACGCGCTGGTCGCCGAGAGCCAGCAGAAGGCGCCGGAGACCGCCCAGATCGTCATCCCGCCCGGCCCGCGTCTCGGCAACGTCGTGATCGAGGCCGAGAACCTGGTCAAAGGCTATGGCGACCGGATGCTGATCGAGAACCTGAACTTCCGCCTGCCGCCGGGCGGCATCGTCGGCGTGATCGGTCCCAACGGCGCCGGCAAGACGACGCTGTTCCGCATGCTGACCAACCAGGAGAAGCCCGACTCTGGCGCGCTGCGCCTCGGCGATACCGTGATCCTCAACTACGTCGATCAGTCGCGCGACAGCCTCGACGGCAACAAGACGGTCTTCCAGGAGATCTCCGGCGGCGTCGAGGAGATCGACCTCGGCCGGCGCAAGATGCCGAGCCGAGCCTATTGCGGCCTCTTCAACTTCAAGGGTGCCGATCAGCAGAAGAAGGTCGGCATCCTCTCGGGCGGCGAGCGAAACCGCGTGCACCTCGCGAAGATCCTGCGGAAGCCCAGCAACGTCCTGCTGCTCGACGAGCCGACCAACGACCTCGACGTCGACACGCTCCGCGCGCTGGAGGAAGGGCTGCTCGAGTTCGCCGGATGCGCCGTGGTGATCAGCCACGACCGCTGGTTCCTCGACCGCGTCGCGACCCACATCCTCGCCTTCGAAGGCGACAGCCACGTCGAGTGGTTCGAGGGCAACTACCAGGCCTACGAGGCCGACCGGAAGCGGCGCCTCGGCGCCGACGCGGATCAGCCGCACCGCATCAAGTACAAGCCGCTGACGCGCTAGCGCCATGGTCGATCTCGCCTTCGAGCCCGCGCATGTGCAGGCCCGGAAGCTCCGGCGGAGAGAGATCACCGCGGAGGCGCTGATGCGCCTCTACCTCGACCGGATAGCGCGCTTCAATCCGAAGCTGAACGCGATCGTCGTGCTCGACGCCGACAAGGCCCTGGAACGCGCGCGCGAGGCCGACCGCGAACTCGCCCGCGGCGAGGTGAAAGGGCCGCTGCATGGCCTGCCGATCACGGTGAAGGAGTCCTTCGACGTCGCTGGCTGGAAGACGACCTGGGGGAACCCGGCGTGGAAGGACAACGTCGCCGCCGCGGATTCGGCGGTCGTCGAACGCCTCAAGCGCGCAGGCGCGATCGTTCTCGGCAAGACCAACGTGCCTCTGCTCCTAGGCGACTTCCAGTCGACCAACGAGATCTACGGCACCACGAACAACCCGTGGAATGTCGAGCGGGTGCCGGGAGGCTCGTCCGGCGGCTCGTCGGCGGCACTCGCGGCCGGCCTGACAGGCCTCGAAGCGGGCAGCGACATCGGCGGGTCTCTCCGCAATCCCGCGCATTACACCGGCACCTACGCCCACAAGCCGAGCTACGGCATCGTGCCGACGCGCGGGCAGATGCCACCCGGGATCGTCGGTCCCGGCGATCTTTCCGTGGTGGGCCCGATGGGGCGCTCGGCCGAGGACCTCGACCTCGCGCTTGGGCTGATCGCGGGCGCGGATGGCGCCGAGGCGACGGCATGGCGTCTCGATCTGCCGGCGCCGATCGCCGACGGCTTCAAGGGACTTCGGGTCGCGGTCTGGGCCGACGATCCGCGCTCACCGGTCGACCGTGCCGTCGGCGATCTGCTGCAATCGGCAGTCGAGGCGATCGCCAAGGCCGGTGCTGTCGTCGACGGGAAGGCCAGGCCCGACTTCGATATCGAACTCGCGCATACGACGTATCTTCGTCTGTTGCGCGGCACCACCGCAGCGCGCCAGCCGAAGGACGTCTTCGACGAATACATCAAGAAGCTTCCGACGCTCCCGGACGACGATCGCGGCTATTACGCGACCGTGATCCGCGGCGCCACGCTCTACCATCGCGACTGGATCGGCTGGAACGAGACGCGCGCCAAGCTGCGCCGCTCCTGGGCCAAATTTTTCGAAAGCTGGGACGTGCTGATCGCTCCGGTCGCGCCGACCACGGCTTTCCAGCACGTCTCCGAGCCCGATCGTGACAAGCGATCCTTGCCGATCAACGGCAAGCCGGTCGCCTATTCGAGCCAGCTGTTCTGGGCGGGCCTTCCGATCATGCCGTATCTGCCGGCGACGGCGGCGCCGATGGGCCTCGCCAAGGACGGGCTGCCGGCGGGCCTGCAGATCATCGGTGCCTTCGGGCGCGATCGAACGACGATCGCTGCCGCGAAGTGGCTCGAGAAGCTGATCGGCGGTTTCATCCAGCCGCCCGGCTGGGCCTAGTTTGCGCTGGATCAAGGCGGACCGCCGGCGCCTTCCCTAGAAGTCTCCTGCAGTCGCAGGAGGAACACGTGGCGGAGATCGTGATCGTCGTCGGCCATCCGAGAAGCAGTACCTACTGCGAGGCCTTGGCCGATGCCTATCGGCGTGGCGCCGAGGCAGGCGGACATCGGGTGCGTGTCTTCGCCCTGTCGCGGATGCGTTTCGATCCGATCCTTCACGAGGGCTTCAGCGGGCAGCAACCGCTCGAACCGGATCTGGCGGAAGCTCAGCGGTCGATCGGTGCCGCCAATCACCTCGTGATCGTCTTCCCGCTCTGGTACGGATGCCTGCCCGCGCTGCTGAAGGGATTCATCGAGCGCGTGTTCCAGCCCGGTTTCGCGACCGAGAAAGCGAAGACGGCCATGGGGTTCCGGCCGCTGCTCACCGGCAAGTCGGCGCGCGTCATCGTTACCATGGGGATGCCGGGCTTTGTCTATCGCTGGTACTTCGGCGCCCATGCGCTGAAGATGCTGAAGCGCAACATCCTGGGATTCGTCGGTTTCTCGCCTATCCGCGATCTCGTGCTCGGCCGCATCGATGCCGTCCCGGCCGAACGCCGGCAGCTCTGGCTGGCCGACGTCGAGGCGCTCGGTCGCCTCGCCCGCTAGCCCTAGCCGATGACGACGAGATAGAAGCCCTGGCCGAGATAGACCGCGGAGATCGTGACGATGATCCGCTGGCTCCAGACCTTGAAGCCGTGATCGCTCATCCCTTCCAGGATGCGGCGGGATAGCCAGGTGCCGACGATCGCTGTCACGACCGCGACCACCATGACCTCCGGCGCCACGTAGCTCTCGTCGCTGACGACGATGCCGCCGAAATAGATCAGCTTGACGAGGTGTCCGAAGGTCTGCGCCACGGCCTTGGTCGAGACCTGCGCCTTCCGGTCCATGCCGGAGCGGACGAAGAAGGCATCGAAGATCGGCCCGGAGACGCCGGCGATCAGCTGCAGCACCGTGCAGACGAGGCCGCAGGCCGCCGCGTGCGTGGGTTTCAGCAGGTTCAGCATCATGCCGGACGGCATGGCGAGTGCGGTCAGCGGCGCGAGCCCGATGAAGATCAGCACGACCGCCTTGCTGGGCACGAACTGGATCATCGCGAAGATTCCGAGCGCCGCCACCGCCCCGACGAAGTAGCCGGCAAAGACGCGCCAGACGATGTGCGTCCGCCAGAGCCAGGCGCGCGCTCCGTTGGACGCGACCTGTGTGATGCCATGCAGCACCATCGCTGCCGGCACCGGCATCAGCAGAAGCAGCAGCCCCATCAGCACCATACCGCCGGCCATGCCGAACAGACCGGACAGGAACGAGGTTGCGATGATCGAGGCGGCAAGCCCGAAGGCGACGGGTATGCTCAACATTTTCGACGGCTCCCCACGGCAGACGAGGCCATTCTCCGCCCAAGATGCTTGCGCCGCAAACGCGGATAACTCAGTCTTACCCTCAGGAAAGCTGAGGGCAAGATGCGCCGTCTGCCGTCGCTCAACGGGCTCAGGGCGTTCGAGGCCGCGGCCCGCCACGGCAGCTTCACCGCTGCCGGCGGCGAGCTCGGCGTCAGTCCGGCGGCGGTCAGCCGGCTCGTGCGCCTGCTGGAGGCCAGGCTCAAGGTCCCGTTGTTCGACCGGCAGCCGAACGGCCTGACACTCACGCCTCAGGGCCGCGCCTACCAGCCGGGCCTCACCGCCGCCTTCGACGGCATCGCGCGTCTGACCGAGCAGGTTGCCCAGGCGCACGACGATCGGGTGCTGACCGTCGGCGTCGGCCCGACTTTCGCGATCCGCTGGCTGATCCCTCGCCTCGGCGATTTTCACCGCGCGCATCCGGGCATCGAGGTCCGGCTGACCACCGGCGGCGCGGTGGTGGCGCTCCGCGACGACTGGACCTGCGGCGTCCAGCTCGGCGACGGCGACTGGCCGGGCTACCTCGCCGAGCCGCTGTTCTCGGCCGAGATGTTCCCGGTCTGCACGCCGGCTTTCGCCAGACGGCTGAAGCGGCCGGCGGATCTCGCCGCGGCGAAGCTGCTCGACGTCAGTCACTCGACGGAGGACTGGACACAATGGCTTGCGGCGGCGGGCTGCGACGAGCTGACGGGGCGCGGCCCGAGCTTCGGCACCTATGCGATGGCGCTGCAGGCGGCGCTCGATGGCGTCGGCGTCGCGATGGGTCTCCGGCCCTATGTCGTCGACGACCTCGCGGCGAAGCGGCTGGTGCGCCCGTTCAAGCTCGCCGTGCCGAAGCGTCGTGCCTGGTACATCGCTTATCGGCGCGAGCGTGCCGAGGAGGCCGGCCTCGTCGCATTTCGCGGCTGGCTGCACGATGTCGCCCGCCGGACCTGACCCGCCGCAAAATAAAAGTTTCAGAAATGCTGTGAATTTCCGGAAAGAGTTCTATATAAGGTCGCATCGACGTTTGGCCTGAATGCTGTTCCGCTCCGCCTCGTCACTGACGGGCGCCGTAGGTTTCACGCTTTTATCCCAATCGACGACGGGAAAGACCGTGAAACCGTGCGCCATTTCCCACGCACATTTCGTCAGTGAAAAGGAATGCTCCCATGACCATGGGCACCGTTAAGTTCTACAACAGCGCCAAAGGCTTCGGCTTCATCCAGCCGGAAGGCGGCGACAAGGACGTCTTCGTCCACGCCACCGCTCTCGAGCGGGCCGGCCTCACCGATCTGCGCGAAGGCCAGAAGGTGAAGTTCGATACCGCCAAGGATCAGCGCAGCGGCAAGGTCGCCGTCTCGACGATCGAGATGGCCTGAAGCCGGCCGGCCCTCGGGCCGGCATCGCGTTTCCCGATCGCCGCCCGCATCGCGGGCGGCGATCGTCGTTTTGGGGCAGGCGTCTCCGCCCCCTGATCGCTGCAAGAGGGCCGCCGTCGTGCGAAGCTTCGCCGTCGATACCGGCAGGGAGGGGACGCATGGCGATCACCAGCGAAAAGATCACGTTCCGCGGGACGAGTGGCGCCACGCTGGCTGCGCGGCTCGACCGGCCGGTCGGTTCGGCGCGAGCCACCGCGCTGTTCGCCCATTGCTTCACCTGCTCGATGGAGAGTCATGCCGCCACGCGCATCTCGCGCGCCTTGGCGGGACTCGGCATCGCGACATTGCGTTTCGACTTCACCGGACTCGGCGGCAGCGAGGGCGATTTCGGCAACAGCGACTTCTCGTCCAACATCGAGGATCTGGTCGCAGCGGCTTCGTTCCTCAGGGAGCGCGGCGAGGCACCGAGGGTCCTGATCGGCCACAGCCTCGGCGGTGCCGCGGTGCTGGCCGCGGCCGACAGGATCCCGGAGGCGAAGGCGGCCGCCACGATCGCAGCGCCGGTCGAACCAGACCACGTCCGCCGTCTTTTCGTCGGTGCCTTGCCCGAGATCGAGGCGACGGGATCGGCCGAAGTGGCGATCGGCGGCCGTCGCTTCCGCATCGGCAAGAGCTTCCTCGACGACGTCGGCGAGCACCGTCTCGCCGATGCGATCGGCAGGCTCAAGCGGGCGCTGCTGGTGTTCCATTCGCCGACCGACGATATCGTCGGCATCGACAACGCGACGCGGATCTTCGTCGCCGCGAAGCATCCGAAGAGCTTCGTCTCGCTTGCCGGCGCCGACCACCTGCTGACCCGTGCGGAGGATGCCGGCTACGTTGCCTCGGTGCTGGCAGCCTGGGCCGCGCGTTATGTGCCCGCGCTGGTGCCGGCCGCCGCCGAGGAGCCGCCGCCCGAAGGGTGGGTCGAGGTGCAGGAGACGCGGAATGGGCGCTACGCGCAGCGAATCCGGGTTGGCCACCACATGCTCGCCGCGGACGAGCCTGCCAGTGTCGGCGGCGACGACAGCGGGCCCGGTCCCTACGACCTGCTGTCGGCGGCCTTGGGTGCCTGCACCTCGATGACGATCCGGATGTATGCAGAGCGCAAGAACTGGCCGCTGGAACGCGTTACGGTCCGTCTGCACCACGAGAAGGTGCACGCGACCGACTGCGCCGACTGCGAGAACGGGGTGCGGAAGATCGATCGGATCGAACGGCGCATCCGGATCGAGGGAGCGCTCGACGCGGCACAGCGCCAACGTCTGATGGAGATCGCCGACAAGTGTCCGGTGCATCAGACCCTGCACCGGGAGAACGAGATCGTCAGCCGGGCGGAGGATTAGGTCCGTCGATGCCGTCGACCAGGAACAGCCGGCCTGAGGATGCCGACAGCCGGATCTTCAGGATCTCCTGGTACTCCGGCGACTGGTAGAAGCGCTTTGCGGTCGCCTTGTCGGGGAACTCGATGACAACGACGCGTTTCGGCGCCGCGCCTTCGACCGCCTCGCCGTTGCCGCCGCGGACGATGAAGCGTCCGCCGAACTTTCCGATCACGTCGGGCGTCTGGGCGGTGTAGCGCTTGTAGGTCTCGGGATCGGTGATCTCGATCTCGCCGATGATATAGGCTGGCATCCGCCTACCTCGTCTGCAGATTCTTCGTCTTGTCGCGAAGAGCGGCGAGAAGGCCGCCGATCTTGCCGCCGCCGCGCTGGATAACGGATGCGAACTCCGAGCGCTGGGTCACGCTCATGCTGACCGCCTCGACGATGACGTCGACGATCTTGAGACCGCTATTGCCTTCGGCGACGCGCCAGTCGAGCCGGATCGGCGGGCTGCCGCCGGTCCGGTTGATCTGGCTCGTGACCAGCGTGAAGCGGTCCTCCTCCGGCTTGGCATCGAGCACCGTCAGGGTCTCACCCGAATACTCGCTGAAGCGTCCGGCGTAGGTCGCGAGGATCAGATCCTCGAAGAGCTTCAGATATTCCTTCTGCTCGGCGTCGGTCGCGTCGCGCCAGTAGCGGCCGAGCACGAAGCGACCGATTGCCTCGACGTCGAAGCCCTTGGTGAAGAGCTCGCGGAACTTCTGGATGCGCTCGGGCTGCGGCAGGTCCTTGCGACCCATGAGCTGGATCGCTTCGTTGGCGAGCGTGCGGATGAAGGTCTTCGCCGCTTCAGGATCGACGGCTGCCGACGCCGGAAGCGCTGCGAGCGCCGCGGCTGAGGCTGCCGACGCCAGGAAGAAACGGCGATCGATCATCTCTAGTTTGTCAGCGCCGGCTGCGCCGACTCCTTAACGGCCTTGTCCGCGCCGAAAGCGGCGCGCGGCGTCGAACGATTGCGGATCTCGTCGGCCCGCCGCTGGCGATAGATATCGCGGATCGCGGCGTAATAGTCGAGAGAGGTCCGCTCCAGATCGTCCGTGATCTTCAGCGTGTCGACACGTGCGGTAATTACGCGCGCGGCGGTCCGGCCGTAGATGAAGCCGTCCCAGTTGTTGTGATCGGCGACCCAGTAGACCGGGTCGATGAACCAGTCGACCACGAGGCCGATGCCGTCGCGCGGGTTCGACGGGCCGATCAACGGCAGCACCAGGTAGGGGCCTTCGCCCAGCCCCCAGACCGCGAGCGTCTGGCCGAAATCCTCGTCGTGGAACGGGATGGTCGGCGCGGCGAGGTCGACCAGTCCCAGAGCCAGCGTGTTGTGCGCGAAGCGCTGGACGGTCTCGTGCGCGCGCTTCCACTCGCCCTGCATCAGGTCGTTGGCGAGGATCACCGGCGACTTCAGGTAATTGAGGAAGTTGTTGACCGCCTTCTTGACCATTTCCGGCGCCCAGTCGCGGTAGGTGACCGCGATCGGACGCACGATAGCGGCATCGACGGCCTGATTGACCGCGAAGACGTGCCGATTGAGCGGCTCCAACGGATCGCGCGCGTCATCGTTCGTCGTGGCGCAGCCGGCCAGGAGGACGGCAGCGACCAGAGGAGCGGCAAGAGACGAGAGAAGGGGACGGGCGCGGGCCATATGTGGGGATCTCTACCGAGGCTTATAGCGCGCTGGAGGTTGCGAAACGGTTAATCCAGACGGACCGTCCGGGTACCACAAGGCCCGTTAAAACGCCATACGTTAACCTCTTCAAGGGGCTAGGGCAGGCCTGGCTGTGGCCGGACGGCGACAGTTGCGCCCATAGACGCTTTCGCATATAAAGATGTCCTTATATGATTGAAAGCGCCGCCACCGTGGACCGGATTCTCACCATTCTCCGCGCTTCGGCCGAGCCGACCAGGCTTCGGCTGCTGGCCCTGCTTGCCGATGCCGAGCTCACCGTAAGCGAGCTCACCCAGGTCCTCGGCCAGAGCCAGCCCAGGATCTCCCGTCACCTGAAATTGATGGGAGAGGCGGGGCTTCTCGAGCGCTACCAGGAGGGCAGCTGGGCCTTCTTCCGGCTGGTCGGCACCGGTGCCGCCGCCGGTCTGGCGCGCAGCCTGGTTGCGGCCCTCCCGGCCGAGGACCCGACGTTGCAGCGCGACCGGGCGCGACTCGCCGAGATTCGGCGGACCCGCGCCGAGTCGGCCTCTGCCTATTTCCGCGTCAACGCACCGGAGTGGCATCGCATCCGCTCCCTCCACGTCGACGAGGCGGAGGTCGAATCGGCGCTGGCGCGGGCGCTTGTGCTCGACGGCCATGGCGCGCTTCTCGACATCGGAACCGGCACCGGCCGGATCCTCGAGCTCCTCGGGCCCAAGGTCGAGCGCGGCCTCGGCGTCGATTCTTCCCGCGAGATGCTGGCCGTCGCCCGCACCAATCTCGACAAGGCGGGGCTTCGCCACTGCTCGGTCAGGCTCGCCGACATGTACACGCTGCCGATCGCCGACCGAAGCTTCGACCATGTGGTCATCCATCAGGTGCTGCACTACTCGGAGCGGCCCGACCAGGCGACGGCCGAGGCGGCGCGGACACTGGCGCCCGGCGGGCGGTTGGCGATCATCGACTTCGCCCCGCACGATCTGGAAGAGCTGAGGCAGGATCACGCTCACCGCCGGCTTGGCTTCTCCGATGCCGAGATCCAGGGCTGGCTCAAGGCCGCCGGGCTCGCGCCCGAGCCGC
>CAZDGR010000054.1:0-15462 GCA_964504845.1 uncultured Rhizobium sp. | reverse complement strand
CGCATTTCGTTGGGGCCGCTTTTTCAGCGTTTTTGCCGGCGGTCGAGGTGGGAGCCATGTTCAAGCAGATCAAGAATTTCTTCACCGAAGATGCCGGGGTGAACCGGCGCAAGGCGCCGCGCGTCGATGCTCGCGGCGAGGCCAATGTCATCATCGACGGCAAGAGCTACCGCATGAAGAACTGGTCGACGGAAGGCGTCCTGGTCGGCCCGTACAATGGCGGTCTCATCGCCAAGCAGCGCTCCCGCATCACGATCAAGCTCAAGGACGACAAGTTCAACATCGACTTCGACGCCGACGTCCTGGTGATGCGCGTCAGCGACGAAGGCCTCGCCTGCCGCTTCTTCCTCCTCCATCCGAGCCAGAAGAAGCAGATCCAGGAATACCTCGACTACTACAAGGCCGGCTGATCCGCCGGGGCGGGGTTTCCCGCGCCCGCGGCACTCCCTGGGGCCGCATGGACAGCGTGGCGTGGCCCGGCCTATAAGGCCCGGACCATGGCGATTTCCTTCCGCAAGATGCATGGGCTCGGCAACGACTTCGTCGTGATCGACGCGCGTGCCCAGCCGCTCGCCCTCGACGAGTCGCTCGCGCGCCGGATCGCCGACCGCCGGACCGGCATCGGCTGCGACCAGCTGATCGTGATCGAGCCGGCCAAGGCGGGCCTCGCGGACGCCTTCATGCGCATCCGCAACGCCGATGGCGGCGAGGTCGAGGCCTGCGGCAATGCGACGCGCTGCGTCGCCAGCCTGCTGATGGCCGAGAAGAACCGGGACCACGTGGTGATCGAGACCGTGGTCGGGCTGCTCGACGCGGAGGCCGCCGGCAGCGGCCGCATCGCCGTCGACATGGGCGAGGCCAAGCTCGACTGGCGCGACATCCCGCTCTCAGAGCCCAAGGACACGCTGCATCTCGGCATCGCGCTCGGCCAGCTTGCCGATCCGGTCGGCGTCAGCATGGGCAACCCGCATGCGGTGTTCTTCGTTGCGGACGCGGAGGACGTCGACGTCGCGGCGCTCGGGCCCCCGCTCGAGAAGCACAAGCTGTTCCCGGCCCGCTGCAACATCGAGGTGGCGCAGGTGCTGTCCCCGACCAGGATCCGCATGCGGGTCTGGGAGCGCGGCGCCGGCATCACGCGCGCCTGCGGCACCGGCGCCTGCGCGACGCTCGTGGCATCCGCCCGCCGCGGGCTCACCGAGCGCAGGGCGACCGTCGTCCTCGACGGCGGCGAGCTCGAGATCGAGTGGATGAAGGACGGGCACGTGCTGATGACCGGGCCGGTCGCAACCGCCTTCACCGGCACGATCGACAACCAGATCGCGGCCTGAAGACCGCCATGTCCGGCCTCGACGTCCTCACCTTCGGCTGCCGGCTCAACGCCTACGAGTCGGAAGTCATGCGCGGGCTCGCCGGCGCCGCCGGGCTCGAGGATGCGGTCATCGTCAACACCTGCGCGGTGACCGCCGAGGCCGAGCGCCAGGCGCGCCAGGCGATCCGGAAGGCCAGGCGCGAGCGGCCGAATGCCCGCATCGTCGTCACGGGCTGCGCTGCCCAGATCGACCCGGCCCGCTTCGCGGCGATGCCCGAGGTCGACCAGGTGATCGGCAACGCCGAGAAGCTGACCGTCGAGGGTTTCGTCCCCGACGATGCGCGTGTGCGCGTCAACGACATCCAGAGCGTCCGCGAGACCGCGCATCACCTGATCGAGAGCTTCGACGGCAAGGCGCGCGCCGTCGTCCAGGTGCAGCAGGGCTGCGACCACCGCTGCACCTTCTGCGTGATCCCGCTCGGCCGCGGCCCCAGCCGCTCGGTGCCGATCGGCGTCGTCGCCCGCCAGGCGCAGGCGCTGGTCGAAACGGGATATCCGGAGATCGTTCTTTCCGGCGTCGACGTCACCTCCTACGGTGCCGACCTGCCGGGCAGGCCGAGCCTCGGCCAGATGGTCCGCCGCGTGCTGGCGCTGGTGCCGGACCTGAAGCGGCTTCGCCTCTCCTCGCTCGATCCGGTGGAGATCGACGACGACCTCTGGCGCCTGATCGCCGAGGAACCGCGGCTGATGCCGCACTTGCATCTGAGCCTGCAGGCCGGCGACGACCTGGTGCTGAAGCGCATGAAGCGCCGCCATGGCCGGGCCGACGCGCTCAGTGTCGCCAGGCGCGCCCGCGACCTCCGCCCCGACATCGCGCTCGGCGCCGACCTGATCGCGGGATTCCCGACCGAGACCGACGCGATGTTCGAGAACACGCTCGGCCTCGTCGACGAGGCCGGCCTCGCCTACCTGCACGTCTTCCCCTACTCCGAGCGCCCCGGCACACCGGCCGCGCGCATGCCGTCGGTGCCGAAGCCGATCCGCAAGGTGCGTGCGCAGAGGCTCCGCGCTGCCGGAACGGCGGCCCTCCATCGTCACCTCGACCGCCAGGTCGGCCGCACCACCCGCGCCGTGGTCGAGACCGACGGCTTCGCCCGCGCCGAGGACTTCGCGCCGGTCTCGATCGAGGGCGGCGTTCCGGGCAGCGTGCTTGCCCTCGCCCTCGTCGCCCGCGACGGCGACCGCCTGATCGGCCACCCCATCTCGTGACCGGCTGGTTCTCGCGGCTCAAGGCCGGACTCGGCAAGACCGCAACCCGCCTCACCCAGGGCATCGCGGCACTCGTCACCAAGCGCAAGCTCGACCAGGCGATGCTGGACGAGCTCGAGGAGACGCTGATCCAGGCCGATCTCGGCGTCGCCACATCCGCCAAGTTGATCGACCGCCTGCGACGCGAGCGCTTCGACAAGGAAGTCTCCTCGGAAGAGGTGCGCGAGGCCTTCGCCGCCGCCGCGGCCGAGATCCTGGCGCCGGTCGCCTCCAAGCTGGCGCCCGACTCGAGCAGGAAGCCGCATGTCGTGCTGGTGGTCGGCGTCAATGGCAGCGGCAAGACGACGACGATCGGCAAGCTCGCGCACCGCTGGAAGGCCGACGGGCTCTCGGTGATGCTGGCCGCCGGCGACACCTTCCGTGCTGCTGCGGTCGAGCAATTGCAGGCCTGGGGCCAACGCGCCAGCGTGCCGGTGGTCGCAGGAGCCGCCGGTGCCGATTCCGCCGGCCTCGCCTTCGAGGCGCTGGATCGCGCGAAGAAGGAAAGCATCGACGTGCTGGCGATCGACACCGCCGGGCGTCTCCACAACAAGGCGCATCTGATGGAGGAGCTGGCGAAGCTCGTCCGCGTGATCCGGAAGCTCGATCCGACCGCACCGCACGATGCGGTGCTGGTGCTGGACGCGACCGTCGGCCAGAACGCGCACAATCAGGTCGAGGTGTTCTCGAAGGCGCTGCCTCTGACCGGACTCGTCGTCACCAAGCTCGACGGCACCGCCAAGGGCGGCGTGCTGGTCGCGCTGGCCGATGCGTTCAAGATCCCCGTGGTCGCGATCGGCGTCGGCGAGTCGGCCGACGATCTCCGGCCCTTCGAAGCGAAGGCGTTCGCGCGCTCGCTGATGGGGCTCGACTAGGCGGTTAGTCCGCCTTTGCGATCTTCATCGCACCCGAGCGCATGATGTCGCGCCTCTGCGCCTCGAGCAGCACATCGCGGCAGATGGGGCCTGCGACGCCCGAGCCACCGACGCCATGCTCGACGATCACCGCGCAGACGTAGCGCGGCGCGTGGATCGGGGCGTAGGAGACGAAGAGCGCGTGTTCGCGGAACTTCCACTCCCACTTCTTCGAATCCGTGTTCTTCATCTCGCGGTCGCGCGCAGTGATCCGCTTCACCTGCGCGGTTCCCGACTTGCCGGCCATCTCGAAGCCGGGCTCCTTGATCCTGGCGTAGTTGAACGCGGTGCCGCCCTGGCGGTTGACGACCCAGTGCATGCCGGCCTGGACGACGGCGAGGTGCTGCGGCGAGAGCCCGAGCGGCTCCGGCGGCTTGTAGTCGACGGGCACGCCGCCGAGCGCCCTGGTCAGGCGCGGCTTGACGTTGAGTCCGGTCGCGACGCGCGCGGTCATCACCGCGAGCTGGAGCGGCGTCGTCAGGATGTAGCCCTGCCCGATGCCGAGGTTCACCGTCTCGCCCTGATGCCAGATGTCGCCGGTGGTCGCCTTCTTCCACTCGCGGCTCGGGATCAGCCCGCCGCGCTCGCCCGGCATGTCGATCTCGGTCGGCGAGCCGAGGCCGAGCCGCCTCGCCATCGCCGCGACCCGGTCGATGCCGACCTTGAGCGCAACATTGTAGAAGTAGACGTCGCACGACTTGGCGATCGCCATCTCCATGTCGACGGAACCATGCCCGCCGAGCTTGTGAGCATGGCAAAAGAAGCGCTGGTCGCCGAACTCGAAATGGCCGGGACAGAAGAAGCGCTGGCTCGGCGAGATCGTACCGCTCTCGAGCGCAGCCAGCGCCACCGTCATCTTGAAGGTCGAGCCCGGCGGGTACTGGCCGGCGATCGCCTTGTTGTTCAGCGCGCCATACGGGTGATGAAGCAGCTCCTGCCACTCGGCCGAGGTGAGGCCGCGGCCGAAGGGGATCGGATCGTAGGCCGGGTGGCTCGCCAGCGCCAGGATCTCGCCCTCGGGTACCGACATGCAGACGCAGGTGGCGCTCTCCTGGGTCGCGAGACGCGAATTGGCGAAGCTCTGCAGCCCCATGTCGAGCGTCAGCGTCACTGCCTTGCCGGGGCGGCCTTCGTCGCGGCTGAGCTCGCGGATCACGCGGCCGAGCGCGTTGACCTCGACCTGGCTGGTGCCGGCGCTGCCGCGCAGGACCTGGTCATGCTGGCGCTCGATGCCGCTCTTGCCGATCCGCATGTCGGGCAGCTCGAGCAGCGGGTCGCCGGTCAGGTCCTGCTCGGCGACGGCGGCGACGTAGCCGGCCGCATGCACGACCCCCGGACCGAACGGGTACGCCCGGGTGAGGCCGACCTCGATCTGCATGCCGGGAAGGCTGGTCGCGTTCAGCTCGATCCGGCTCACCTCTTCCCAGGTGAGGTTGTCGCGGATCGTGACGGGTACGAAGGCGCGCTTGCGCCTTATGTCGCGCATCACGCGGCGCCGGACGAAGTCCGGCACCTCGACCACTTCCGACAGCGCGTCGAGCGCCAGCGTCACGTCGCTGATCTGCTCGGGCACGACGACGACACGGTAGTTCTGCTGGTTGTGCGCCAGGATTTCGCCGTTGCGGTCGTAGATCACGCCTCGCGGCGGCGCCAGCAGGCGAAGATTGATGCGGTTGTCGTCGGCGAGCTTCTGGTACTTCTCGGCCTCGACCACCTGCAGGTAGTACATGCGGCCGACCAGCGTCGACAGCAGCAGCAGCTTGCCCCCGGCGAGCAGCGCCGCGCGCCGGCCAAAGAGCCGGCCGCGATCCTGGTCCTTGTCCTTCCAGCTCGGCATCAATGCACCACGCCGCGATGCACGCGGACCAGCACCCAGGAGAAGACCGGGAACATCGCGATGGTGGCGAGCGCCTGGAACAAGGGCCGCTCCGGCGGAATGAAGCCGCCCAGAATGATCGATGAAAGTGCCCAGGAGGCGCAAGCGGCAACGAGGGCGGCGATCGCGAGGCCCAGCCAGACCAGAAGATAGGGCTTGCCGACGAAGGCCTTGCGCTGGTTGACCGCGATCCCGTGCAGGATAAGGAAGGCGAGCGAGGCGACGCCCAAGGGCGTGCCGGCGAGCGCGTCCTGGATGAATCCGAGGCCGAAGGCGGCGAGCGGCGGCATCAGGTCGGGCCGGTAGACCGCCCAGTAGAAGACCGCGATCTGGGTGCCGGCGGGCGCGATCAGCGGCATGCCGGGCACGCCGAACGGGATCAATCCGACGAACAGGAGGACCAGGACCGTCGCGATCGGGGCGAGCCTGCGTCCCCAATCGTCCATCCGCTCGGCGAGCGTCGGCGTCATCGACGCTCGCGTCCGCGCGGGACCTCCGTCTGGACCACCGGGGCTTCGATCTTGAAATCGACGACGCGGACGAATTCGAGGCGGTTGAAATCGACGAACGGGAGAACCCGCATCGTGCCGCCGTCCGTATCGGCGATCACGCCGACCGGGAGGCCGGGCGGGAAGCTGCCACCGTCGCCCGAGGTGACGATGCGCTCGCCAGGGCTCGGATGCGCGGTCGTCGGCAGGTAGAGCAGGCGCGGCTGGTGCGAGTTGTCGCCGGCGAGCATCGCGCGCTCGCGCGTCGATTCGATCATCACCGGGATGCGGCTGTTGAGGTCGGTCAGCAGCAGCACGCGGGCCGAGCGGTCGCCGATCGTGGCGACGCGGCCGGCAAGACCCTCCGAGGTCATCACCGCATTGCCCTTGCCGATGCCGGCCTTGGCGCCGGCGCCGATCAGGACAGAGTGGACGAAGATGCCGCCGGCGTCGGCAACGACGCGGGCGGAGACCATGGTCGCGGGCGGTTCGGCGACCAGGCGCGCCAGGTCACGGAGCTGGCCGTTCTCCTGTTCGAGCCGGTTGGCGACGATCTGCCACTGCCGCAGACGCTCGTTCTCGCGCCTGAGCTGCGTGTTCTCCTCGCGGAGCCGGATCAGCTCACGGCCGGTCTCGATCGCGTCCGCGACGCGGGCCGCGGGTTCCGACATGAACGAGAGGATCGGCGCCAGCGCGTCGGCCATCGTCGCGCGCATGCGTTCGATCAGCACCAGGTCGGCCTTGCCGAGGATCATCAGCGCGAAGGCGCCGAGGATCAGCAGCGGATAGACGAACCGATGCGCGAAGCCGCGAATCGGGACCGCCAGCCGCTTGGCAAAGCGATAACCCGGTTCGCGCATTCCCCCCTCCCTTGCCTAGATCAGTAGGAAGGGATGAGGACGCTGCGGAGCGTGCCCATCTCCTCGAGGCAACGCCCGGTGCCCAGCGCCACGCATGAGAGCGGATCGTCGGCGATCGAGACCGGAAGGCCGGTCGCGTGCCGAAGGACGAGATCGAGGTTGCCGAGCAGCGCGCCGCCGCCGGTGAGCACGATGCCCTTGTCGACGATGTCGGCGGCGAGCTCGGGCGCGGTGTGCTCGAGAGCGACCTTCACCGCCTCGATGATCGCGCTGATCGGCTCGGCCAGGCTCTCGGCGATCTGACGCTCGGAGATCACCAGCTCCTTCGGCACGCCGTTCATCAGGTCGCGGCCCTTGATGTGCATCGTGCGGCCCTCGCCCTCGTCGGGCGGGCAGGCGGAGCCGATCTCCTTCTTGATCCGCTCGGAGGAGCCTTCGCCGACCAGGAGGTTATGGTTGCGGCGGATGTAGGCGATGATCGCCTCGTCCATCTTGTCGCCGCCGACGCGCACCGAGCGCGAGTAGACGATGCCGCCGAGCGAGAGCACGGCGACCTCGGTGGTGCCGCCGCCGATGTCGACGACCATCGAGCCGGTCGGCTCGGTCACCGGCAAACCCGCGCCGATCGCCGCCGCCATCGGCTCCTCGATCAGGAACACGCGGCGAGCGCCGGCCGACTCGGCCGATTCCTGAATGGCGCGGCGCTCGACCGCGGTCGAGCCCGACGGCACGCAGACGATGATCTGCGGCGAAGCGAAGGAGCGGCGGTTGTGAACCTTGCGGATGAAGTGCTTGATCATCTCCTCCGCCACCTCGAAGTCGGCGATGACGCCGTCCCTCAAGGGACGGATGGCGGAGATGTTGCCGGGCGTGCGGCCCAGCATCAGCTTGGCTTCGTCGCCGACCGCGAGCACGGTCTTCTTGCCGCGCACGTTGGCGATGGCGACGACGGACGGCTCGTTCAGCACGATGCCGCGACCCTTCACGTAGACCAGCGTATTGGCCGTACCCAGGTCGATCGCCATGTCGGCGGAGAGCCAGCCGAGAACTTTTGAGAACATCTAGCGGGAACGGTCCTTCATCCGTGTGCATGCAAGGGAGGTCGTGCGAACGCGCGGCCGAATCCAGCCGAAGGCGCCGGAGAAACGATCGAGGGAAAAGAGACGACGGGTCTGCCCGGGGCGGCGCGGCATCCGCTCGCCACCCGGCGACGTCCTGTCGTAGATCACGGACGCGGTCGCGACCGAGCCCATCTCATCCGCCTTCCAGCCATCCGCGCGAATCGGGACCGCCCCCCGGCACGCTCCGCCGATGTCCGCGAGAAAGCAATATTTCTCAACAAGAACAGTGCAGTAACAGGGCCGGCCGCGGCTCTCTCGGGTCTCGGCCCCTGCCCCGTCGCCGCGGCCCACTTGTACGCCCGGAGGGCGTGGATTTGCAAGCTTTTGGCAGGGGTTACAGCCGGAAGCTGCAACCGCCGATGGACCGGCCCTCTCGCTGCTGCACTGCAGCGAGAGGGAGCGGTATCAAGGTCGTCAGTTCTTCGTCTTGTCGACCAGGCGGTTCGCCTTGATCCACGGCATCATGCCGCGGAGCTTTTCGCCGACCTGCTCGATCGGATGCTCGGCGCCGCGGCGGCGCATCGCCTTGAAGCTCGGCGTGCCGGCGAGGTTCTCCTGCACCCAATCGCGCGCGAAGCGGCCCGATTGGATGTCGTCGAGCACGCGCTTCATCTCGGCGCGCGTCTCCTTGGTGATGATGCGCGGGCCCCGCGTGTAGTCGCCGTACTCGGCGGTGTTCGAGATCGAGTAGCGCATGTTGGCGATGCCGCCCTCGTACATGAGGTCGACGATCAGCTTCACCTCGTGCAGGCACTCGAAGTACGCCATCTCCGGCGCGTAGCCGGCGTCGACCAGCGTCTCGTAGCCCGCCATGATCAGCTCGGTGAGGCCGCCGCAGAGCACGACCTGCTCGCCGAAGAGATCGGTCTCGCACTCTTCCTTGAAGGTGGTCTCGATCACGCCCGAGCGGCCGCCGCCGATCGCGGACGCGTAAGAGAGCGCGATCTCGAGCGCGTTGCCCGACGGGTTCTGGTGAACCGCGACGAGGCAGGGAACGCCGCCGCCCTTCTGGTACTCGGAGCGCACGGTGTGGCCCGGGCCCTTCGGCGCGATCATGAACACGTCGATGTCGGGGCGCGGGTCGATCAGGTTGAAGTGGATGTTGAGGCCGTGGGCGAAGGCGATCGCCGCGCCCTTCTTCATGTTGGCCTTGAGCTCGTCGCGCCACAGCGCCGCCTGCAGCTCGTCCGGCGTCGCCACCATCATGACATCGGCCCACTTGGCGGCATCGCTGGCGGTCATGACCTTGAAGCCGGCGTCCTCGGCCTTCTTCGCCGTCGCCGAGCCGGCGCGGAGCGCGATCACCACGTCCTTGCAGCCGGAGTCGCGCAGGTTCTGGGCATGGGCATGGCCCTGGCTGCCGTAGCCGATGACCGCGACCTTCTTGGTCTTGATCAAATTCACGTCGGCATCGCGATCGTAGTAAACGCGCATCACACTTCTCCCCTTACGGAAATCACGAAGATTGGAACTCAGATGCCCTTGGCGCCGCGAGTGATGGCGACGACGCCGGTGCGGCTGACATCGACCAGGCCCAAGGGACGCATGAGGTTAACGAAGGCGTCGATCTTCTCGGGTGCCCCCGTCATCTCGAAGACGAAGCTCTCGATCGTCGAGTCGACCGCACGCGCGCGGAAGATGTCGGCGATGCGGAGGGACTCGACACGCTTCTCGCCGGATCCGACCACCTTGATCAGCGCCAGCTCGCGCGCGACATGCGCACCCTCGATGGTGAGATCGCGGACGGTGTGGACCGGCACAAGGCGGTCGAGCTGCGCCTTGATCTGCTCGATCACCATCGGCGTGCCGGAGGTCACCAGCGTGATCCGCGACAGATGCCGGGCAGCATCGACCTCGGCCACGACGAGGCTCTCGATGTTGTAGCCGCGGCCCGAGAACAGGCCGATCACGCGGGCAAGGACACCGGGCTCGTTGTCGACGAGCACGCTCAGCGTATGGGTTTCGATCTTGTCTGCCATGGCTCTAACGGGACTCTGAGGAAGGGATGGGCGACGACGACGGCGCTCAGGCCGTCATACGAGCGCCAGCCCCTCGTCCGAGGTCTTCTGGGTCGCCTGATCCTCAGGCCCCAGCAGCATCTCGTTGTGAGCCGCTCCCGACGGGATCATCGGGAAGCAGTTTTCCTTCTGGTCGACCGCGCAGTCGACGATCACCGGCCGCTTGACCTTGATCATCTCCTTGATCACCCCGTCGACGTCGGACGGCTTGGTGATCCGGAAGCCGACGCCGCCGAAGGCATCCGCCAGCTTGACGAAATCCGGCAGCGCCTCGGTGTAGCTCTCCGAGTAGCGGCCGCCATGGATCAGCTCCTGCCACTGGCGGACCATGCCCATCCACTGGTTGTTCAGGATGAAGACCTTGACCGGCAGCCGGTACTGAACCGCCGTCGACATCTCCTGGATGTTCATCAGGATCGAGGCTTCGCCGGCGACGTCGATGCAGAGACGGTCCGGATGGGCGATCTGCGCACCGATCGCGGCGGGCAGGCCGTAGCCCATGGTGCCGAGGCCGCCGGAGGTCATCCAGTGCATCGGCTGCTCGAACTTGAAGAACTGTGCCGCCCACATCTGGTGCTGGCCGACCTCGGTCGTGATGTAGGGATCGAGATCCTTGGTCAGCGCGTAGAGGCGCTCGAGCGCGTATTGCGGCTTGATCAGCGTCTTCGACGCCTTGTAGCGGAGGCAATCGCGCGCCTGCCACTTCTTGATCTGGTCCCACCACCTGGCGAGCGCAGCGCCGTCGACCTTGGCCTTCTTCTTCTTCCACTGCTGGATCAGCGCCGCCAGCACCTCGCCGGCGTCGCCGACGACGGCCAAGTCGACGCGCACGTTCTTGTTGATCGAGGACGGGTCGATGTCGACGTGGATCTTCTTCGAGTGCGGCGCGAACTCGGTGAGCTTGCCGGTCACGCGGTCGTCGAAGCGCGCCCCGATGTTGATCATCAGGTCGCAGTCGTGCATCGCCATGTTCGATTCGTACATGCCGTGCATGCCGACCATGCCGAGGAACAGCGGGTCGGAGGCCGGCACGGTGCCGAGTCCCATCAGCGTCAGCGTCACCGGATATCCGGTCATGCGCACGAACTGCGTCAGGAGCTCGGACGCCTTCGGACCCGAATTGACGACGCCGCCGCCGCAATAGAACAGCGGCCGCTTCGACTTCGCGATCATCTCGACCGCCTGCTCGATCGCCTGCGGATCGGGCGTGCGGCGCGGACGGTAGGTCTTGTGCTCGACGTCCTCGGGCCCGACATAGGGCGCCTTGGCGAGCTGGATGTCCTTCGGCAGGTCGATCACCACCGGGCCCGGACGGCCAGACTTGGCGACGTGGAAGGCCTCGTGGATCGTCTTCGCCAGCGCCCCCGCGTCCTTCACCAGATAGTTGTGCTTGGTGCAGGGACGCGTGATGCCGGTCGTATCGGCTTCCTGGAAGGCGTCGTTGCCGATCAGGTGGGTCGCGACCTGGCCGGTCAGGCACACGACCGGCACCGAATCCATCAGCGCATCGGTCAGGCCGGTCACCGCGTTGGTGGCGCCGGGACCCGAGGTCACCAGCACGACGCCGACCTTGCCGGTCGATCGCGCATAGCCTTCGGCCGCATGCACCGCCGCCTGCTCGTGGCGAACCAGGATGTGGCGGACGTAGTTCGACTTGAACATCGCGTCGTAGATCGGCAGCACGGCGCCGCCGGGATAGCCGAAGACGACCTCTACGCCCTGATCCGCCAGCGCTTTCAGAATGACCTCCGCGCCGGTCATCTCGGCGGCGGTCGCAGGCGGTTTGGTGGCGGTCGTCATGGCACGAATCCTCTGTCGCCCGGCCGCGAATCGGCTTGAGCGGGGACGCGGAACCTAGACGCTCGACTCCCGGGCGGTCAACAGCGAAGCCTCAATTTTTGAAAAGCTTTTCTGTCGCACCCTTTCCGAATATTGCTCAGAGAAAACGGTCGGATCGTGCAACTGTTTGCGAAACCAAGTTATTTGCCGTTTCGCATATTGCCGCGTTGCAGCTTGAGCCAAGCTGATCGACTCTTCGAGCCCGATCTCGCCGTCCAGGTGGCGGATCAGCTCGCGCAGACCCACCGCCCGGGTCGCCGGCAGCGCCGGATCGAGGTCGAGCGCCCGCATCGCCCGGGCCTCGTCAAGTGCGCCGTTCTCAACCATCGACCGGAAGCGCGCATCGCAGGCGGCATGCAGGACCTCGCGCGGCGGCAGCAGAAGAAGCGTCCGGAAACGGAAGCCCTCTTCGGCCGACGCCCGCCCCTGCCATTCCGCAAGCGAGGTACCCGTCGCTTCCAGCACTTCGGCCGCGCGGGCGAGACGCTGCCGGTCGGACGGACGAAGACGGCCGGCCATCACCGGATCGCGCGTCGCGAGCTCGGCATGGAACGTCTCGGGGCCGATCTCCTCCATTCTGGCACGGATCCTCGCGCGGACATCGCCGGGGATCGCCGGCACCGGCGAGAGGCCATCGGTCAGCGCCTTGAAGTAGAGCCCGGTGCCGCCGACCACGATCGGCATCCTGCCCTCGCCATGCGCGGCGCGGATCTCCTCGACCGCGCGCTCGCGCCAACGGGCGGCGGAGAAGGCCTCGGTCACCGGCAGGAATCCGTAGAGCCGGTGCGGCGCCCGCTTTTCCGTCGCCGTGTCGGGACGCGCGGTCAGCACCCGCATCTCGCGATAGACCTGCATCGCGTCCGCGTTGACCACGACGCCGCCGAAACGCTCGGCGAGATCGAGGGCGAGCGCCGACTTGCCGCTGGCGGTCGGCCCCGCCACCAGCACGACTTCGGTGGACAGCGTCTTCGCCTCTCGGCTATGGGGCGCCATGTCCCTGGTTCTCTCCCTCCTGGTCGATCCCGCGCAAGGTGGCCTCGACCAGCGTCTCCTCGATCTCGCCCGCCAGGCCGCCGGCACGACCGCCGCGCCCGGCTGGCTCGCCCACGGCATCGCCTGCGACGTCGCCGTGCCGGACACCGCCGATCTTGCCCAGATCCGGAAGGCGCTCGGCCAGGCACCGGTCGACGCGAACCTGATACCGGCCGCGGCGCGGCGCAAGCGGCTGCTGATCGCCGACATGGATTCGACCATCGTCACCACCGAGACGCTGGACGAGATGGCGGCCTATGCCGGCCTGCAGGAGGTGATCGCCGCGATCACCAGGCGCTCGATGAACGGCGAGATCGACTTCCCGACCGCGCTCCGCGAGCGGGTCCTGATGCTGAAGGGGCTCGCGGTCGGCGCGCTCAGGAAGACGCTGGACGCGACCGAGCTGACCCCAGGAGCGAAGACGCTGGTGCGGACGATGAAGAAGAACGGCGCCTATACCGCGCTGGTTTCGGGCGGCTTCACCTACTTCACCGAAGAGATCGGTCGCCGCTGCGGCTTCGACCTGCACCGCTCGAACGTGCTCGGCATCGTGGATGAGAAGCTGACCGGCGAGCTGATCGGCCCGATCCTCGACATGAACGCCAAGCTCGCGAGCCTGAAGGAGCTGGCTCAGGCGAACGGGATCGGCCTCGCCGAGGCCGTCACCGTCGGCGACGGTGCCAACGACATGGCGATGCTGGGTGCCGCCGGGCTCGGCGTCGCCTTCCATGCGAAGCCGGTCGTCAATGCCGAGATCAGGGTTCAGGTGCGCTATGGCGACCTGACCGCGCTGCTCTATCTGCAGGGCTATTCCCGCGACGAGTTCGCTTAAGCGTATTTAAGCCCGGTCAGCGCCTGCCTGAGGATGTCGTTCGAGCGGCTGGCGACCATGATCTTCCACTCGATCGACGAGGGATAGAACATCTCGCGGATATAGGCCTTCATCTCCTGTCCCTGCCTGGACGAGGGATCGCCATAGGCATGCAGCCAGACGTCGCCGCGTGTCGACTTGCCGACCGAGCGGCGATCATAGGTTCCGTACTCGATCGCGCCCGAGGTCACGCGGGCACCGGGGCAGGCCTCCGGCGGCACCTGGCAGAGCATGCCGGTGAGCCGATTGGCGAGATGATCCGAGGTCTTCAGCTGCTCCTCGGTCGGCGTCACGTGATCGAACCACGCCCGCGCCATGCCTTCGCCGGGCTGCCCGGCATAGATCATGTCGCCATGGCCGAAGGGGCCGAGGCCGGTGTGGTAGTCGACCAGGCAGATGTCGGTCTTGTTCTGCATCCAGCTGGCAAGAATCGAGCGGAAGGTCCTGTTCGACCAGGTCGGCTCGAGCCCGCCGAAGCCGGTACCCTTCGGGTTCACGTGCTGGGCGAAGTGCGTCGCCTTGGCGAGGAACTCGGCGTTCGGCCGGCCGTAGAAGTCGGCGATGGCGCGCTCGGCCTCGGCCATCGAGTTGTCGTCCCACGCCTTCGGATTGATCTTGTCCTGGAGCGCCTCGTAGTCGGGGTTCCTCGGCAGCGGCTTCGAGAAGTCGAGGAAGTTGCGGTTGAGGTCGACATTGTCCTCGTTCACGCGACGGCCGAAGGCGAAGCCCTGCGGGTTGATCGCATGCACGATCAGCGCCGCGGTGTCGGGCGAGGCGTCGCGATGATAGTGCCGGTTCTCGAGCCAGGATACCTGGCAGCCCGAGCCGCAATAGCCCTCGATGCCGTGCGTGGAAGAGACCAGTACCAGCAGCTTCTTCGCCGAGCGCGGCCCGAGCCAGGCGACGTCGGTCGCCAGATCGCCGCCGTCGGGCCCCTTCAGCGGATGCTTGTAGGTGTCGACGACCTCGGCGCCGGCCGCGTCGGCGGCCTTCAGGAACTTCTCTCGCGCTTCGGCATAAGTCGCGGCGAAGAACGAGCTGACCGGCTTCATGCTTGAGATCCTCAGGCGGCGGCGAGGCCGCGAAGGGCCTGGCAGATTACGTCATTGGAGCGGCTGGCGACCATGATCTTCCACTCGAACACCGACGGATAGAACATCTCGCGCACCAGAGCGCTGGTCTCCTTGGCGAAGGCAGACTTCGGATCGCCGTAGGTGTGGACCCAGTTGTCGGCGCGAAGCGACTTCAGCACCGTGTGGATGTCGTGCGTGCCGTACTCGATGCCGCCGGCGGTGACGCTGACGCCGGGAAGCGACGCGACGATCGCCTCCGACAGCGTGCCCGGAATCGCGTTCGCCAGGTGCTCGGTGCCGGTGCGGTCCTTCTCGGCCTTCAGCTCCTCTGTTGTCGGCGTCACGTGATCCCACCACGCCCGCGCCTTTCCCTCGCCGGAGCGGCCGCCATAGATCATGTCGCCGTGTCCGAGCGGCCCGAGCCCCGTGTGATAGTCGATGACGCCGACATCGGTGGCGCCCTTGAGATACTTCTCGACGATCGCCCGCAACGTCGCGTTCGACCATGTCGCCTTGAAGCCGCCGAAATAGGTTCCCTTGTCGTTGACGTACTGCCCGCCATGGACGGCGCGCGGCAGGAAGTCGGTGTTCGGCATCTTGTAGTATTCGGCGATCGCGCGGTCGGCCTTGGCCAGTGCCTCTGGCGTCCACTCCTTCGGGTTCACGTGATCCTGGAGCGCCTCGTAGTCGACGTTCCTCGGCAGCGGCTTCGAGAAGTCGACGAAATTGCGGTTGAGGTCGACATTGTCCTCG
>CAZDGR010000053.1:0-15542 GCA_964504845.1 uncultured Rhizobium sp. | reverse complement strand
GGACTCGACGTATTGGGGCCTCGATCCGGCCGACGTGATCACCGCCTGGGTCTCACTCACCCATTCGAACCCTGTCAGCGGCTGCATGAAGGTGATGCCGGGAACCCATATCGGCGATCAGATTCCGCACAACGACACCTATCACAAAGACAATCTACTCTCGCGCGGCCAGGAGGTTGCGGTGGAAGTCGACGCGTCCAAGGCGGTCGACCTGATCCTGAAGCCGGGCGAGATCTCCCTTCACCACATCAAGCTGGTTCACGGCTCGGAACCGAACACCAGCGACGACCGCCGCATCGGCATGGCGATCCGCTACATTCCCCCGCATGTGCGCCAGCTGAAGGTGACCGACTCGGCGATCCTGGTCCGCGGCAAGGACAGGCACCGGAACTTCGAGTACGAACAGCGCCCGAAGGTCGATGTCGACGAGGCGGCGCTCGCCGCCCACAAGGCCTCGGTCGAGCGCCAGGTGGCCGCGCTCTACTCCGGCACCGACAAGAAGGTGTTCCGCGCTTGAGCAAGGTCGCCATCGTCACCGGCGGTGCGCGCGGCATCGGCCGCGGATGCGCTCTCGCCCTGGCGCGCAAGGGATTCGACATTGCGCTTGTCGACCTGCTCGAGCCGGAGATGGAGCGGACCGCTGGCGAGATCGCCGCCCTCGGCCGCAAGGCGCTCCGCTTCGCCGCCGACGTCGCCGACCACAAGCGAGCTAAAGAGATCGTCGATAGCGTCGTCAGGGAGTGGGGCCGGATCGACTTCCTGCTCAACAACGCCGGCAAGTCGATGCCGAAGCCGATGATCGAGATCACGGAAGAGGAATTCGACCGGACGATCGCGATAAACCTGAAGAGCTGCTTCAACTACATCCACGCGACCGCACCGGTGATGCTGAAGCAGGGCGGCGGGCGCATCGCCAGCATGTCGTCGCTGAACGCCTATACCGGCGGCGTCACCAGCGCGGTCAGCAAGTTCGCCTATGCCGCGGCCAAGGCCGGCATCCTCGGCATGACACGCTCGCTGGCGAAGGAACTGGGCCCGACCATCGCGATCAACGCGATCTGTCCCGGCGTGATCAAGACCGAGCTCGGCAATTCGCTGACCCAGGCGCGCGAGCCGGAACTGATCAAAGGCATCGCCCTGGGTCGCCTGGGAACGCCGGCGGACGTGGCCGAGCTGGTCGTCTTCCTGGCGACGGTCGAGTCCAACTTCATCACCGGCCAGGACTTCAAGGTCGACGGCTTCCAGTGGGTGATTTGACGGCGGCTGCCGGCCTGCCGGGCTGGGCCAAGGCGCTCGCCGCGACGCTCACCATGCAGACGACGGCGTCCCTCGCAACCCGCGTGCTGCCGGTGCTCGGGCCTGCAATAACCTTCGCCGCCGGTGTCCCGTCCGAGAGCGTCGGCCACCTGGCTGCCGCTGTCGCTCTCGGCACCATGTGGTTTCTGGTGAGCGGCGTACCGCTGCTGAACCGGCTGGGTCCCGTACGTCTCCTCCAGCTCGGCGGCGCGATCGGCGTCGTAGCGCTGGTCCTGGCGACCAGCGGCTCCTGGCCTCTGCTGCTGGTCTCGGCCTTCCTGATCGGCGTCGCCTACGGTCCCTCGCCGCCCGCCGGCAGCGACATCCTGAACCGCCACGCACCGAAGGGACACCGGAGCCTCGTCTTCTCGGTCAAGCAGAGCGGCGTGCCGCTGGGCGGCGCGATCGCCGGCCTGCTGGCGCCGGCCGCCGCCGGGCTCTGGGGCTGGCAGGCGGGACTTCTTTCCGCGGCCCTGGTGATCGCCGCCAGCGTCGTCATGGTGCAGCCGCTTCGCGCCGAGCTCGACGCCGGACGGCGGCGCGAGGAAAGCATCACCTTCGCGACGATCTTCTCTCCAAGGCGTTACGTGGAACCCTTCCGGGCGTTCGGCATGGTGCCGGGCATGGTGGCGCTCACCATCGCCGGGTTCTCCTTCGCGATGGTGCAGGGCGCGGTTTTCAGCTTCTACGTCACGTACCTCGCCGTCGATCTCGGCTTCGGACTGGTCGCTGCGGGCGCGGCTTTCGCGGTGATGCAAGGCGTAGGCGTCGGCTCGCGCGTGCTGATCGGATGGATCGCCGACCGCATCGGCTCGGCCCGGAAGACGCTGATGGTCCTGGCGATGGCGTCCGCGACGATGGCGACCGTGATCGCCTTCCACGGCGCCGAATGGCCCCTGCCCGCAATCATGGTCGCGGCCGGCGTCTCCGGCGTCGCGGTCGCCAGCTGGAACGGCGTCTATCTCTCCGAGGTCGCGCGTATCGCGCCGCCCGACAAGGTCGGCGAGGCGACCGCGGGAACCGGTTTCTTCTCGTTCCTCGCTTATGCGATCAGCCCCTCGCTCTGCTCGCTGATCATCGCGTCGACCGGAAGCTATCGGGCTGCATTCCTGGTGGTCGGGTCGGCACCGCTGGTTGCTGCCTTCCTGCTCGCCCGCATCCGTGGAGGCTGAGCATGTCCGACATCTACGCCCGGCTCGGCGTCAGGCCCTTCATCAACTGCTGCGGCACCCGCACCGTCCATGGCGGCAGCCTGATGCTGCCCCAGGTGACCAAGGCGATGGTCGAGGGCGCCGGCTGCTTCGTCAGCCTGAATGAGCTGATCCTCGCCGCCGGCCGCCGCATCGCCGAGCTGACCGGCGCCGAAGCGGCCCTGGTCACCTCCGGAGGGGCCGCCTCGCTGGTCGCAGCATCTGCCGCGGCGATGACCAAAGGCGATCCGGAGCGGATGCTGCGCCTGCCCGACACCGCCGGCCTTCCGGCGAAGGTCGTGATGCCGGAGGGAGCCCGCTTCACCTACGACCACGCGATCCGCACCGCCGGTGCCCGCGTGGTGCAGGTCCGTGACCGCAAGGCACTCGATGATGAGCTGCGTTCGGGCGTCGCGATGATAGCGACCATCGGCACCAAGGACGCCGATCTGCCGCTGAAGCTCGAGGACTGTGTCGCCGCCGCGGCTCCTCACGGCATCCCGGTGCTGGTCGACGCCGCGTCCGAGCATCTGGAGAAGCCCTCGCCATACCTTGCGCGTGGCGCCAGCTTCGTCGCCTACAGCGGCGGCAAGTACCTGAAGGGACCGCAATCGACCGGACTCCTGCTCGGCAGGCGGCCATGGATCGAGGCCGCGCGCCTCAATGCGGCGCCGCATCACGCGATCGGCCGGCCGATGAAGGTCAGCAAGGAGGAAGTTCTTGGCCTCCTCGCCGCGGTCGAGTTCTGGGCCGACGGCCGCGATCACGCGGCCGAGAAGGCGAAGTGGACGCGCGACCTTGAAACCGTCGCCGGCCATGTGCGACGTATCGCCGGCGTAAACGCCGAGCTGCTGCTGCCGTCGAAGTCGCACGAGCAGGCACCGCGGCTGAAGATCATGTGGGATCGGGCGAAGACCGGTCTTGATGGCCTCGGCCTTCGCGAGCTGCTGCTTGCGCACGACCCGAAGATTATGCTCGACGACCGAGGTGCCACCGAGAATTCGGTCTTCATCCTGCCGTTCAGCCTGGAGCCCGGCGAAGCGGAGATCGTGGGTTCCGCGATCGCCAAGGCGCTGGACACGACGCCGGCAACGAAGGCCGTTTCCGCCGAGCCGCCGGCTGGCGATGTGTCCGGTCTCTGGATCGTCGAGGTCGCCTTCGTTGCCGAGACCACGCCGCATAGGGTCAGGCTGCGCCAGTCAGGCAGCACGCTGAAAGGCATGCACGCGACGCTCGATCTCGTCGGGCCGATCGACGGCACGATCGCCGGAAACCATGTCACCTTCGCGAGCTTGCACCCCTACGAGGGCAGCAACCTCTCCTACGCCTTCACCGGCACGCTCGCCGAAGGCCGCATGTCCGGCACCGTGCTGCTCGGAACCTCAGGCGACTCCGCCCCCGGTCCGCTCAACATGCGCGAGTTCGGCAGCGCCTCCTGGCAGGCCCGCAGACTGAGCTGATCCGCTCGATATGTTTGCAAAGATATAACGCCCTGCTATGCTCCGGCGATGTATCTGTCGAGATATATCGTCGGCCTTCTCGGCGCCGCCTGGATCGCACTGGCGATGCCTGCCGCGGCTCAGACCAATGTCCTGGTCTTCGCGGCCGCCAGCATGAAGGAAGCCTTGGACGGCGTCGCCGCGCAGTGGCAGCGAGAGACCGGCAAGAAGGCCGTCATCTCCTATGCCGCCAGCTCGGCGCTTGCCCGCCAGATCGAGCAGGGCGCGCCGGCGCAGATCTTCATCTCGGCCGACCTGGACTGGATGGACTACGTAGAAAACAAGAAACTGATCAAGCCGGCAACGCGGACCAACCTCCTCGGCAATCGTATCGTCCTGATCGCGCCGAAGAGCTCGGCCGCGACGATCAAGATCGAGCCCGACTTCCCGCTCGCTACCGCACTCGGCAGCGGCCGTATGGCCCTCGCGGACGTCAACGCGGTGCCCGCCGGCAAGTACGGCAAGGCGGCGCTCGAGAAGCTCAGAGCCTGGAACCGGGTCCAGGACAAGGTGGCGCAGGCCGAGAACGTGCGCGCTGCTCTCCTCCTGGTCTCGCGCGGCGAGGCGCCTCTCGGCATCGTCTACCAGACCGACGCGACGGCCGATCCCGGCGTGAAGATCGTCGGCACCTTTCCCGAGGAGACCCATCCGCCGATCGTCTATCCGGCCGCACTGACGGCCAGTACGAGCAACCCCGATGCCGAGGCATTCCTCGCCTATATGAGCTCGCCGAAGGCGCGGCCGCTGTTCGCGGCTCAGGGCTTCGTGATTCTCGACTGACGACCGTGGATTGGTTCGCCCTGACATCGCAGGAGTGGACCGCCGTCCAGCTCAGCCTCAAGGTCGCCACCATCGCCACGGTGGCGAGCCTGCCCTTCGGGCTTCTGATCGCCTATGCACTCGCCCGCGGGCGCTTCTGGGGAAGGACGATCCTGAACGGAATCGTCCACCTGCCGCTGGTGCTGCCGCCAGTCGTGACCGGCTTCCTGCTGCTGGTCGTGTTCGGGCGCAAGGGACTGGTCGGCGGCTTTCTTGCCGACCATCTCGGCATCGTCTTCTCGTTCCGCTGGACCGGCGCAGCCCTCGCGGCCGCGGTCATGGGCTTCCCGCTGATGGTGCGCTCGATCCGGCTCTCGATCGAGGCGGTAGACCGCCGGCTCGAAGCGGCGGCGTCGACGCTCGGCGCCAGCCCGGCCTGGGTCTTCGCCACCGTGACCTTGCCGCTGATCCTGCCCGGCATCCTCGCCGGCATGATCCTGACCTTCGCCAAGGCGATGGGCGAGTTCGGTGCCACCATCACCTTCGTCTCCAATATCCCGGGCGAGACCCAGACGCTGCCGTCGGCGATCTACACGCTCACCCAGGTGCCAAGCGGCGATGCCGGCGCCTACCGGCTGACCCTGATCGCGGTGGTCATCGCGATGGCGGCGCTCGTCGCGTCCGAATGGCTGGCGCAGCGGGTCGGACGCAGGATCGGCCCTGAATGACAGTCGATATCGACATCGGCCATCGCCAAGGCGACTTCGACTTGGATGTCCGTCTCTCGGCACCTGCCGGGCTCACCGCACTATTCGGCCCCTCGGGCTCGGGCAAGACCTCGCTCGTCAACATCATTGCCGGGCTGACGCGACCGGATCGCGGCCGGGTTGTCGTCGACGGCGAAATACTGGTCGACACGGGGAAGTCGATATTCCAGCCGCCGTATCGCCGCCGCATCGGCTACGTGTTCCAGGAAGGACGCCTGTTCCCGCATATGACCGTGCGGCAGAACCTGCTCTACGGCCGCTGGTTCGCCCGACCAGGAGAAACGGCTGAAGTCGAGCGGGCGATCGACCTGCTCGGCATCGGAGACATCCTCGAGCGGCGCCCCGGCTTGCTGTCCGGCGGGGAGAAGCAACGGGTCGCGATCGGCCGTGCGCTGCTCTCCAATCCGCGCGCGGTGCTGATGGACGAGCCGTTGGCCTCGCTCGACGAGGCGCGGAAAGCCGAGATCCTTCCCTACATCGAGCGGCTTCGCGACCAGTCGCGGGTTCCGATCGTCTATGTCAGCCACTCGGTCGCCGAGGTCGCGCGCCTGGCGACGACGGTCGCGGTGCTCTCGGCCGGACGGATCGCGACGATAGGCCCGACCGCGCAGGTGATGCAGAGCCTGAACCTGCTGCCGGCCGCCGCTCTGGCCGAGGCCGGCGCGGTGCTGGAAACCGAGGTCGAGGCTCACGATGCTGCCTATGGGCTGACCGCGCTGCGCTCGCGCGCCGGTCTCTTCCGCGTGCCCAGGCTCGACCTCGCGATCGGCGCCCGCGTCCGCATCCGCGTGCGCGCCCGCGACGTGATCGTCGCCACCTCGCCGCCTCGCGATCTCAGCGCGATCAACATGCTCGCCGGCACGATCGCCGAGATCCTGCCCAGCGGCGGGGCCGCCGCCGACATCCGCATCGACTGCTCGGGCGAGATCGTGACGGCTCGCCTGACCCGCCGCTCGGTCGATACGCTGGGCCTGAAGCCGGGCCAGCCGGTCCACGCGGTGGTGAAGAGCGTCGCCTTCGACGGTGGCAGCCTCGGCGCGCCCCTAAGGAATACTGAGACCGAGCTCGACGCCTAGGTTCGCTCGAGCGGCCGTCCCGGGATCGACTGCGGGCCGTATTGCCGGTCCCAGTCGTCCTGCGCCGCCTGCAGAACGCGCATCGCCGGCAGCACCGAGGGGCCCGAGGCGATCGGCTGGCGAGCCTCCTTGATCGCATCGAGGAAGTCGAAGATCACCCGCGCGCAATTGTCCTGCTCGTTCTCCATCGCCACCGTGCCCGCCTCGGTCTTCAGCGTGCCGGCGAGGATGTCGAAGAGATAGGTGTCCTTGTCGGTGACGATCACCTTGTCGTAGAGCCGATATGTCGCGTGATAGGAGCCGTGCACCATCAGCGTCTGGTCGGCCTCGGTTTCGACCAGCAGCACGCACTCCATCGGGATGCCGGTCACCGGGTGCAGCTTGCCGAGCGAGCTCTGGACGCGCTTCACCGGCGCGCCGTCGAGCAGATACATGCCGAGGTCGGCGAAATGGCAGAAATGGTGCCAGAGGATGTTGTCGATCCAGCTCCGCTTGTAGCCGGTGGCGCCGATGTTCACGAGGCGCTTGATGAAGAAGCGTCCGGCGATGTGACGGATCTTCTCCTCTCCGGACCTGAGCCGGGCGCGGAGCGCCTCGCGCTCGCGGCGGAAGCGCATCGGATGGCAAAGACCGTACACCTTGCCGCTCTTCTCGCCGGCGGCGACGACGCGCTCGGCGCCCTTCAGGCTCATCGCGATCGGGATCTCCAGCAGCATGTGCTTGCCGGCTTCCAGCGTCTTGATCGCCTGCTCCTCATGCACCTCGCTGGGGCTGCCGACGATCACCGCGTCGATCGCCGGGTCGGCCAGCGCCTCTTCAAGCGAGACCGTCCATTTCTTGTAGCCGTAGCGCTCGGCGAACTCCTTGGACGCATCCGGCCGGCGGCCGACGACGGTGTGGAGGACGGCGCTCGTCTTCTTGAGCGCCTCGGAATGCCAGACGCCCATCATCCCGTAGCCGACCATGCAGATGTTCATGCCGCTCCCCTTCGATATGTGCCCTCCATACCGCAATCGCGGCGGTCGATGGTAGATTGATGCGCCTGCCATCCCGATGGACCCGCCTCCGCGCCTGCTTGTCGCGCGACAAGGACCGCCGCCGCCTCCTGGTCGCGATCGGCACCGACCAGGGGATCACCGGCTGGGGCGAGTATCAGGACTGCTACAACCACTGGCAACGGAAGGTGCCCCTCCGTCCCGACGGATCGCCCGCCTACGTCTAGCGGCCCTTCTTCGCCTTCGGCACCGCCGGCCGCATCGCGTCGATGCCGGCCTGGAGCGCGGCCTGCATCAGCCAGATGTCGCCCATATAGGCGATCATCCGGAAGCCCTTCTTGATCCAGGCGCGGCCCCATTCGGGGTTGCCGACGAGGTTGCCGGCGATCTTGCCGTGGCGACGACAGGCGGCGACCACCGCATCGCGCGCCTTGACGAACTCCGGATGCTCGAACTCGAGCGGCTTCTGCAGCGAGACCGAGAGATCGGTATGGCCGACGAAAGCGACGTCGATCCCCGGCACCGCCATGATCTCGTCGACGTTGGCTACGCCCTTCTTGGTCTCGATCTTGATCATGACCAGGACGCTGTCGTTGGCGGCCTTCATCGTCTTCCTGGCATCGCCGATGATGTAGTCGTCGTGCGCGACGCCGAAGGCCGAGCCGCGGCGGCCATGCGGCGGGTAGCGGGTGGCGCGGACGATCGCCTCGGCCTGGGCCTTGGTCTCGACCACCGGGACCAGGATGCCTTTGGCGCCGAGATCGAGGGAGCGGGTGATCAGGTTGAAGTCGTCGCCTGGCGGGTTGACCAGCGGCACGATGCCGGCGCCGCGCGCGAACTGAATCTGGTCCTTGACCGTCTCGAAGCCCCAGCCCGAATGCTCCATGTCGAGGATGATGTATTCGCATCCCGCCGACTTGGCGATGCGGGCCATGCCCGGCGAGGCGAACTCGAAGACGAAAGTCCCGAATACCGTTTCGCCGCGGGCAAGCTTGGTCTTGAGCGGACTGTCGCGCATTTATGTCCCCCTTCCCGGTTTCCGATCGGGAAAAACCGTCTAGACTGAGGGTTCCGTCCGAGGCCTGAGAGAGCAAGCGAAATGGACAATTGCCGGGTCAAGGGGCAGCCGGTCCCCTCATCCCTGATCCACGAGATGGTCGACAGCGCCTCGCTGCTCGACAATCCGACGGCGCTCCGCGCCCGTCTCACCGAGGACGGCTATCTCTATCTCAACGGCGTGGTCGACAGGGACGCGATCATGGCGGCCCGCCAGGAGGTGTTCGAACGCCTGGTCAAGGTCGGCGAGATCAGGGAGCCGGCGATGGACGGCATCGCCACCGGCGACAGCAGGCGGAAGGAGCTCGAGCCCGACCTCGGCGCCTTCTGGCGCTCGATCAGCGAAGGAAGGAAGCTCAGGGCCGCCAGCAACGGCCGCGACATGCAGCGGATCATGTCGCTGATCTTCGGCGAGCCGGCGCGAAACCAGGACTACATCTTCCTTCGCGCCGGCGCCCAAGGGCGTGCGACCGGACTCCATTTCGACTACCCGTTCTTCACCCGCGCGCACGACAAGGTCTGCACCGTTTGGATGCCGATCGGCGACGTGCCGGTCGAGGACGGGCCGGTGGTCGTGGTCGAAGGATCGAACAAGTACCGCGACCTGATCGACCCGATGATCGGCTTCGACATCTCGAAGGACAACACGCGGAAAGCCGATTTCGGCGCCGACGCGATCTCCTTCGCCCAGTCCCGCGGCACGCGTCTCCTGACCCGCAACTTCTCGGCCGGCGACATCGCCCTGTTCGGCATGTACACGGCACACGGCTCGCTCGACAACCACTCGCCGATAAACCGCGTGCGCCTCTCCTGCGACCTCCGCTGGCAGCCGGCGTCGCTGCCGCTCGACGACCGCTACTTCGGCGATCCGCCGAAGGGAACGACCGGCGCCAGCTACGGCGAGCTCAACGGCGCCAAGCCGCTGACCCAGGAATGGCACGTCCGGTGACCGAAGCGATCCCCGCCAAGCCCCGCGACAAGGACGCGATCCGCGCCCGTTGCACGCGCTTCCTGACCCGCCAGAAGGCGCCGACGCCGAAGGAGATGCTGCAGGCGCTGGCCGACGAAGCCGGCGCCGACGAGGCCGTCGACAACTATGGCAAAGGCAGGCTGATCGAAAGCTTCGAGGCGGAGATCGCGAGCAAGCTCGGCAAGCCGGCCGCGGTCTTCATGCCGTCGGGCACAATGGTCCAGACCATCGCGCTCCGCCTCTGGTGCGACCGGAGCGGCATTCCGACCGTCGGTCTTCATCCCTTGAGCCATCTCGAGCGCAACGAGTCCCAGGCCTATCGGGAGCTGCACGGGCTCGGCGCCAGCTATCTCGGCGACGACTCCCGCCAGTTTCGCAGGAAGGACATCGAGGCCGTCGCCGAGCAGCTCGGCGTCATCGTGCTGGAGATGCCGCTCCGTCCGCTCGGTTGCGTGCTGCTGCCGTGGGAGGAGATCGCCGCGGTCTCGGCGCTCGCCAAGGAGCGCGGGATCCCGTTCCACCTCGACGGCGCCCGGATCTGGGAAAGCCAGCCCTATTACGGCAAGAGCTTCGAGGAGATCACCTCGCTCTTCGACAGCGTCTACGTCTCCTTCTACAAGGGCCTCGCCGGCATCTCGGGCGCGGCCCTTGCCGGGCCGAAGGAGCTGATCGACGAGGCCCGGCTCTGGCAGCACCGCTATGGCGGGCGGCTGTTCCAGCTCTATCCCTATGTGCTCGCCGCGCGGAAGGGATTGCGCGAACGGCTCGACCTCATGCCGATCTTCCATCAGGAGATAAGGCGCGTCGCCGACGCGATCCGCGCCCTGCCGGGCGTGCATGTGACGCCTGACCCGCCCCAGGCGACCTCGATGCACATCCAGCTTCCCGGAACCCAGGAGAAGATCGAGGCGGCCATCCTCGATCTCGCCGAGGAGACCGGCATCTGGCTTCTCGACCGGGTCTTCGCGAGCCCGGTGCAGGGCCTGGCGATGACGGAGCTGACCGCCGGCGCCGGCACGCTCGGCTTCCCGTCCGACGAGATCCGCGTCCTGTTCGAGCGCCTGCTCAAGCGGATTGCCTGATGCGCGTCATCGTCGTCGGCGCCGGGATCCTCGGTGCCAGCGCCGCCTATCACCTGGCCAAGGCCGGCGCTGAGGTCGTGGTCGTCGACGCTGTCCACCAGGGCAAGGCGACGCTGGCCGGCGCCGGCATCATCTGTCCCTGGTCCAGCAAGCTCGACGAGCCTGCCTGGCTTCGCCTCAGCCTCGCCAGCGCCAGGTACTATCCGGAACTCGCCGCTGCTCTCGCGGAAGCGGGCGAAGCGAACAACGGCTATCGCCGGGTCGGCGCGCTGATCACCGCTGACGATCCGGCCGAGCTCGCCAACGCCGAACAGCGCATCCTCGCTCGCCGCGGCAACGAGCCGGAGGCCGGTGCCGTAAGCCGTCTCGCCAATGCCGAGGCACGCGCGCTCTTCCCGCCTTTCCGCGAAGATCTGCCGGCAATCCATATCGAGGGGGCGGCCCGGGTCGAAGCCCGCGCCTTCTCGGCCGCACTGCTGAAGGTCGCGGTCGCGAAAGGCGTCACCTATCGCAACGAACGTGCAAGCCTGCGCCTCGACAAGGGCCGCGCTGTCTGTGTCGGCAGCGACGGCGAGCCGATCGACGGCGACGTCGTGATCGTCACCGCCGGTGCCTGGGCGCCGGAGATACTGGGACCGCTCGGCGTGGACCTGAAGGTTGCGCCGCAGAAGGGGCAGATCCTCCATCTTGGACTCCGCGGCATCGACACGAAGGACTGGCCGGTGCTGCTGCCGATGAACAGCTACTACATGCTGGCTTTCGACGACTCGCGCGCGGTCGTCGGCGCGACGCGCGAGACAGGGTCCGGCTTCGACTATCGCGTGACTGCCGGCGGCCAGAAGGAAGTGCTCGACTTCGCCCTCGCCTACGCACCGGGCCTCAAGCACGCGACGCTGCTCGAGACCCGTGTCGGCTTCCGCCCGACCGGCCCGTCCTTCGTGCCGATGCTGGGCCCGGTCAAAGAAATGGAGGGGCTGCTGGTCGGCAACGGCCTCGGCGCCGGCGGCCTCACGCTCGGGCCTATGTCCGGCCGCCTGCTCGCCGAGTGCGCGCTCGGGCAAAAGACCGCGCTCGACCTCGCCGACTACGCGCCACGCGCGTAGAGCTACTGCATCAGCCTCGGCAGCCAGAGCACGATGTCAGGCACATAGGCCACGAGGAAGATCACCGCCATCCAGATCGCGATGTACGGAAACAGCATGCCGAGTACAGAGTTGTAGCTGACCCCCGCTATTCGGCAGGCGACCATCGCGAGCACGCCGACCGGGGGCGTCACCGACCCCACCACCAGCAGCATGATGGTGACGACGCCGAAATGCACGGGGTCGTAACCCAGATGCTGGATCAGCGGCCCCATGATTGGCACGACGATGATCAGCGCCGGCACCGGCTCGAGGAAGGTGCCGAGCAGGAAGAAGAAGACGATCAGCACCGCCATTGCCAGCTTCGGGTCGCTGGTGATCGAGAGCATCGTCTGCAGCGCCATCTGGCCGACGCCGGCACGGCTCAAGACCCAGCTGAACAACGCGGCACCGCCGAGCGTCACCAGCGCGCTCGCCGTCACCTCGGCGGCCGAGGCGAAATTGCGGTAGAGCGACGGAAATGTGTGACGGCGCGCGATGAAGCCGTAGATCAACGCGTAGAGCGCGGCGACGCTGCCGGCCTCGGTCGGGGTGAAGGCGCCGGAGAGAATGCCGCCGATGATGATCACCGGCATGAACATCGCCGGAATCGCGCGACCGGTGGCGCCGACGACCTCCGGCAGCGTCGCTCGCGGCATCGTCTTCGCGCCAGCGCGCGGCGCAAGAAACCACGTGACGCCCATCATCGCGACACCGGCGAGCAGGCCGGGCGTGGCGCCGCCAAGGAACAGCGCGCCGATCGAGACGCCGGTGACGGAACCATAGATCACCGCGACAATACTGGGCGGAATGATCGGCGCCATCATCGCGGCACAGGCGGTGACGGCGACCGCGAAGGCCGGCTTGTAGCCTTCCTTCTTCATCGCCGGGATCATCATCGAGCCGATCGCGGCGAGGTCGGCCAGCGCCGACCCTGAGATCGCAGCCATGAACATGTTGGTCAGGATGTTCGCCTGGGCGAGGCCGCCGCGCAGATGACCGATCATCGCCTTCGACATGCCGACCAGGCGCTCGGTGATGCCAGCGACGCTCATCAGCTCGCCGGCCAGGATGAACAGCGGGACCGCCAGCAGCGAGAAATTGTCGAGCGAGTCGTAGAACTGCTGCGCGAGTATCAGGACCGGCAGCTGGCCGTCGAGCAGGATCACCAGGATCGCGGCGAAGGCCATGCAATAGGCGATCGGCATGCCGAGGCACATGAACACGAAGAACAGCGCCAGCATCAGTCCGACGCTCATAGCGTGCGGTCCGCAGGCTCACCAGAGGGAGCGTGGTTCTGCCAGGTCATGATCATGAAGATGGCCTCGATCGCGGCGCCGATCGGGACCGCCAGGTAGACGGAGTATTTCGGCACGTCGAGCAGCGGCGAGCGCTGGAACCAGGTACGGTCGACCAGCTCGATCCCGGCCCAGACCAGGATCAGGCAGAAGGCCAGCGTCAGGATGTCGACCAGCATCATGACGATCCGCCGGCCGGCCGGCGGCAGCATCAGCTCTAGGACCTCGATGCGGATATGGGCCCTGCCGGCGGCAACCAGCGCCGAGCTCAGCATGACGCCCCAGAGCATCAGGCCGCGCACGAACTCCTCGGCCCAGAAGAGGGATTCGTTCAGCACGTAGCGAAAGAAGACCTGCAGCAGAACGAGGACGAAGTACGAGGCGAGCAGCACGACAGAGACGAAGGTCAGCGTCGCTCGAAGCCGGCCAAAGATCGGCCGGGCCGCGACCGAGAGAGGATCTGATGCAGAATTCATCGGGGACTCAAAAGAAACACCCCCGGCCGCGGCCGGGGGTGTTCGGTTCCTTCACTGAAAACGATCAGGCCTTGCCGGCGGCCTGCACCGCCTCGATGTAGGCCTTGGCCTTCGGGCCGGCCTTGGCGACGAAGCTGTCGATCACCGGGCCCATCTTCGCGCGGAAGGACGGGATATTCGGCGACGCGTTGGCGGTCGCCTTGGTCGTCAGATCGTTCCAGGCATCGGTCTGCTCTTTGAGGTTGGTCTCCCACATCCACTTGCTGGTGGCCTCGACCGCGGCCTCGCGGATGACCTTCTGGACGTTGGCCGGGAGCGTTGCCATCTTCTTGACGCTGCCCATCATCGACACCTCGGTGAAGATGTGGTGGGTCCGCGTCATGAACTTCGCAACCTCGTACTGCTTGCCGGTCTGGACGAAGTCCGCCGGGCCCTCGAAGCCGTCGATCACACCGGTCTGGAGCGCGGTGTAGATTTCGCCGGCGGGGATCGGCGTCGGGTTGGTGCCGAGCGCGCGGGCCATCTCGACATAGACCGGGATCTCGGGCACCCGCAGCTTGATGCCGCGCAGATCGTCGGCCGTCTTGATCTCCTTCTTCGTGACGAAGATCCGGAAGCCCGACGCGCCGAGGCACAGGATGTCGACGCCGAGGGTCGACTTAACGTCGGCGACGATTTGGGTGCCGATCTGGCCGTAGAGGACCTTCTTCACGTGGTCGTAGTCGTTGAACAGGAACGGCACCGAGGTGAAGCCGAACTGCGGCTGCCAGTTGGCGAGCGTACCGAGGTCGGTCCAGGCGAAGTCGAGCGTGCCGAGCTGGAGCGCCTCGGCCGAGGTCCTGAGATTGAACAGCTGGGACGCCGGCCGGATGTCGATCGTCACCTGACCGTTGGTGCCCTTGTTGACGTCCGCCGCGAATCTCTCGGCCGTCCGGTGGGCCAAGTGGCTCGTCGGGATATGGTGCGAGAAGACGAGTCGGATCGGCTGCGCTTGCGCCTTGGCCACGTATGGCATCGCCAGGACGCCCGCAGCGCCGTAGCCCAAGAGCTTTCGCCTTGTAATATTCATTCGCCCCCTCCGTGTTACGGCCCTGCAGGGCCTTATTGGTTCATCCTCGACCGCTACGCTTTCTGAACAGCCTCGATGTACGCCTTCGCCTTCGGACCCGCCTTGGCGATGAAGCCATCCAGAACCGGTCCCATCTTCGAGCGGAACGAAGGGATATCCGGCGTAGCGTTGGCCTTGATCTTAGAAGCCAGGAAGTTCCACGCGTCCTCCTGCTCCTTGAGGTTCGCGGCCCACATGTGCTTCTGAACCTGCTCGATCGCCGCGTCCCGAACCGCCTTCTGCACATTCGGCGGAAGCGTCCCCATCTTCCTGGCGCTGGCAAACATCGAGACTTCGGTGAATATGTGGTGCGTACGCGTAACGAAGCCCGCAGCCTCGTAGCTCTTGGCCGAGACGATGAAGTCGGCGGGCACCTCGATTGCGTCGACGACGCCGGTCTGCAGCGCAGTATAGATCTCGCCCGCAGGGATCGGCGTCGGGTTGGCGCCTAGCGCCTTCGCCATCTCGACCCAGGTCGGGATTTCCGGCACACGCAGTTTGATGCCGCGGCAGTCCTCGGCCTTGGCGATCGCCTTCTTCGACAGGAAGACGCGGAAGCCCGAGGCACCGAGAGACAGAACCTCGACGCCGAGCGTGTCCTTGGTCTCTTTGGCGATCTGCTCGCCGATCGGGCCGAACAGGACCCTCTTCACGTGATCGTAGTCGTTGAACAGGAACGGCATCGAGACGAAGCCGAACTGCGGCTGCCAGTTGGCGAGCGTGCCGAGATCGCTCCAGCAAAGATCCAGTGTACCAAGCTGAAGCGCCTCTGCCGACGTGCGCAGGTTGAACAGCTGGGAGGCAGGCTTGATGTCGATCGTGACCTGGCCGTTGGTGTTCTGCTTGACC
>CAZDGR010000052.1:0-15678 GCA_964504845.1 uncultured Rhizobium sp. | reverse complement strand
GGATAGACCTTGGCGGCGGTCTTCTCGTCCGGCGCCGGCGTCGCGGTCAGATTGATGGTGGCGCCCGGCTGCGCCGACTGCTTGGCGGAATCCACGAGGCCGTAGCCGCGCACCCAGACCGAGTAGTTGGCCGCCGGCAGATCGGGCACCAGATAGCGTCCCTGGTCGTCGGTGACGACGATGCGCGCGAACTTCGTCGGAAGCCCGTCGGTCTCGGCGATGACCCAGACACCGGCCTCGGGACCGCCCGGCCCCCTGACGACGCCGCCGATTTCCTTCGGGCCGATATCGACGGTCTGCGCCGCAAGCGGTTCGGCAACAAGGATGCCGAGGGCGAACCAGAGAGCGACGCGACGCGCGATCATGGAAGCCTCCGAACCCTCTCGAGTGCAATGCTGCGCCATCACCCCTTGCGGGGCAAGCCGTCCGCCGGTGACATTGCGGAGAGCAACAGCAGGGGAGACACGCGTGACCAGACCCTCGGGTTTCGACCCCAAATCGCTTCCGGAGAGCAACAGCACGGGCTATCCCGAGCCCTGGCGGACCCAAGCGGCCAAGCGCTGGAACCGCCGCGTCGGCGATCACGGCGGCTTGAAGAATTTCGGCGTCAACCTGACCCGGATCGAGCCGGGCGGCGTTTCCTCGCAGCGCCATTGGCACTTGAAGCAGGACGAGTTCGTCTACGTCCTCGAGGGCGAGGCGGTGATGGTCACCGACGCCGGCGAGGAAGTGATGCGGCCCGGCATGTGCGCGTGCTTTCCCTGCGGCACGCGGAACGGCCACCACTTTCTCAATCGCACGGCCAAGGATGTGCTGCTGCTCGTCGTCGGCGACCGCACTCCGGGCGATTCCGGCGAGTACCCCGACATCGACTTGAAGGCCGAGTTCCAGGCCGACGGCCGCTTCCGCTTCCTGCGCAAGGACGGCACGCCGTATTGATCGCTTCACGCCGCTTCGCGCCCCTCCCCTTGAGGTCCCCCATGTCCGACATCACCCGCATTCCCAACAAGACGCTGCCGAGCAAGTCGGCGGTCGCCATATATCGCCTGCCCGGCGGCGGCGGATTCCTCTGGGCGGTCGCGACGTCGCCCGACAAGTCGCTCGACATCTCGGACCAGACGCTGGGCGCGCTCGGCGTGCTCGATCGCTACCTGAAGGATGCCGGGCTCGACCGCACCCGCATCGTCAAGGCCGAGATCGTCGTCACCGACCACGACAACAAGCCGGCCTTCGACCGCGCCTGGGCTTCGTGGATGCCGGACGGCTTCGGGCCGGTCCGCTCCTTCGTCCAGTCGGTGATGCCGGAAGGCGACCTGGTCGAGATCATCATCACTGCAGCGCTCACCGCTTGAAGACCGGCCGCCTGATGCTCCATCGCGACAGCCGTCTCCTCGTCCTGCTGCTCGGCCTGCTCACCGCGGCGGGCCCGTTCACCACCGACACCTATCTGCCGTCGATGCCGGCGATCCGCGAGCACTTCGCGGTCGACATGGCGGCAGTCCAGCTTACCTTGAGCCTCGCCTTCTTCGGCGGCGCGATCGGCCAGCTCTTCTATGGGCCGCTGTCGGACCGTTTCGGCCGCCGGCCGCTGCTGATCGCGGGTCTGGCGCTCTATGTCGGCGCGTCGGCCGCCTGCATGTTCGCGCAGTCGATCGAGCAGCTGATAGCAGCGCGCTTCCTGCAGACGTTCGGCTCGATCTGCTGTCCGGTGCTGGCGCGCGCGATGGTGCGCGACCTGCACGAGCGCGAGGCGGCGGGCCGCGTGCTGGCCCTGATGGGAATGGTGCTGTCGATCGGCCCGATCCTGGCGCCGATCGTCGGCGGCCTGCTGCAGGCGAATTTCGGCTGGCGGGCGAGCTTCGTCTTCGTCACGGCCTACGGGCTTGCGCTGCTGGTCCTGGTGACGGCGTTCCTCGGCGAGTCGGTGCGCCAGAAGGACAGCCTGGCGCTCAGGCCCCGGCGCATCCTCGAAACCGCGACCATGCTGCTGAAGAGCCGCGTCTTCGTCGGATACATGCTGATCAACTGCTGCCTCTTCGGCGGGCTCGGCGCCTACCTCTCCGGCATCGCCTTCGTCGTGATCGAGGTGCTCGGCATTCCCGCCGCCTACTTCGGCGCGGTGTTCGGCGTGATCGCGCTCGGCGCGCTCTCGGGCTACACGCTGTCGGGCCGGCTCAGCACCCGGCTCGGCCTCGATCGCACGCTCGAGGTCGGCACCTTCGGCGTCGCCGCCGGCGGCATCCTGCTCGCGGTCTTCGCCTTCCTGGGCTTCGCCCATGTGGCGACGCTGATCGCGCCGATGATGGTCTTCATGTGCTTCTTCTCGATCTCGGGCCCGCAGGCGATCGCCGGCGCGCTGACGCCGTTTCCCCGCGTCGCCGGCACCGCGTCGTCGCTGATCGGCTTCTTCCAGTCGCTGACCAGCGCCACGCTCGGCATGGCCGTGGCGCTCGCCTTCGACGGCACGCCGCGGGCGCTCGCCGGATTCGTCTGCGTGATGGGGCTTGCGACGCTGGCCGCCTATCGTCTGATCGTCCGCCGGATCCCGGAAGCCGAGCGCCGGCACGTTCACGCCTGAAAGCCGTCACGTCCGAAGGCCCCGCCTTCGGCATCAGATCGCGATGTCGTTGCGGCCCGCCGACGGCAGGCACTCGCCGATCGCCGACAGGAGCTCCTTCACGTCGATCGGCTTGGTGAGGTAGCGGAAGAATCCGGCGGCGAGGCCGCGACGGACGTCGCTCGGCATGGCCGCGGCCGTCAGCGCGATCACCGGGATCGAGGCGGTTTCCGGCATCGCCTTCAAGTGCGCCAGGGCCTCGTAGCCGTTCATCCCGGGCAGATGCAGATCGAGCAGGATCAGGTCGGGCCGGTGCGTCCGCGCGAGATCGAGGCCGAGGCGGGGCGTCGTCGCCGTGAGGAGCGCGACCCCCGGCAGGACCGAGACCATCAGCTCCATGAGCCTCATGTTGGAGGGATTGTCCTCGATGTAGAGGATCGATCCGCCGACGGGCGGGACTTCCGGCATCGATGCCGCGTCGGCTCCGGCGTCGGCAGCCGCCGCCAGCGCCGGCAGCGCCGATCGATCGGCGGGCATCTCGATCCAGAAGGTGCTGCCGGCCCCGACCGCGCTCGTGAAGCCGATCGACCCGCCCATCGCCTCGGCGAGACGGCGGCAGATCGCGAGCCCGATGCCGGTGCCGTCGATGCCGGAGAATTCCTGGCCGAACCGGTGGAACGGCTCGAACATCTCCTTCTGCGCGGCCTCCGAGATGCCGATGCCGGTGTCGGCGACGACGAAGCGGACCTTGTCTCCCGGCATCGCCTCGGCCGAGACGTCGACGGATCCGCCGCTGCGGTTGTACTTGATCGCATTGGAAACGAGGTTGAGCAGGACCTGATGGAGCCGCATGTCGTCGGCGCGGCAGTCGGGGACGCCGATCGGATCGGCGACGCGCAGCGCGATGCCCGAGCGCTCGGCGATCACGGTCATCGCGCGCTTGAGGCTCTCGAGTGCGTCGGACGCGGCGACGCGCTCGAGCGACATGCGGTCCTTGCCGGACTCGATCCGCGCGAGGTCGAGCACGTCGTCCACGAGCGCCAGCAGGTGGCGACCGCCCTCCTCGATGTCCCGGCAGTAGCTGCGCTGGCGGTCCGTCATGGTGCCGACGCGGTCGATCTGCAGCATCTGCGAGAAGCCGATCACGGCGTTGAGCGGCGTGCGGAGCTCGTGGCTCATGCGCGAAAGGAAGTCGGACTTGGCCCGGCTCGCCGCGTCGGCCGTCAGTCGGGCGGCGGCCAGCTCGGCCTCGCGCAGCTTCGCCTTGGTGATGTCGACGCGGAGGCTGACGATGCCGCCCTCCTGGGTACGGCGGTCCCAGGTCGCGAGCCAGGTTCCGTCGACGAGCTGGATCTCCACGACGTTGCCGTCGGCCCGGCGGATCTGGTCCAGCCGCTCCTGGATGTAGGCTTCCTCGCGCCCGGCGGCGGCGGCGAACCGGCCCGACCTGACGCGAATGGCGATCGCGTCCGCGAGCGTGATGCCCGGGACCAGCGCGTCGCCGCCCGGACCGCCGACGGCGGTCCTGTTCGCCACCACTAGGCGCTCCTCGGCGTCCCAGAGGAAGAATGGATCGGCGAGGCTGTCGACCGCGTCCTTCAGGCGCGCGAGGGTGCGTGCCGCCAGCGCCTCGCTTTCGCGAAGGGATTTCTCGGCCCGCTTGAGATGCGTTATGTCGCTGTGGGCGATCGCCAGGAAGCCGTTGGGCAGCGGCAGCCAGCTCACCTCGATGGTCATGCCGTTCGGACGCTGGCGCTCGTAGCGCACCGCCTTGCCGGCCTGGGCGGCCGCGAGACGCTCGGCGACGCTGGCGTCGACGTCGCGGCTGCCGTACTCGCCGTTGACCGCGAGCACACGCAGCATCTCGTGCAGCGGCGCGCCCTTGCCGAGCTTCAGCGCCTCGCCGAAGTAGTCCGCGCACCGTTCGTTCCAGGCGACCGCGCGGCGATCGGGATCGAAGACGATGATCGCCTGGTTGGTGACGGCGAAGACCGATTCCAGCAAGGCTCCGGTCTCGGCGAGCTCGCGCGCCGCGGCGGCGCGGCGGCGGACGACGGTGGCGATGATCCAGCCGCCGGCGAGCAGCGCGCCGATCATCAGGGAGCCCTCGACGAGCGCCCACAGGAGCTCGTCGCGGAACGGCGCGAACGCATCCATGCGGAGCATGGTCGCGGCGATGACCAAGGGGAACTCGGAGGTCGCGCGATAGGCGAGGATGCGGTCTCGCCCGTCGGTCGGGCTCGTCGTCGCGAGGTTTTCCGGGACGGGCCCGATCGTCTGCCCCCGGAACATCATCGATCCCAGGAGCGACCGGCCGATCCAGTCCACGACCATCGGCACGCGCAGCAGGACGATGCCGTCGCTTCGGGCGAGGATCACCTCGGTGCCCGGCCCGAGGTTGATCGCCCTGTAGAAGTCGATGAAGTAGTCCAGGCGGAGGATGGCGTTGGCGATGCCGGCGAATTGCCCGTCCGTATCGACCAGCCTGCGGGACACCGGCATGATCCAGGTGCCGTCGATGCGCGAGCGGAACGGCGTCGAGACGTGGAGGCCGGCGTCGGGGTGCGTGACGTGGAACCGGAACGGCTCCTGGTCGGCGATGTTGAGCGGCGGCGGGTCGCGGAACAGCGACGAGGTGAGCCGGTTTCCGCCGGCGTCGGTCCAGCCGACGCCGAGGATCACCGGCGATGCGCCGTGGATGGCGCGGAGCGCGTCGTGAACCGCCGACGGATCGCTGACGCGTCCCGCCTCGACATCGGCGCGAAGATCGGCCACGGCGCCGAGGGCGCGGGCGACGCCATCGAGGGTTCGCGACGCATGCTCGGCGAGGACGGCGGAGGCGTTGCGCGTGTCGCGTTCGGCCCGGGCCAGCGCATCGCCGTGGGCGCGCCAGACAAGATAGGTCTTCGAGAGGACGACCAAGACCACGAGCGCAAGCACGATGGCGACGACGATGTGGCCGGAGCGAAAGGCTTGCTGGACTTTCACGGCTTTCCCTGCGGATCGCGAACGCGGCCCGATCCTCGCGCTGCCGCGTAAAAATCTTATGAATGATCCGACGAAAGAGCGCCAGGAAGGAACCTCGGCACGCAGAAGTTGCCCCTGCCTGCGGCTGGCTACACCCTGGAGCGGTGGGCGGGGAACGCCAGCGTCACCTGGGTTCCGACGCCGACGGTCGAGGCGAGGTCGATCTCGCCGCCATGGAGCTCGATCAGCGCCTTCGTGATCGCGAGCCCCAGGCCCGAGCCCTCGAAGCGTCTCGTCAGCACGTTGTCGACCTGGTCGAACGGGCGGAAGCAGCCGGCGATGTTCTCGGGCGCGATGCCGATGCCGCTGTCCTCCACGGCGACGGTGAGCCGGCCCGCCTTCACCGCGATCGCGAGGCTGACGCCGCCTCCCGGAAGCGTGAACTTGATCGCATTCGACAGCAGGTTCAGCAGCATCTGGCGGAGGGCGCGCTGGTCGGCGTTCAGCCTCGGCAGCTCGTCCGCCAGATTCACCTCGAGCGTCAGCTGCTTCTCGGCTGCGGCCTTCTCGACAAGACGGATGATCTGCGGCACGAAGACCGGAAGGTCGATCTCGGCCTCGCGCAAGGTCATCTTGCCGGCCTCGATCTTCGAGAGATCGAGCACGTCGTTGACGAGCTCGAGCAGGTGGCGGCCGCTGACCAGGATGTCGCGCACATATGCCGCGTAGCGCGGCGGCTCGATCGCACCGAACATTCCCTGCGTCATTATCTCGGAGAAGCCGATGATCGCGTTCAGCGGCGTGCGCAGCTCGTGGCTGACGCGCGCCAGGAACTCGGTCTTGCTCTGGTTGGCTTCCTCGGCCCGCTGCTTGGCCTCGACCAGCTGGGCGTTGAGGCGCGAGAGGTCGGCCGCCTTCTCGCGCAGCGACTGCTCGTCCCACGGCGTGTCGGCAAGCGCGGTCGACATCACCAGGAGGCAGGCGCGGCGTCCGTCGTGGATGCCGATGCCGGCGCCGCGCAGGATGCGCGGCTCGATGCGGCCGTCGCGACGCAAGGTCAGGCCGACCGGCATCGTGCCGGGGCCGTCGATCACGCGGCGGAGCAGCTCGATGATCTCCTCGGGCGTCTCCGCCACCAGGTCGAGCAGCGTGCCGACGCCGCCATAGGCGCCGAGCGTGACCGCCGCCCGCGCGTTGGCGGCGAGGATCGCCGCGTCGGCATCGACGACGATGGCCGCTTCCCGGTGAAGATCGACCAGCGGCCTCAACGAGGTCGCGACCGGAAGACCGGGGCGGGACATGGAGGTACTCGAGGTCTCTTCAATTTGGGACGAAGGCCAACCGAAGGTAGCATGGACCTTCGGCGGCGCCATCACGCCTGGGACAGTCTCGACCCGAGATGGTTAACGGATGGTTTACAGCGATCGCAAGGCGCCGGGCGGGTCCAGCGCCTCCAGCTGCGCCGTCCACAGGGTCCGCTGGTTCTCCATCCAGTGCGTCGCGGCGTCGAGGGGCTTCCGGTTGAACGACAGCAGGTGCTCGCGGCCCTGCCGCCGGCGCACCACCAGATCCGCCCGTTCCAGCACCTGGATGTGCTTGGAGACGGCACTCAGCGACATCCCGAAGGGCTTGGTGATGAAGGGCCGGGCGATCTCGGTCACCCGGGCCTCGCCGATCGCCAGGCGCGCAAGGATCGCCCGCCTCGTCGGGTCGGCCAGAGCCATCAGGGTATGGTCCAGGTTCATGGTTCAATATTCAACTTAATGGTTGAATAATTCAAGCCGCGAGACCGCTATCCCCTTGGCGCTGCTTCCGTCAGCGACGGTCGATCAGGTGGAGGAAGGAACCGAAGACGGAGCCCTGCGTCCGGCCAAGCCGTCCCAGGTCACGGCCATGGGCGTCGGCGGCCTGGAACAGGGGGTCTCCCGCCGCGCCGGTCTCGCTTGCGTAATGGAACTCGTGACCGCGGAAGCCGGCACCGGCAGGGCCGAGCGGCGTTGCGGATGCGGTCGCGATCTCGCGATATCCCAGATGCAGCTTCCGGTCGGCGAAGGAGGTCTCGACCGGCAGGAGGCCGGCCATCGCGTGCCGTGCGCCGGACGCATCGACGAGGCCCCGCCCCAGCGCCATGTAGCCGCCGCACTCGCCGTAGATCGCCGCGCCGCGCGCCGCGGCCTCGGCGAGGCCGGACTTCCATCGGTCGCCCTGCGCGAGCCTGCCGGCATGAAGCTCGGGATATCCGCCGGGCAGGAACACCGCGTCCGCGCGCGCGTCCGGCGCCTCGTCGGCGAGCGGCGAGAACGGCAGGAGCTCGGCGCCGGCCTGTCGCCAGCCCGCCAGCATGCCGGGATAGGCGAACGAGAACGCGAGATCGTCGGCGAGCGCGACGCGCTGGCCCAGCGGCTTCACGCCAGGCGGCTTCACGCCCGGCGCCGTCGCGGCGGGCGCGATCGTCGCCGGCTTCGCGAGCGCGATCAGCGACGAGACGTCGAGCGACGCCTCGATCGTCCGAGCCGCCGCATCGAGGAAGGCTTCGAGATCCGTCTGCTCGCGTGCCTGCACCAGGCCCAGATGGCGTTCGGGCCGCGCCAGCGACGGCGAGCGCTTGATCGATCCCAGCGCCGCGACATCGGGAAGCGTGCGCCGGATCGCCTCCATGATCGTCGCCGCATGCGCATCCGAGCCGACGCGGTTCAGGATCGCGCCGGCGACGCGCACATCGGCGCGATGGCGCGCGAGGCCGGCGAGCACCGCCGCCGCCGTCGACGACTGGCCGCCGACGTCGAGCACCATCACCACCGGCCAGCCGGTGATCGCGGCAAGGTCGGCGGTCGAGCCCAAGCCCTCGGCGCCGATGCCGTCGAAGAGTCCCATCACGCCTTCGCAGACGATCAGCTCGGCGTCTTCCTCGAGCAGCGAGAGCGTTGCCGCGAGAGTCTCTCCGCGCATCGCCCAGGGATCGAGGTTGAGGCAGGCGCGACGGCTCGCCGCCGCATGGAAGGCCGGGTCGATGTAGTCGGGCCCGACCTTGGCCGAGGCGACCCTGGAGCCCGATCGCGCGAGAAGCCGAAGCAGCGCCAGCGTCAGCGTCGTCTTGCCGGATCCCGAGGCCGCGGCTGCGACGATGAGCCCGCGCGCGCTTCTGCGTGCCGTCACAGCCGCTTCTTGATCTCCGCCGCCATCGGCTCCGGCAGCGTCATGTGGGTGAAGTGCGTGAGGTAGCGGCCCTCGCGGCTCATCAGGAACACGATCGAGGAGTGATCGACGAGATACTCGCCCGGCGCGGTTTCCGCCGCCTTCTTGAAGTACATGCGGTACTCCTTCGCGACCTTCTGGATCTCCTCCATCGTGCCGGTCAGCGCCTTGAGGCGCGGATGGAAGGCCTCGGCATAGTCCTTCAGCACCTCGACCGTGTCGCGCTCGGGATCGACCGAGATGAAGACCGGCGTCACGTCGTCGCCAGCGGGACCGAGAAGCTCGATCGCATCCGTCATGTTGGTCAGCGCCGTCGGGCAGGCATCGGGGCAGAAGACGAAGCCGAAGTAGATCAGCATCAGCTTGCCGCGGAAGTCCTGCTCGGTGACACGCTTCCCGGTCTGGTCGATCAGCGAGAACGGCCCGCCGATCGTAGCACCCGCGTATTCGGGCGAGCGCAGCCACGAGACCAGCAGCGCGGTGCCGCCGATCAGCGTCGCCGCGAGAAGGATGATCGCGGCACGGATGCGATAGTCCTTGAGCATCAGTGCAGGACCGTCACGACGCTCTCATGCAACCCCCTCCTTGGGGGAGAGGGTGGCGAACGCCAGTGAGCCGGGTGAGGGGAAGCGGCTGCAGCGAGACTCTGCGCGCGAAGCGCAGCGAGGTGGAGAGGCTTCCCCTCACCCGCTCGGCTTCGCCTCGCATCCTCTCCCCCAAGGAGAGGGTCTCCGAGCTGCGTCATCGCGCTGAGCATCAGCTTGCTTCCCGGCGCGCCTTCAGCTTCAGCGGATCGGGATCGAGCGCTCGGCCGTTCATCGCGCCGATCCAGTCGAGACCGGCTGCCATCTTCACCGCCGGGCCGACGACGACGATCGCCGGCGGCTCCATCCTCGCCGCTTCCGCGTCCTCGACCAGGGCTGCCAGCGTGGTCACCAGCGTCCGCTGCCTCTCGGTCGCGGCATGGCTCACCACCGCCGCCGGCTCGTCCGCCGGCCTGCCGCCTTCGATCAGGCGATCGCGGATCTGCGGCAGATGCTTGAGCGCCATGTAGAACACCAGCACCGGCGCGCCCCTGGCCAGCGCCGGCCAGTCGATCCCGTCCGGCACGTCGCCCGAGACGTTGTGGCCGGTGACGAAGGTCACCGCCTCGTTGACGTCTCGGTGGGTCGCCGGGATGCCGGCGTAGGCAAGGCCACCGATCCCGGCGGTCACGCCGGGGACGACGCGGAACGGCACCTTGGCCGCGACCAGCGCCAGGGCCTCCTCGCCGCCGCGGCCGAAGACGAAGGGATCGCCGCCCTTCAAGCGCAGCACGCGCTTGCCCTCGCGGGCGAGCCGGACCAGACGCTGGGAGATGTCGGGCTGCTTCGGCGACGGCTTGCCGCCGCGCTTGCCGGCGAATTCGAGCAGCGCGCCGGGCCGGGCGAGCTTCAGCGTCCGCTCGTCGACCAGCGCGTCGTAGACCACGGCATCCGCCTCGCCGAGCGCCTTCAGCGCCAGCGCGGTCAGGAGCCCGGGGTCGCCGGGGCCGGCGCCCACCAGCCAGACCCAGCCGGGCTCGAAGTCGGGAAGCGCCGGAAACTGCATGGGGCGCACCCTACTCCCGCCACCCGGGGCTGCCTAGACGAGCGGCGGTCGCGGCGATTTACGCGCGATTACAAATGGGAACACGATCTTACCGTACTACTGCAAAACCGGTTACACTTACACCCTAAGGTCGTTGCGCCCCCACGGACGGAGGTCCTTCGTGACGATGCTCAAGACGGTCCGGCTCCCCGAGCTCGTGTCCCGGCTCCCCCGCTGCCATTCCGACCACGCCCGCGCGCTGACCGCGATCGACCAGCACGCCCGCGACCGCGGCGTCTGGCTCTACCCGCAGACCGATTTCGGCGTGCTGCGCCGGGTCTTCAGCGAGCATGTGGACTCCGGCGCCCGCCTTGCCCCGCTCTACGATCCCGACCACCATGCGCTGACCCCCGACAACGCCTTCTGGATCGCCGGCCTCGACCAGAACGGCGAGATCGCGATGACCGCCGCCACCCGCATCGTCAGCTGCGCCTCGCTGCGCGAGGAGGCGGAGACGATGCGCCTCTTCGGCCCAGGCCATTTCTGCGCCAGCACCTTCGCCGGCCCCGCGGCCTCGGAGATCCGCGGGCGGGTCGGGATCAGCGGCGGCGGCTGGGTCCATCCGCGCTTTCGCGGCCCGGGCGCCACCGGCATCAAGCTGTCGCGGATTCTCAGGCGCGCCGTCACCTTCCTCGCCTATGCGGTGAAGCCGCTCGACTATGACGTCGCCTGGGTCAAGACCGTCCAGGTGGTCGAGAAGGGCCTCGCCGCCGACTACGGCTTCGACCATGTCGAGCACGGCGCCGACTTCGTCATGACCGACGGCAGCGTCAGCCCGAACTCCCTGGTCTGGTGCGACACCTACGAGATCGACGAGGACATGGCCTGGTGCGCCCGCGGCGCGCTGCGCCGCCCGATGCCGGTCGCGCCCCAGGTCGCGGCCTAAAGGCCCGAGAAGGCGGCGCTTTACTCTCCCGGCAAGGCGGGCCATCGTCTTAAGCGTCGCATCCGCCTGAATTTTTCCCGGTCCTTCATGCGCCGCCACCGCAACGCCAAGATCGTCGCCACCGTCGGCCCTGCGACCTCGACGCCGGAGATGCTGCGGAAGCTCTTCGCCGCCGGCGCCGACGTGTTCCGCTTCAACTTCAGCCACGGCAGCTTCGACGACCATCGCGAGCGTTTCGAGATCATCCGCGCGCTCGAGCGCGAGACCAGGCGGCCGATCGGCGTCATGATGGACCTGCAGGGGCCGAAGCTCCGCGTCGGCACCTTCGACGGCGGCTCGGCCGAGCTCGTCGCCGGCCAGCGCTTCCGTCTCGACCTCGATGCGACGCCCGGCGGCGCCGGACGCGCGCATCTGCCTCATCGCGAGATCTTCGCCGCGATCGACGTCGGCACCGACCTGCTGGTCGACGACGGCAAGCTCAGGCTCCGCGTGATCAGCCACGGTCCCGGCTTCGCCGAGACCGAGGTGGTGACCGGCGGCCGGATATCCGACCGCAAGGGCGTCAACGTGCCCAACGTCGTGCTGCCGCTGTCGCCGATCACCGACAAGGACCGCCGCGACCTGGCCTTCGGCCTCGACCTCGGCGTCGACCTGGTGGCGCTGTCCTTCGTGCAGCGGCCCGAGGACGTGGCGGAAGCCAAGAAGCTGATCGCCGGCCGTGCCGGCATCGTGATCAAGCTGGAGAAGCCGTCGGCGATCGAGCATCTGGATGAGCTGATCGACATGTGCGACGGCGTGATGGTCGCCAGGGGCGACCTCGGCGTCGAGCTTCCGCCCGAGGATGTGCCGTCGATCCAGAAGCGGATCGTGCGCGCCTGCCGCCAGTCGGGCACGCCGGTCATCGTCGCGACGCAGATGCTGGAGTCGATGATGGGCTCGCCCTCGCCGACCCGCGCCGAGGCCTCCGACGTCGCGACCGCCGTCTACGACGGTGCCGATGCGGTGATGCTTTCGGGCGAGACCGCGTCCGGCAGGTATCCGGTCGAGGCGGTCTCGATCATGGACCGCATCATCCAGCGCACCGAGCAGGACACGCTCTACCGAACCATTCTCGACGCCGTGCATCCCGAGCCGGAGCCGACCGCGGCGGATGCGATCTCGGCCGCCGCGCGCCAGGTCGGCCACACGATCTCGGCCGCCTGCATCGCGACCTTCACGATGTCGGGCTCGACCGCGCTCCGCGCCGCGCGCGAGCGCCCTGACGTTCCGATCCTGGGCTTGACCGCGAGGCCGGGAACCGCGCGCAAGCTGGCCCTCCTCTGGGGCGTGCACTGGGTGCTGACCCACGACATCTCGACCTTCACCGAGATGGTGCAGACCGCGACCGAGGCCGCCCGCACCGAAGGGATCGCCGAGCAGGGCCAGCGCCTGGTGATCACCGCCGGCGTCCCCTTCGGCACGCCCGGCGCGACCAACGTACTCAGGATCGCCCGCGTCGGCGAATAGCGCTCAGACGCCGAGCACCGCCTTCACCAGCTTCAGCGCCCACGCCGGATAGCCGTTGTCGAGCGACCACGCGTGCAGATGCGCCCTCACATGGGCGCGCACGGCGTCGATGTCCGGCGGCGGCGGGAGCGCGCCGGGCTCGCCCTTCTTGGCGAAGACGCGGAGGTTCGCCGGGTAGATGCCGGGTTCGGCGGCGCGCGTCGCATGGCGGACGGCGAAGCCAGCCTGCGCCAGAGCTTGAGTCAGCGACGCCTCGGTGAAGTAGGTGCAGTGACCGATGTAGACGAAGGCGACGCCGTGGCTGGCCCACGGACCCATCAGGTCGGGCACCTCGACGACGAGCCATCCATCCGGCGTCATCAGCCGGTGCGCGCGCCTCAGCGCCACAAGCGGGTCGAGCAGGTGCTCGAGCGTGTGGAACATCGTGACGAGGTCGGGCGCGAAGGGCGGCGGCCGTCCGGTCTCGAACGGCTCGGCGGTCACAGCGTCGCCGAGGCCGAGATCGTGCTGCGCATAGGCGAGGCGGTCGTCGCCGGGCTCGCTGCCATAGACCTGAGCGCCCTGCTTGCGGCACTCCGCTAGGAAGTGGCCGAAGCCGGCGCCGACATCGAGCACGCCGGAGAATTTCGGCACGATCTCGTTGATGCGATCCAGATGGAAGCGGCCGTGGTGCGCGCTGGAGTCGATCATCTCCTTGGTCACGTCCGGCCGGCGGTCGTACATCAGGTCGGCATACGTGCGCTGGTAGAAACGCTCGGCGCCAGCGGCGTCGAACATGCGCGCGGCATAGACGAAGCCGCAGCCCCGGCACATCGCGACCTCGATCGGCAGGAAGAAGCGCTCGTAGCGCACCACCGGCCAGCGCTCGGCCGAGCCGCAGAGCGGGCAGGGCCGCTCCTCGAGCTCGCCCCGGAGCCGCACGATCGAGCGCGCCCGCGACCAGATGCTGGAGGACGGCGTCGCCGGCATTTGGTCGGCCGCATCGAGCGTCATCGCCGTCCCTTGCGTGAGGTTGTGAGGACTCCTTAAAGTTACGACCTCCGGTCGGCCCATGTCCAACCCGACGCATTGGGGCTAGGGTGCCGGCATCGCCAATCCCCCCAACCACGGAAACACCCAATGATCGAACTCTACACCGCGTCCACCGGCAACGGCCGGCGCGCCACCGTCGCGCTCGAGGAGTGCGGGCTTGCCTACAAGGTGCACAAGCTCGACCTCGCCAAGGGCGACGGCAAGAAGCCCGAGTACCTGAAGATCAACCCGGCCGGCGCGATCCCGGCGATCGTCGATCCGGACGGCCCGGGCGGCAAGCCGGTGACGCTGGCGCAGTCGGGCGCGATCGTGCTCTACGCCGCCGAGAAGTCGGGCAAGCTCATCCCGAAGGACCCGGCCAAGCGGGCGCTCGCCTATCAGTGGTTCATGCAGGCGACCACCGACGTGGCGCCGACCTCGTCGAGCATCTTCTACGTCTCGACCCACGTGCCGGTGAAGGACGCGGGCAACACCGCCTATTTCGAGCAGCGGCTGCTGACCCAGCTCGGCGCCGTCGACAAGCAGCTCGAAGGCCAGGACTACATCGCCGGGGAATGCTCGATCGCCGACATCGCGCTTTATCCCGTGGTCGCGGCGCGGAAGGCGCTGATCGACGCGGCGCCCGGCCTCGCCAACGTGAAAGCCTGGGCCTCCCGCATGGCCGCCCGCCCCGCGGTGGCAAAGGCGTTCGCCAACAACGGATAGGCAGAATGCTTGCCGTGGCACGCGGCGCGTTCTAAACTGCCGACCGAATGATCGTCTCGTTCCGGAACCGCGACACGCGTCTCTTCGCCGAGACCGGCCGCAGCAAGTTCCGGGGCCTGGACGAGAGCAAGGCGAGAGCGAGGTTGGCCGCCCTTCAGGCGGCAACCTCGCTAGCCAGCCTTAGCCCGCTGGCGAGCGTCGGTCTTCACAAGCTGACCGGAAATCGCCGCGGCTGTTGGGCCATGACCATCAACGGGCCGTGGCGGTTGGTATTCAAATTCGAGGACGGCCATGCGCAAGACGTCGAGATCGTCGACTACCACTAAGGCGGCGGCGCTCTCCTTCGCCGTCCATCCTGGCCTGATCCTCAAGGAGGAGCTGGAGGCTCGCGGCCTCTCCGGAACGGCCCTGGCCCTCAAGCTGCGCGTCCCGCCGCAGCGGATCAACGACGTCATCGGAGGAAGGCGCGCGCTGACCGCGGAAACCGCGCTCAGGCTCGCCCGCTTCTTTGGAAACGACGCCGCGTTCTGGATGAACTTGCAGACAGCGTACGATCTTGCGCAAGTCGAGGCGGCCGAGGGCCGGCGGATTGCCGCCGAGGTTCAAGCGGCCTGAAAGCAAGAAGGGCGGGATCTCTCCCGCCCTTCTTCGTCTCGCGCCTGTCTTCCGGCTCAGGTGTTCATCGCCTGGAAGAAGTCGTTGTTGGTCTTCGAGTGCTTGAGCTTGTCGAGCAGGAACTCCATCGCGTCGACCGGGCCCATCGGCATCAGCACGCGGCGGAGCACCCACATCTTGGCGAGCTGGCCCTTGTCGACCAGCAGCTCTTCCTTGCGGGTGCCCGACTTGGTGATGTCGATCGAGGGGAAGGTGCGCTTGTCGGAGAGCTTGCGGTCGAGGATGATTTCCGAGTTGCCGGTGCCCTTGAACTCTTCGAAGATCACCTCGTCCATGCGGCTGCCGGTATCGATCAGCGCGGTCGCGATGATCGTCAGCGAGCCGCCGTGCTCGATGTTGCGGGCGGCGCCGAAGAAGCGCTTCGGGCGCTGCAGCGCGTTGGCGTCGACACCGCCGGTCAGGACCTTGCCCGACGACGGCACCACGGTGTTGTAGGCGCGCGCCAGGCGCGTGATCGAGTCCAGCAGGATCACCACGTCCTTCTTGTGCTCGACCAGGCGCTTGGCCTTCTCGATCACCATTTCGG